>CAYLTX010000074.1:0-31504 GCA_964386725.1 uncultured Bradymonadales bacterium | reverse complement strand
CGTGCCGCCCGACCGCGCGGCTGGCGTGCCCAACCTCGCGCTTCCCCCGGACGTCCTCGGGGTGTGGATCGTGCTGACCGCCGGCGAGTCCTACGACCGTGAGTCGAGCTATCGCCTCAAGCTGTTGTCGCATCCGCCTGCAGATCACGAGCTGGAGGCCGAGCCCAATGACACCGCCGCCGCGGCGCAAAAGATCGAGTTGGGCGCACGTCTGGCCGGCTATTTTCACCTGCACGAGGATGTCGATCGATTCCGCGTCTTCGTCGACGGCATCCCCGACGGTGAACCGGCCGAAGATGATAGCGAACAAGCACAGCCCGAGGAGGGCGAGCCAAGCGAAGGCGAGCCAGAAGAGGGCGAGCCGAGTGAAGGCGACGCAGACGCCGTTGAGGAAGCGGAAAGCGAGTTGGAAGAACTAGAGCAGGACGACGAAGAGCAACAAGGAGATGGAGAGCTCGAAGAGCCCCAGCTGCCTCCGGATCCGCTCGAGGCCGTCGACGACAAGGAGCCGCCCGAGCACCTCGTGCGTGTGTCGGCTGCGCCGGCGCGCGAGGAGGATACGATCGCGCTGGGCTGGGGAGCGTCGGCCGAGGGCAGCGAGTTGCAGATCATCGAGGCCGACGAGGCCGGTAAACCTGTGGTTTTGTGCAATCAGGTGGTCGAAGACGACTCGATCGACGTCGAAGTGCGCCTGCTCGACGCCGCCGAGGCCGGCCTCCAGACGGGCTTTGACTACCGTTTGGTCGCCGAGGACGTGCAGAGCAAAGAGGGCCTCGAGATCGAGCCCAATGGGACCCGTGAGGAGGCCGACAAGCTGACTGCGGAGCGCCCGCGCACGGGTTATATCGCCAAGTCGGGGGACGTCGACGTCTACGCATTCGCCGTGCCCCATCCGGCTCCGGAGCCACAGGCGGAGCAGCCCGCCGAGGGGCTGGGCGAAGACGATCGAGCTATGCGCCAGCCGGCGGACGCCGAGTCGGCGCCGGCTGCCTCGCCGGCGCCAATGACCCCTCGGAAGGTGCACCTGCTCCTGGGCGCCAACCCCCTCAACCTCGGATTCGAGGTCCTCGACGACGAAGGCGGGCTCATCGCCGAGGTCAATCGTGCGGGCGCTGGAGCCGAAGAGCGGCTCAGCCTGGATCTGCCACCCGGGTTGTACTTCGTACATGTAAAGGCAAGGCGCGGCTCGTCATGTGAGCCCTACGAGATTAGCGTCGGGTTGGACGACTGACTTGCCGAATGGATGGTTCGCGTGATTGGTTCGGCTTATCGGGGTGAGCGGTCTCAGAAGAGCTCGAGTTGCCCGCTCTGGTGCAAATAGGCGGCTGCTCCAGCCGCGGCTAAGACGATAAGCAGCACCACCCACAACAGCGTCCGTCCCGAGCCGCTCGGCTCGAATTCTTCAAACTCATCCAATCCATTGCTATCAGCTCGTCGAGGCTGGTGGTGGTCTTGGTCTTGGTCTTCATAGTGGCCCCATGACCATTCGCCGCCGCGCGGACCGCTGTCGGCTGCGGCCACCTCTTCGAAGGGTTCGTCGGCCACCATCGCGTCGTTGTCTGGCGCACCGGCCTGTGTCGCGGCTGAGCCGGGGGGATCGGTGGAGATACTCGCCTCGTCGGCCTGAGCCTCGGCGGTGGAATCTTCCTTCTTGTTGGTCAGCAGGATGACCTCGTCTTCGGGGCCGGGCTCGAGCACCGAGATGATCGATGACGATGAGGCGCCGGACTGAAACCCGGCCGGCGGCGAAGATGGCGAGGGCTGGCTGTGGAGGTCCGAGCGGTTGGATAGCCCGGAGGCCTCGGTCAAATTCGACGACGACGGGGCGCCCTCGGTTACACGGTCTCGCTGCTCGGGCACGTTGCCGAACGGGATCGACTCCTCGGAGTCGCTCGCCGAGGAGGTTCGTGCCGCCAGCATAGCGTCGGTGCTATGCGGCGAGCGCGGCGACAGTTCGTCGGAGCTCTCGACGTCATAAGAGGCCGTGCGTTCGAAGGCCAAGCTATCCGAGTCGAGCGATTCCTCGTCGGCCCCCGGCAGCTCGATGGTCGGCGGCTCTTCGTCGAAGTGGTCGCGCTCGAGCATCTGAGTGGGACTCGCCTCGAGCGCGTTGAGGAACTCGTGGGGCGAGTCAAACCGCTTCGCCTTGTCCTTGGAGAGCGCCTTGCGAATGATCGACTCGAAGCGCGAGTCACGCAGCGGCCCGTCCGGAAAACGCGGAACCTCCTCGAAGAGGTGGCTGCGCATCACTTTGACGGGGTTGTCATGCTTGAACGGTGGGCGCCCGCAAGCCATCTCGTAGAGGATGACGCCCAGCGCGTACAGATCGGTCCGACCGTCGACTTCCTCGCCGGCGGCCTGCTCGGGAGACATATACGTCGGTGTGCCCACGGTACTGCCGCTCATGGTCAGCTTGCGAAGCTGGCGATCGTCGTCCGAGGCCACCTCGGGCATGGCGAGCTTGGCGATGCCGAAGTCGAGGACTTTGACGAAGTCTTCCTCGCCGCCCATGTGGGTCAAAAAGATATTCTCGGGCTTTAAATCACGATGCACGATCTTGTGGCCGTGGGCCTCGTGCAGGCTTTTGAGCACCTGCCGACCGATGTGCAGAATGCGGTCCATCGAGACGGTCGGCTTGCGGATGAGCAGGTCGGCCAGATCCTCGCCCTCGAGCAACTCCATGACGATGAACAGCAGGTTCTCCTGCTTGCCGTAATCGTGCACGGTGATGGTATTGGGGTGGCGAAGCCGGCTGGCCAGGCGAGCTTCGCGCCGGAAGCGCTCGGCCACGTCGGGGATCGACATGAACTTGGGCGGCAAGATCTTGATAGCCACGTCGCGGTCCATATTGATCTGGCGCGCGCGGTAAACCATCCCAAACCCCCCGCGGCCGATCTCCTCGGTGAGCTTGTACCGATCGGCCAAGATCGTGCCGGGGCTGACTATGCTGTCGCTCTCGCTCATTACACTCTCAGGCCGGGCGTTATCCCGGGACCCGCACGCCAGAGGGGCGGATATTCACGCGTGCCAGGACCGCTGACACGAACCTACAACGCCATGACGCGACTTCATTCGACGCAAAATCGTCGTCACGGACGCCAATTGACAGAATGAGGGAATTGTCGTCACCTTCATCATACTCAATCTGGCGTTTCATACAAATGAGACGTAGGAACAGTTCGCCCAAATGCCCGCGAAATGGGTGTCCGACGGCGTATCCCGCAAACGAAACGACCAAGATTTGAACTCCAACGCCCCTGAAACGATCTCCACCGATCTAGTAGACTCCGGCCCGGTGGCCTCCGCAACACTCGCCGCCGAGCCGCTCGCCTGTACGCAATTGGCGCGGCTCGCATGGGCACACCTGGCCGCCGAGCAAAGCGGCTGGGAGCCGGAGTTGATCACCGAGATGATCGCGCCCATTGTCGGCGAAGGCGTCGTGCGGCGGTGGTTGGCTGGGGTCGACGGCGATGCGGTCGAGGCGCCCGATCGGGCCCCCATCGAGTCGATTCAAGCCGCGCTCGCTGATCAGGCGCGCCGCCGTGACGGCATTTACCTGACACCGACGCCGCTCGCCGATGGGATGGCGTCGGCGGTCGAGGCGAAGCCGGGCGAGTGGGTCGTCGACCCGGCGGCGGGCGCGGGCACGCTGCTCGCCGCGGTCGCGCGACGCCGACCCGAGGTGCGGCTGGCCGGCGTCGAGCAGCACGAGCTTTTGGCCGTGGCGGCCGCCATCAACTTGGCCTCGGTGAGACTCGAACAAGTGCGACTAGAGCGGGGCGGCTCGCCGCCGGATGTCGATCGCATCTACGTGGGCGACGGGTTGGCGAAAGACGATCGCTTCAGTGCCTTCGACGGCCGCGCCGCGGCGGTCGTGGCCAATCCGCCCTATGTGCGCGAGAAGGGCCACCGCGAGCTCTTCGAGAGGCTCAAACGGGCGCATCCGCACCTGGCGGATTTTTTCGTGGCGCGTATGGACCTGCAATATCTCTTCTTTCACCGAGGCGCCTCCTTGTTGCGGCCCGGCGGGCGCCTGGTGCTGCTGACGACCGCCTACTGGCTGACGGCCACAAGCGCGCGAACCGCCCGCGCAGACCTGGCCGAGCGACTCTCGCCGGAGCTCTTTGTACGCTTGGAGGAGACCGGGGTCTTTCGAGATGCGCCGGGCCAGCACTCGCTTTTGAGCATATTTCGCCGGGCCGAGTCGTCAGACGTTCGCGCAAAGCCGGAGGTCAAAACAAAGGCAGTGTCGCTGGAGCGCGAGCCGGACGATTGGCCCGCATTCGTCGAAGAGCTCGTCGCTGGAGATGCCCGCTCGGAGTCGAGCCTCGCGACGGTCTGGACGCAACCGGCGGCAGCCTTCGGCGCCGACAATTGGACGCCGTTCGTCGAGCGAGCCACGCGCCAGTGGGGCCGCCGACTCGAGGAGCAGGGCACCCCGCTGAGCGAGCTGGCTCACGACCGCCAGGGCTTTGTCAGCGGGGCCGATCGCTTCAGCGGCCGCCACCCCAAGCGCTACGACGACGGGAGCGATCTACCGGAGCGCGGCGAGCCGATCTTTTTGATCCCGCGCGACCAACTGCCCGACGCGCTCGAATCTCTGGGCCCCACGGTGCTTCGGGCCGTGTTGCGCGCGAGCAGCCTGGCCCCCAACGATATTGTTCTGGCACCACCGTCCGACGAGGTGGCGCTGTACGTCGACGGCGAGGTCAACGAGGCGAACGAGGCGCTGCTCGAAGAACACCTCGGCCGGTTTCGTCCCGTGCTCGAGCATCGCCGAGAGGTCCGGCGCGGCACGATGCCCTGGTACCGGCTGCATTGGCCGCGAAACCGTGCCGAGCAGACAGCCCCAAAGCTCGTCGTCCCCAGGCGGGCGCCCCAGCCGTGCTTTGCGCTGGATTTGTCGGCGAGTTGCGTATCGAGCGATTGCACCTATCTGAACGCGCCCGACTCGGTCGATGAGCCGCTGCGCTACCTGTTGACGCTGATGGTCGTGCTCAACAGCGAAGACACGGCGCGCTATTTGCGCCGCTTCGGCAAATCGAAGGGCCGCCAGCTCGAATTTTACTCCGAGCCGCTTCGCACGCTGCCGTTGCCGCTGACGGTGGGAGACGGCGGAGAACTCGAGTTCATCGACGGCCTTCTCGAGCCGGAGCGCCGTCGGGCGCTCGAGGGGCGCATCGCGGCGCTCGAGGCTTCGTTGGAGGGCGGTGCTGATCGGTAGGGCGCCTTGCAGAGCAGCCACGCCAGCCTCAAGCTGCTGGCTCCCAATGGTCTCCGCGAAAGGCGATCTTTGCACGCCATTCGGTAGGCTCCGTGTTGGCTACGGTTTCGAGTTGATCGGCGTAGCCCTCCATACGAATCTCGTAGGCGACAATCATCCGTAGAAGACGATCTGTCTGTTGCCCCAGGGGGTCTCCGTTCTCGGCTCTTGAGAGGTGCGTGGAGTCGATCCCCAGCTTAGCGGCTAGCGCGGTTTGCTTGAGGTCGAGAAAGTCTCTTAGAAAGCGGATTTCGTCACCCGTAAGCCTCGACTCTTGCCCGATTACCATTGCGGCAACAGTGTTCATGAGCTCTTCGAGACGGGGGATTTCGATCTCGTATTCCCCGCACTCAGCACATCGCCAGACAGTCACGTCTAGTAGCACCGTCCCTTGGAGCGCCTTCAGTGGGTAATTCTCAGTATGTGGGGTCATCTTCTGACCGCAGATCAGGCACTTGTTCTCGGATTCGATGTTCATTTCAAGACCTCCAGACGGTGACGACCACTACAATTGTTTCGGAGCGAAAAGCCACCACGACAATAAGGTTGCGGCCCTGGACTCGATAGCGCCAAGAGCCTTCGATGAGGTCGACGCTGACAACAGGGCCGTTAAGCGCAACCCTCACGTCGTTCTCAGTGATGTTTCGCTGACTCATGCACTCATTGGCGTGGCGAGCAAATCGGACGCTGCCAGAAGTTTTAATCTGGCGAATCAGCTTACGGGCGTCGTATTTGTTCAGTGGCTCGTCCATCGCACTTGATAAGTTGCTAACCGGTTGTGGTATTATCAAGTGCGCTATTGCGCATTGGGTGGTCTGCCGGGGGCTAAGTACAGTCTCGGAAAGCTTGTTCATTACGAGCAGTCCGAGACACTCGGCGCATTATTTTGATTCGCCACGGTTCTTGGTTCTTGGTTCTTGGTAAAGACGCTGCAATTAGAGGCAAGAACCAAGAACCAAGAACCAAGAACCAAGACCAAGAACCAAGAACAGGTGCGTCTTCTCAAGGCGGTACGTAAAGCCCGGCACGATTCGTAAATTACACAACTTACGTGTCTGTACTTAGGACATTTGGAGTGCTGTTAATCGTGGAGGCTTGAAGCCATGGAAGCGTGGAACCATTGGATCCACGGCAGAGCCCACGGAGCGCCATTGAATCATTGAAACGACATGTCGCCGACTGTCTAGCCCTTACAAACCCATGCCTCGCCCCGTGCTCCGCGCAGGTCTTCACGTTCGCACTCCCAGCGTGGTGGGCAGTCGCGGTTGTCGCGGCAGGTGAAGAGGCAGACGCCGTCGTCGTTGTCGATGCACTCGGTTTCGGTGGGGCAGTCGCGCGAATCGGAACAGTATACGCTGCAAAACCCGTCCGGGTAGTCACCGCCGCGAAGGCATCGGGCCGCGGGGGCGCAATCGCGATTGTCGTGGCATTGGCCGCCGACGAGGCCGGGGTCCTCGCCGTCGTCGCCGCAGCTAACCAGCGCCATCGAAAGCAGGAGGAGGACGAGCAGAAAACGAGACTTCAGGATATCCATCGAATTTCACCAGGAATAAGCGGGTTATTTGATCTATATGTTTCCCGATGGTTGGCCGGGATGCAAGCATGAGTGGTGCAACCTCGCATCTCCCGGTTGAAAGCAACGCGTGCAGGGGTTAACTTCCGGCGACTGCGCGCCCGGTGTGCGGGCGCGGCAGGTACTTCGAGTCTTCGAGCGGTATGAAACTACGTCGAATCCAATTGGTGGGGTTTAAGTCCTTCAAGGACAAGGTGACCATCAAGCTCAGCGATGACATGAATGGTATCGTGGGGCCCAATGGCTGCGGCAAGAGCAACGTGGTCGACGCGCTCAAGTGGGCGATGGGTGATATGTCGCCCAAGAGCTTGCGCGGCTCGTCGCTGTCGGACGTCATCTTCGCCGGCAGCCAAAACCACAGCGGCGCCGGCATGGCCGAGGTGACGCTGACCTTCGAGAACGACGCCTTCGAGGAGAATACTTCGCACGAGGCTACTTCGGCCGATGCTGATTCAGTCGATGTTGCTTCGCCCGATACTGCCCCTCCAGAAGCCCCCCCCGAGCAGGAGGCGGGCACGCTCGAGACCGGCGAAGAGGGCGCGGCCATCGACGGTGACGAGCCGGTGTGGAGCGACGCGATCCCTCGTGAATATCGGGATATGGCCGAGATCTCGATCACTCGCCGACTCCACCGCTCCGGGGACAGCGAATACCTGATCAACAACGTGCAGTGCCGGCTGATGGATATCCGGAACTTGCTGGCCGGCACGGGGCTTGGAAAACAGGGCTACTCGATCATCGAGCAGGGCGAGATCGCCTTCGTGGTCAGTGCGAAGCCCTCGGAGCGCCGGCTGATCATCGAGGAGGCCAGCGGCATCACCCGTTATAAGGCGCAGCGAGACCGCGCCCAGCGCAAACTCGATCGTACCCGGCAAAACCTCCAGCGTGTCAGCGACGTGGTCGCCGAGGTCGACAAGCAGCTGCGAAGCCTCGAGCGACAGGCTCGACGCGCGGAGCGCTACAAGAAGTTGAGCGAGGAGCTGCGAACCCTGCAGATCGCGGCCATCGTCGACCGGCGCGGCGCACTTACGGACAAGGCCGGCAAGCTTCGGGAAAGGCTCGAGAAGGGCCGCACCGGTGTCGAAAAGATGCGCGGGTCGCTCGAAAAGCTCGAGAGCCAACTGTCCGAGCAGAAGGTCGAAGCCTTCCAGGCCGAGAAGAAGCACGCCGAGCTCACCGAGCATTTCTACAAGCTCGACACTCGGCTCAACCTCGCGCGGTCGAATCGAAAGCACCTCGACGACTCCATCAAGGACGCCAAAGAGCGCCACGAGCAGGCGACCACCGAGCACGAAGAGCAGTTAAACCGGCAAAAGAGCCTCTCGGCGGAGCTCGATCGGGTGAAGGCCGAGCTGGCGGAGTTCGACGAATCTCCCGAGGATTCTCAGGCGCGCCTCAGGCAGGCCGAGCAGGCCCTCTCCGAGCTCAAGGACAAGCTTCGCTCGGCCGAGAGGAGCCGCGAGGAGGCGCGATCGGAGCTCGATCGCGCCCGCTCGAAGCTTCGGCGCCACGAGGACCGCAAAAAGTGGCTGGCCTCCCAGAAGACCGACCTCGAAGAGCGCCGCGAGCATATCGACGCTCAGATCGAGGAGGTCGCCGCCGAGGCCGAAGACCTGCGTCGGGCGCTCAACCGTTTCCAGATGGACGTCGAGCGTGCCGAAGAGCAGCTCGGCGAGGCCAGGCGCCGCAGAGAACGCGCACAGAGCACGCTCGAAGGGGCCAAGGAGCGGCTGCAGACCTCGCGAGACGAGCTCGAGCAATTTCGAGCCGAGCGCATCGAGGTCGCCGCGCGCATCGAGAGCCTCGAGAAGATGCGCGAGCGAGGTGATGGCTATACCGAGGGTGTGCGGCGGGTGCTCGAGTGGGCACGCGAGATCGACCGGGAGGATGTGCTCGGCCCGGTGGGCGACTTCTTGGACGTCCCCGCCGGCCGTGAGTCGGCCGTCGCCGCCTATTTGGGTGACCGGCTCTCCGACATCGTCGTCTCGCACCGCCGCGCGGCGCTCGAGGCCGTCGAGATGCTCGCCGAGGAAGAAGCCGGCCGCGCCGGTTTCTTTGTGCTCTCCGCGCCGGGCGCCGACCCCGGCGCAGCGCTGAGCGACCTGGTCGACGGCCTGCAGGTGGTCGACTCCCTCGATGAGCCGGACGAGACAAGTGGCGGCGCGCAGGCGCGCGTGACCGAAGACGGCGTCATCGAGTTTGCCGACGGCCGCATCGTCGGAGGCCACCTCGGCGAGAAGGCCGAGACGGTGTTGCGCCAGGCGCGTGAGCTCAAAGAGCTCGTGGAGCGCAGACAGACGCTCCAAGATCGGGAAGAGGAGGCTCGCGAGGTCTACGAGCTGGCCTCCGAGGACGTCACCCTCGCCGAAGATGAGCTGACCGAGGCGCGCCAGGCCGTCGAGCAGGCGTCCCTCGAGAAGCGCCGGCTCGAGCAGGAGTTGGCCTCCGAGCGGCGCGAGCTCGAGCGCGCCGACAAGCGGCTCAGACGGATAAAGGCCGAGGTGAAGCCGCTCGAAGAGCGTATGGAGAAGCTCGCCAAGGAGCGCGCCGAGCTCGACGAGACCCAGGAGGAGCTCGGCGGGCAGCTACCCGAGCTCGAAGCTCGACTCGAAGAGCGCATCGAGGCCTTCGAAGAGCTCCAAGACGAGCTCGAAGCGCGCCAGCAGGCGGTGACCGAGCGCAAGGTCGCGCTTGCAGAGCAAAAGGAGCGCCAGCGAAGCCTCCAGGATAGCGTCAAACGCCTGGAGAAATCCCTGGAGACCACCTCCAGGCGCATCGAGAAGCTCGCCGGCGAAGCGCGCCAGCAGAAGGCTCGCCTCGAGGAGTTCGCCGACAAGACGCAGTCGACCTCCAGCGAGGTCGAGGAGCTCGAGGAGACATATATCGAGGCCAAGAAGGCCGCCGAGGCGGCCAGAGAGCACCTCGATCAGGTCAACGATCAGGTGCGCGACCTCGAGGTCAGCATCGTCGAGCGCCGCCGCGACGTCGAGGGGCAAGTAGGGAATGTCCAGGAGGCCGAGATGTCCCTGCGAGAGCTGGGCGTGGAGATCGAGCACGTCGACCGCAATTTGCGCGAACGCTTCGAGATGGGACTGGTCGCGGCTACCGAGGTCGCCGAGAGCGTCGAGAAGTCTGCCGGCGAGCGCGATAAGCGCATCAAGAAGCTGGAGCGCAAGATCAACAAGATGGGCGCGGTCAACCCGATGGCCGTCGAGGAATACGAAGAGGCCAAAGAGCGCAAAGACTTCCTCGAGGGCCAACACCTCGATCTCGAAGCGGCCATGGACGACCTCAATAAGGCGATTCGCCGCATGGATCGCGAGAGCAGAAAGCGCTTCCAGGAGACCTTCGACGCGGTCAACGAGCGTTTCCAGGAGTTCTTCCCGCGGCTATTTCGCGGCGGCCACGCCAAGTTGACGCTCACCGAGCCGGACGACGTGCTCGAGTCGGGGGTGGACATCGAAGTCAGCCCGCCCGGCAAGCGCCTCCAAAACGTGAGTTTACTCTCCGGTGGCGAGAAAGCGCTGACCGCGGTAAGCCTCATCTTCGCGATCTTCTCGCTCAAGCCCACGCCGTTTGCGGTGCTCGACGAGGTCGACGCGCCGCTCGACGAGGCCAACGTCGGCCGCTTCGCCGAGATGGTCCGCGAGCTGAGCCAGAAGAGTCAGATGATCGTCATCACACATAACCGACGCACCATGGAGTCGTGCGACATGCTCTACGGCGTCACCATGGAGGAGCCGGGCGTCTCCAAGATCGTGTCCGTGCGCCTCCACGAACTCGACGACCGCCTTGCGTCCTAACTGCAGAGAGTAAGAAAGTCAGAGAGTTAGAGAGTTAGAAAAGGCAACAGACGACGGGCGAAGCCGGGCCTTGGCCCGAGCGGAGCACCGTCAAGCCGCATAAACCAGCGCCCGTCCAGCCTCTGGGCTTGTCCAGGCGGTTGGGCGCGCCAACAACCACAGAATATCCATAAAAGCTAAGATATAATGCGTATGACCAATGATAATAACGACAGATCGAACCACGCCTACACCGTCGCGATGATTCCCGTGTTGGCCCAGGCCGACGGCGGGTTGACCGGCGTAGAGATCGGCCTGATCGCCTTAGCGGTCGTCGTGCTGCTGCTGGTGCTATACGCCATCGTGCGCGCGCTCAGCCGCCCGGAGGCGCCCGAGGTCGCCGAGCGTCGCCCGCCCGAAGACGAGGGCGTCGTCCCCACCAAGGACGTGCTCGAAGACCGCATGGAGGTCGAAGAGCCGGTCGAGATCACCGACGATATGTCGCTGGCCGAGATCAAGCGCCTCAAATCGGCTCGGGTCAAGGGCCGGGGCAAGCGCCGCGAGACCTCCGTCGAGGCGACCGAGCGCGCCCGCAAGAAGCGAGAGGAGGCCGAGGAGGCCGCCGAAGAAGCCCAAGAGGCCGCCGAGGAGGCCGAAGAGACGGCCACCGAGGTCGAAGAGGCCGCCGACGCTGGAGAAGCCGAAGAGGTCGACGAGGCGATCGACGAAGTCGAGGAGGCCGCCGAGGAAGCTGATCTCGCTGCGGACGAGGCCGAGGAAGCAGCTCCGCAGGCCGAGGAGATCGTCGAAGAGACCGACGAAGCCAAAGAGGCTGCTGACGAAGCGGCCATCGAGGCGCAGGAGGCTGCAGAAGAAGCCGAGAAAGCCGAGAAAGCCGAAGAGGCCGCGCGCGAGGCTGCCGAAAAAGTCGAGGCAGCCGCAGAAGAGGCCGCAGAAGAGGTCGAAGAAGAGCCGGCCGAGGAAATCGAGCCGGTCGAAGAGGAAGTCGCCGAGGAAGAGCATAAGCCCGAGCCGCCCGTCGAAGAGGAGCTCGAGGCGGCCACCGAGGAGGTCGAGAAGGCCGAAGCGACCGAGCCGAAGACGCTCGCCCAGGGCCTCGAGAAGACCCGAACCGGATTCATCGAGCGGCTCAGCGGCATCTTCGCCGGCGACCAACTCGACGAGGACATGGTCGATGAGGTCGAAGAGGTTCTCTTTACCGCCGATATCGGCCCCCACGTCGCCCAGCGCATCATGGAGGCCGTCGAGGAGAGCCTGACCGGTGACGAAAAGCGGGATCCGGCGCGCATCTGGGGCTTTATTCGCAAATATACCTCCGAACTCCTGCAGGCCCACGAGCAGCCGCTCGCCCTCGAGAGCGCCAAGCCCTACGTGATGCTCGTCGTCGGCGTAAACGGCGTCGGCAAGACCACGACCATCGGGAAGATGGCCAGCAAGTTCCGCGACCAGGGCAAAAAGGTGCTCATGATCGCGGCGGACACCTTCCGCGCGGGCGCGGTCGACCAACTCGCCATTTGGGCCGAGCGAACCGACATGCCCATCCACCAGGGCGAGCACGAGGCCGATCCCTCTTCAGTAATGTACGAGGGCATCGAGCGCGGCATCGAGGAGGGCACCGACGTGATCATCTGCGACACCTCCGGGCGCCTGCAGACAAATGTCAACCTGATGGACGAGCTCGCCAAGATGGCGCGTGTGGCCGGAAAGGCGCTCGACGGCGCACCGCACGAGACGATGCTCGTGCTCGACGCCAATACCGGCCAAAACGCCATCGCTCAGGCCGAAAAGTTCAACGACGCGGTCGAGATTACCGGCATCACGCTGACCAAGCTCGATGGCACCGCCCGCGGTGGCGTCATTCTGGGCATCTGCGACCAGCTCGAGGCTCCGGTGCGCTATATCGGCATCGGCGAGAGCGTGGAGGACTTGCGAGAATTCGACGCCGATGAGTTCGTCGATGCGTTATTTATGTAGAAGCCTGTTTATGCGGCGGTATATTATGTGAAGCACTGATTATGTGAGGTGTTCAGGGGGTGGAAACGGCCCCAATTCGCCGCCGTCCAAAGCTTGCCCACCAATTTGCGCGTGTGCTATACCCATAGAAGCTAACAAAGAGTGGTACAACGCTTGAGCTGGATACAAAGCGGCGCCAACACACCGGCTGGTGCCGCCAATGATTCTTGTCGCATGGACACCCTATGATACAGCCGAAACTCTCGCCCAAGCATCTGATCGGTTTTTTGGTCGGCATGCTGGTCTTTGCGAGCGCTTTGCCGCTCTTCGCCCAGGACGATACGCGCCAGGACTTCGATGACACCGTTCACGTCATCCAACGCAAGCCGGTGCTCCAGAAGAATCGCTTCGACCTGGTGCCGCGTGTCGGCGTCTCGGTCAACGATTCGCTGTATCGCCATTACAAAGCAGGGGTCAACGGCAACTACCACTTCGGCGAGCGCGTCTATCTGGGTGGGCTTTTCGAGTGGTACGACTTCGGTGATCTAATCGGCGGGCCGACCGACGCGTTTCGTGAAACTCAGAACGAGACATCGGCGAGCGCCGACGCCGCGGTCATCAATTGGTTGGGCGGCCTGGAGCTGGGCTACAAGCCCATCGTGGGCAAATTCGCCTTATTCGACTCGGCGATCATGTACTACGATGTCGCGCTCACCGCCGGTGGTACCTATATCGACGCTGAGAGCGTGGCTCTGAGCGGCGGAGACAGCAAATTCGGCGGCACGGTCAGCGCGGCGAGCCGGGTATTTCTCAACGACTGGCTCGCAGTGAACTTCGAGATTCGAGATGTAATCTTCTCGGCCGACTTGCGCGGGAGCCCGGGGGCGTTGACCAACATTGTGACAGTGGCTGCCGGCGCCAGCCTTTATCTCCCCACGAGTTTTGAATACAGCGAACCCGGCGCCGAGTAATCGGACCGGGGCACGTTGTGGCGCCTGAGGGCGCAGTGGGCAATTTCGTGGACTTGATAGTGAGCAAATTTATGACGCATCAATCTGTCAGCCGCTTTTTGTTGATCGTGGTCGCCGCTATGGCGACGCTGACGATATCTTCGAGCGCCTTTGCACAAGACGACCGTGAGACGGCGCGCGACACGGGACCGGTGGTTCGCCACCAACTCCTCTATCGTTCGACTCGCCTGGAAGTGGCGCCGCTGGCCGGTATGACGGTCAACGACGCCTATATGAGAAATGCCATCCTTGGCGCCTCGTTGTCTTATCACCTGACCAACAGCATCGGGCTGAACGTGGTCGGCGGGTACGGCGTGACCCAATTCGGCACCGATCTGCGAGACAACCTCGAGAACCGCCTCGGTGACGTAGACGATATCTCTTATTCGTATGTGCAGGCGTTGGTCGGCGCCGAGCTTACCTACGCTCCGATCATCGGGAAGTTTTCAATCTTCAATGGGGCGATCACCGACTTTGATATTCACCTCATCGGTGGATTTGGATTCGTCTTCGAGGCGGCTGAAGCTGCCGCCGAAGGCGGCGAGGTCGACCCGGAACTCGAGGGGCTTCGTCCTGCGCCGACTCTCGGCATCGGCACCCGCTTCTTCCTCAGCGACGGCATGGCCGCCACGCTGCAGGTGCGCGACTATCTGTACAGCCGCTCTGAAATCAGCACGCTGACCGCAGATCCGGAGTTCAAGAACAACGTGATGGTGACCCTGGGGCTGAGCTTCTTCTTGCCCCAAGAGGTCAAGATCTCACGTTGAACTTCGGTTTCTTCGACAGCCTCGGTGATCGGCGCGCGGCGTCGGCCGCCGAGGATCCGAGCCCCGAGTCGGCAGCTTCATGAATTTCGAGCAACGCGCACGCAAAGCTCGGCAACGCGGCCAATCAGTGCGCGCTGCCGTGCTGCTCATCGAGGGGCTCAAGCGCCACTTAACGAATGACTCGGCTCTCGGCTTTCTCGTACAGATTTATGTCGAGGATCTGACCTCCCCCGGCCTGGGTTACGACCTGGCCGGCATTTTATTGTCACAACCTGACGCCCAGTCGTGCTTCGAGGAGCTGCTATGGCAGTTGCACGAGCGTGGGAAGGACTCGATGGGCCGCGAGATCGTGCGCGCCGCCGCAGAGGATGGCGTCGAGTTGATTTGGCCGCCCCCACATCCGACGCCTGCGCCTGTTGAAGCCGAGGCGCCGAGCGAAGACGCTCTCGCTGAATCCGCCGAGGCTGAGGGTCCGCCGGCCGAGGCTGCACACCCGATTACGCCCGACCCGCCCGATGCTCCGTCACAGATCAGCGAAGAGACGCTCTTGGACGGGGGACAACAGGCGGCCGCCGAGTCTGCTGAGGAGCCACTCGAGCCCTATTTGTCGGCGAAGCCCGCATCTTCTCCCGACGAGGCGGCGTTGCCATAGCCAGAGCCAGAGCCCGAACCCGAGCCAGAGCCAGAGCCAGAGCACGTCTCGGCCAAGCAAGTTGGACAGGCCGAGCGTCTGGAGGCTGCCGACCAGGCCCCACCCCCGGATGAGCCGCAACAGCCTTCCCAATCATCGAGTGCGCCCGGTTCGAGCCGAGGTGTGAAGATCGTCATCGCGCTCTTCGTCGCCGCGCTCGCCGCCCTTGGGGCGTATCAGTGGCTCGGTGACCCCGGTGAGCTGCGCGACGGCGCTCAACTCGACCGCAGCATCGCCAAGCTCGATCCCGACGACAAATCACAGATTGAAGAGCTTTTCTCCGGTTACGACGCCGAGTCCTCGCCGGTCGAAGTGGCCGAGCGACGCGCATTTGTCCGGGCGGTTTATGCGGCTGATTGGGGTGAGGCGTCGGCCTCGGTCCCGTCAAAGACCACTGTATGGGGGATGGCTGCCGAGGCGACCTCCCGTGCCTTGCAGGGTGATTTCGAGAAGGCGCTGTCTGCCGCGGCGCGCCTGGAGCGAAGCTACGGCGGCGAGCTGGCGGCAATATGGGCGCTGGGTTTCGTCGACGAGGCGCGTGGGCGCTACGCCGGTGCAGTGGGCCATTACGGGCGCGGCCAGGAACGGTTCCCCGAATTTGCGCCGTTTGTCGTCGGCCAATTGCGCGTACACACCCGACAGGGCCGCGGCGAGGCCGTCGAGCGGCTCCAGAGTAGGCTCGCCGAGATGAGCCCCAATAACCCCTACGCGGCCATGCCCGTTGCCGTGCCCGGCTTGAGCGAACTCGCGCCGAGATCGACACCGCTGGTCGAGCCGGAGAGCGAACAAGAGCCCGAGCGGGGCCCCGCGCCCAGATTCGTGCGCGCCGTCACCGGCGTCGAGCGAGCCGTCGAGGCCATCGGGAGCGCCGATTACGACAGCGCACTCGCCCATGCCGAGGAGGCGCTCGAGCGTGAGCCGCAGCTCGGCCCGGCGTTGTTGATCGCCGGGGTGCTGCGTGCCTCCAAGCTCGACGTCAAGACCAGCACGGGCGCGTTCACCCGCCTCATTCAGCTGCCGGGGCTGACCTCGTCGTATCGCTGGATGCTCCAGATCGCCGCGCCGCGCGCGCTGCTGGGAGCCGGCCAGGCCACGCTTGCTTACCAATTCGTCCCGCCGGTCAAAGCCGCCGGGCGCGTGACCGTGGATCGCGTGGCCGCAGATTCGGCCGAGGCGCGCTTCGAGCTGCCGGAGCCGATCGTGCCGTTACTATCGATCGAGCAGAAGCTGAGTGAGGAGCCGCTCGCCCGACAGGCGTTGCTCGCCCGCGTCGACGTGCTCAGCGCGCTCGGCCTCGAGCAGGCGGCACTCGAATCGCTCGAGCTGCTCGACGGCCACGCCCCTGAGCTGGCTGCGCAGGCAACTTTGGCCAGGGCGATGCTTGCTGTGCGCCGCGGCAGCCGCCGTGATGCGCGCTCGGCGGCCAGGAGTCTTCCCGAAGAAGAGGGCGGCTTGGCCGGGCGAGCTGCGCTTGCCTATTATCGGGGCAATTATGCCGAGGCGATCGACGACGCGCGCGCGGCGAGAGCCGCGGCGACGGGCCCCGAGGACCTGACGGTGCTTCGTATTCTGGTGCTGAGCCTGACCGCGGACAGTCGCGGCCGCGAAGCGCTGTCGGTGCTCGACGCCGCCCGGGTCGCAGTGATGGACCGTGCCGGGCTCGAAGCGCTGCGGATGCGCGTGTTGGGGCGAGTCGGCCCCGGCGTCGACGGCTCGACCACACGCTACGACAGCTTCGCGGGCCTCCAGCCGACCTCGATCGACAGGCTCATCGACTTGGCCGAGGTCGCGTTCTGGCAGAAGAATTTCGATGACGCCCGCCAGTGGATCGAAGAGGCGCTGACGCTGGGGCCCAAGCATCCCGAGGCCAATTGGTTGCTCGGCCTGATCGAGCAGATCGAGGGCGGTGAGCAACAGGCCAAGCGCCGTTTTCGGGCCGCCTGGCGCGAGGACCCCAACGAGCCGACGCTGCTCACCGAGCTGGGGCGCATCTACCTGGGCCTGGACGAGCCAAGACGCGCCCAGAACGCCTTCTATCGCGCCTTGTTGCGCGACCGGAGCAACGTCGAGGCCATAAGCGGGCTCGGAGAGGCCTATTTGCGATACGACCGCAGCATCGGCACCCGCGATCTTTCACGGATCCAGCGCGGCTATGGCGACTCGTCGCGGTATGTGGCCCCGTCCACCGAAGCCCTGAAGTGGCTGGCGATCCTCAACGGCTCGAGAGAAGGCACAGACAAAGGGCTCGGCTATCTCGACCGCGCCAAGGAGTTGATGGGCGATTCTCCGGCGCTGCTGATCGAGCGTGCGCGCTACCGGCAGGCCAAAAAAGAGTACGACGCCGCCCGAAAGTTGTACGCGCGGGCGATAGAGAAGAACTCGACTCTGGCCGCTGCACGCCTGGGGCTGGCCCGGATGGCTATTCGCGCCGATGACATCGACGTTGCCCGCACGCAACTGCAGCGTTACCTTGCATTGGCCCCCGACGGCGACGACGCACGTTGGGCGCGCGAGCAACTCGCCAAACTCGACGATCAGGGCGAAGCGGGCACGGAATAGGGGCTCTCGTCGCCTCTGTTTGTGCATTACCTCTTGGTCGTCCCGTTTAGTGGCATGCCTTGGTTCGATGACTCCCATGACGCCATATCCAACCATCTGGACAAGCGGCACTCGCTTCGCGGCGTGGCTCCTCGCCGCCGCTATGCTGTGCTGCGTGCTGATGTCGGGCTCACAGGCAGAGGCGCTGGAGGTGCGGGTGCGGGCCCAGAGTTCGCTCGACGCCAATATCGCCGCCGCCGGCACGACCGTGCATGTCAGCGGGTCGCTGCGAGACGAGCTCAACCTGGGGCTGCCGCAACGGCGTATCGAGGTGGCTTATCGTCCCCAAGAAGACGTCGAGGGAGCCGAGCTTTCCAGTGAGACGCTGCACACCGACCGGCGCGGCCGCTTCGAGACGCGACGTGAACTCGCCCCCGGCTCGTGGCAGATCACGGTGAGCTTCGAAGCCACCGAGCACGTCACCCAGAGCCGGCTCGAGCGCACCGTCGTGCTCAGCCCGGCTCCGGTTCATTTGCGCATACAGGCGCCGCCGCGGATCATCGGGACCGCCGAGAACGTGCCGCTTCGGGCCCGGGCCAGCGTCGGTGGCGTGGGATTGAGCGCCAGGGCCGATGTGCAGGTCAACGGACGCTCGGTCGGCTCGATCGAGCTGGACCAATTCGGTCGCGGATCGATCGATATCGCCGACGAGATCCAGCCGGGCAATAACGAGGTGACGCTCGGCATCGCCGGCAGCGCCCATCGCGAGCCGGTCGAGCAGACCGTCGAGGTGCGCCTCAGTGAGCACCTCGACGTCGAGGCGAGCTTCGAGCAGGTCGTCGAGCGACTGCAGCGCGGCCTCGCCGTCGAGGGTGTCGCGCGCGATGGGCTCGGACCCGTCGAGAACCTGCGGGTGACCGTGCGGCTGCGACGCGAGGGACAGAAGGCTGCTTCGGCCGATGAAAACGGCCAGAGTAGTGAAGATGGTGAGAACGGGGAGAATGGTGAGGGCGCCGAGGGTGAAGAGCCAGGCCAGTCCGATGAGTCCGATGAGACAGATGGACGCCGCGACGAGGCCGCCGCCCTCGAGCGGCATGTGACCACCGATTCCCAGGGGCGATTCCACGCTTTCTTCTCCGGCGAGAGCCTCGAGGACGGCGTGTGGCATGCCGAGACGGTGATCGTTCCGGAGATCGGCCCGGAGCTGTCGGTGCCGACCGAGCCGGTCGATCTGAATCGACGCACCTCACGTTGGATATTGAACGCGCTCGGCCTTTTGGGGCTCCTGGGCGCTGTAGCGCTCATCTTGCAACGTCTCTGGACGGTCATCGCCGCTCAACTCGAGCGCCGGCGCCAAAAGCGTCAGAGCCGCTCACGCAGCGAGGAGGCCTTCGCCGAGACCGAGCGCCTCGTGCCGAGACAACTCGACGAGGACCAGGTGGTCGACACCAAGCCCGACAGGCGCCGGGTCTCCGGGCTCGTCTGGGACGTCTGGAAAGCTCAGCCCCTGGGCGAGGCCGAACTCGTGCTGTCGACCGCAGACGGCGAGCCGGTCCGCACTCAGACGAGTAGCGCAGGCGGGGCGGGGCGCCGCGGTGGCTTCGTCTTCGATTCGCTCGAGCCCGGAGAGTATCTGCTCGAGATCGACGCGGTCGGCTTTATGCCCGGCCAGCTTTCGTTGCGCATCCCCCACGAGGGCACGCTGAGCAACGTGCGCCTCGATCTGGTCGCGGTGCCGCTCAAGATTCGGCGGCTGTATCAATCGCTGGTCGAGACTCTCGAGGGGGAAGACCTGTGGGGGCGGCTCTCGCCGAGGCAGATCGAGGACACGCTGGTGCGCTCGGCCGAGGTGGCCGCTCCGCGCGAGGATAGCATCGCGCGCCGAGAATTCGTGCGCGGGCTGCGCCGCCGGCTCGAAGACGCCCCCGAGGAGCTCACAGGTGAGGGTTTGGCCGCGATGATGACCGACCTGGTCGAGGAGACCTACTTCAGCGGTCGAGTCTTCGACGCGTCGATCTGGCGTCTGTCTCGCGATATCGCCGTGCGTCTTCGCGAGCGCTTCGAAGAGGAGGATGCCTCGTGAGACGAGACTGTCCATCACGATCGCTTATTCGCACGCTGGTCGCGCTGCTCGTTTGCGCCGTCGGCCTGGTCGCGACGTCGCCCGGCTTCGGGCAAGGCGCCCGGGACTTCGAGCCGACCGACGCGGGTTGGACAGGGTTGTCCGATCTTGTCTCGATGGCCGCCGAGATGGACATCGATCTGGTCGTCGACGACCAGATCGACTGGCACGAGCAGAGTCCCGACGAGGTGCTGATCTTCGTCTACCCGCAGAGCGGGCTCGAGATCGCCAACGCCGCGAATTTCGTCGTCGACGGCGGCCACATGCTCATCGCCGACGATTTTGGTGCGAGCACGCCGTTTTTGGATCGGCTCGACGTCACCCGGGTCAATGCCGAGACGGATAATCTTCCGCACGATCACTTCGTCCAAGAAAATCGTGCCCTGCCGATCTTCGAGCCCGACGGGCGCCACCCGTTGCTCAGCGGCGTCGATACGCTGGTCGCCAACCATCCGGCCGTCCTGCTCAACGTCGGCGGCCCGGTCGTCTCGTATGCCGACGGCGGCGGGCTCGTCTACGACATGAACCTCGGCGACGGCAAGGTGGTCTTATTCGCCGACGCGAGCCTGCTGATCAACCATATGATGAGCGTGGCAGATAACGGGCTTTTGGTCCAAAACACGCTCGCTTATCTGTGCGCCTCGCGCGCGCCCTGTCGCGTGCGTCTCTTCGTCCGAGACTTCGAGCAATACGGCCGCTACGAGCCCAAAGACCCCGACGACGGCACCGACGAATTCTCGGACCAGCTCGAGGCGCTCAATGACGTCATCAGCGACTTTATGGAAGAGATGCCCGCGGCTCGCTTGCTGTACTATCTGGGGATTTTACTTTCAGCAGGTCTGGCGCTGTATTTGGCCGCGATCTTTCGGCTGAGGCCGTCACGTCCCTACAGCCGATATATCGCCGGTACTACCAGCGACGTGCCCGAGCCGCAGAGCGAGTTCGACTGGAATCTTTCGCGCTTTGGGAGCGGAGGCCGGGACACCAATTACGCCCTGCCGCTGGCGATTCTCAAGGAGGTCTTCGAAGAACTCTTTCTGAGTGATTTGGGGTATTGGCAGGTCGACACCCAAGAACGGCCCAGTGTTCCGCGACTCGGCGAAATATTCGGTAGAGAATACCTGCGGGGCCGCGCTCCCGGCGAGGCTGAGCGCATCGAGGCGGAGGTCGTCGACCTGCTGGCATCCTATGCTAGAATCCCGACGAGACACCGCGTGTTCCTGGACAGCGATGCTTACTTTAGCGAACGCGACCTGATAAACATATACCGGCGCACGCGCCGTGTTTTGAAGATGATGGGACTCGAGGAGGAGTATGAACGACGTACCCGCAGCTTGGTCTGACCCGGAGGACGGCTCCTCGGCCCCCGAGGCCGACGAGTTGCAAGATACTGTCGACCGATACGCCGAGCCGATCGAACGGCTCAAGGCCGAGGTCGCGCGGATCTTCATCGGCCCCGAGCGCACCATCGAAGCGCTGCTCATCGCCTTATTCGCCCGCGGCCATATTCTGCTCGAGGGTGTGCCCGGCGTGGCTAAGACGACCCTGGTGCGCGCTTTTTCGCGCACGCTCGACGCGGACTTCAGCCGCATCCAATTTACCCCGGATCTGTTGCCTTCGGATATCACCGGCACCTACGTGCCCAACCTGCAGACCAACGAATTTCTGCTTCGCCGCGGGCCGATCTTTGCCAATATCGTGCTCGGCGACGAGATCAACCGCGCCCCGGCCAAGACGCAATCGGCCCTGCTCGAGGCCATGCAGGAGCGCCAGGTGACCATCGACGGGACCACCCATCGGCTCGACTCGCCGTTTTTGGTGCTCGCCACCCAGAATCCGGTCGAGCAGGAGGGGGTCTACGCGCTGCCCGAGGCCCAACTCGATCGCTTTTTGCTCAAGATCACCATCGGCTATCCGACCCCCGACCAGGAGTTCCGGGTCATGAAGACCCACCAGAGCGCCCCGGAGCCGGTCGAGGCGATCCTCAACGCCGAGGACATCGAGAAGCTTCGCGATGCGGTCGAGGCAGTGCATATCTCCGACGAGCTGATCCGCTATATCGTGGCGCTGGCTACGTTTACTCGGGAGCACGACCAGACCGCCCTCGGCGCCTCGCCGCGCGCCGCGCTGGCCCTCTTGCAGGGCTCGAAGGCGCGCGCTGTGGTCCGTGGCCGAAGCTATGTCATCCCCGACGACGTCCAGATGCTCGCCCCGCAGGTGCTCTCGCACCGGGTGCTGTTGTTGCCCGAGGCGCACCTCAGTGGCATGAACTCACGCGCCATTGTGCGCCAGGCGCTCGACCGGGTCTCCTACTCCAAATAAGGCCGTCCAGGTTTGAATCCCCACCTGACAACCCGCGGCGTATGGGTATTTATCTGCGCGCTGGTCTTTATCGCCGCCGGCGCGGTCTTCGAGCAGCCACTGTTGTTGATGATGGGGCAGGTGCAGGTAGCGCTGCTCAGCGTGTCCTTTCTGATCTGCGTGGTCGCAGCGCTCGCGCTCGACCGACGCTTCGTGACGCTGTCGGTGGGTGATGAGGCCGACTCTCAGGGCAACTCGACCACGATGGTGGTGGGGAAGTCGCTCGAGCTCGGTATCTTCGTGCACAACAACGCCTGGCTTCCGCTGTACGGGTTTCGCGTCGAGCCGTTCGGCTCCGATGCGCTCGAGTTCGACACATCCGACGTCGACTTTCATTTGCCCACCCGGTCCGAAGGCTCGACTCAAATGCGGGTGGCGGGATCGCGCATCGGCCGATGGATGCTCCACGGCTTCGATGTGGCGCTTCGCGACCCGCTGGGCCTGCTCGAGGCGCGCGACTACCTTCCGTCCCCACACGCCTTCGAATGTCTGCCGCGCGCGGCGAGCCGCGGCGGGCGGAACGGGCGCGCGCGCAATTTGGGGGCGTTCGCCCTCCAGCATGGCGGCAAGCATATGGTGCGCCACATCGGCTCGGGTAGCGTGGTGCGCGAGCTTCGCGAATACCAGCCGGGCGACCCGCTTCGACACATCGCCTGGAAGACCACCGCCCGAAACCGCCGGCTCATCTCGCGCGACTTCGAGCGCGAGGTCACGCTGAGCATGTATCTGCTGCTGGACATCTCCACTTCGATGCGCGGCGGGCAATGGCAGGGCCAGAAGCTCGAGCACGGCATCGAGACGGCCGCCGAGATCGCCGGCAGTGTCCTGGGGGCGCGCGACCGCGTCGGGCTGATGACCTTCGACGAGAAGCTCTACGGCCATATCGCGCCGGCGGTCTCCCCCTCGCAACTCACCCGCATTTTGCAGCATCTGGTCGGGGTCAACTCGGTGGTCGACGAGGAGCTGACCGAGTGGAGCGATATCGAGCTGGCCCAGAAGGTCTGCGATTATTTGGTCGTCCAGGAGCGCCTCGATTTTCGTCGCGGCGACAAGGTCGACCCCGACTCGGGGGTGAACCTCGAGTTGCTGAACCGTTGGATCGAGAGCACTTTGGCCTCCCAGGACTCCCAGCTCGACTCGCCGTTGCTCCACCAGGGCATTCTCGAGGAGGAGACCTCCAGTCTGAGGCGCTTCGCCCAGCTTCGAGGCCTGGAATTGCCCTACCGAGTCGAGGCGCGTCTGGGGCTCAAGGAGCGCGGGCTGCAACAGGCCATCGAGCGCATCGTGGCGACCGCGCAGGAGAGCCAGTGGATCGTGATCATCTCGGATCTATGCGGGGTGATGAATACCGAGCTGGTCACCCGCTCGATTCGCCTGGCGCAGCACCAGGGACACTCGTTGCGCGTCTTCGCGCCGTTTACACCGGCCTATTACGAAGAGGACGAGGACGGCTCCGAGCGCTATCGTATCTCCCGGGAGCTGTTCTCCACACGTGAGCGCGAGGAGCGCCTCAAGATCGCCAGCCACCTGCGCTCGCTCGGAGTTCAGGTCGACTTTATGAAGCCGGGTCAGTCGGGCATGCAGATTTTGACACAGGGAAGAGTAGGGCGCGCCGTGGCCACCTGATCGTATTAATCAGGCTGGGGCGGATCTTCTTTTTTCTGCATCGACTCGACCGCCTCCAGGAAGCCGCGAAAATATTCGAAGGCGCTCTGTAGGCTGAAGATGACCGAGATGATCACCAGCCACAAGCCGAGGCTGTGGAAGTTGATCCGGATCTCGGTGAAGCCGTAGTCGACGATATACTCGTAGTGGATGATCAGGCCCAACAGCCCGATCATCTGAAAGGCGGTCTTGAATTTTCCGCCTTGACCGGCCGCGATGATGAATCCCTCGCTGGCGGCGATGCTGCGAAGCCCCATCACCGCGAATTCACGCGACAGAATAATCAGCACCAGCCAGGGGGAGATGCGACCGAGCGGCAGCAACATCAACAGCACGGCCATGACCAACAGCTTGTCGGCCAACGGGTCGAGGAATTTGCCCGTCAGGCTCACCAGGTTGCGCTTTCTGGCCAGGTAGCCGTCGAGCCAATCGGTGATGCCTGCCACGGCGAATAGAATCACGGCGATCAGCCCGGAGAGCGGATCCCCGTAAAAGATGAAAAGCGACGCCACCGGGATCAGCAAGATCCGGAACAGCGTCAGCATATTGGGTAGGTTGAAGATGTCCTCGCGAATGGTCGCCGCGCTCACTTGGGCTCCTCTGATTTCTCGTAGGCTTTATACCAATAGAAGACCGAGGCGACGTAATCGCGAGTCTGCGGGTAGGGGATGCCCTCGTACCGGGCGACGGCCGCATCGCCGGCGTTATAAGCCGCCAGGATGAGGTTGATATCGCCGTCGTAGCGGTCGATGAGGATGCGAAGGAATTTTGCGCCCCCGAAGATATTCTGGCGCGGGTCGAAGGGATCGGTCACGTTGAGGCTGTCAGCGGTGCGCGGCATCAACTGCATCAGGCCCTGCGCGCCGGCGTGGCTGAGCGCGTCCGGTCGGAACGCGCTCTCCACCCGGATGACCGCCTTGATAAAGCCAAAGGGCACATCGTAGGCCTCGGAGGCCTCGGCGATGATATCGTCGAAGGCGTCCTCGCCCTTGCGATCGGTGCGTTTCCTGGCGGCCTTGCTCGGCCTGGGCTTCGAAGCGCTGCGCTTTTTGGCCTTCGATGAGCTGGATGTGCTCGACTTCTTGGAGCTGCTCGAGCCCTCCGAGATGACCTCGAGGAGCTTATAGCCCGACTTCTTTTCAGTCGTGATGAGCACGCTCCCGTCGGGCGCCTCGTATTTGTAGAGGTCGGCGCGCGCCGTCGACGGCACCAGCAGCGCGGTGCACAGGAGCGCAGCGGCTGTCAGGGCCGCGATGAGCGGTCGTGTTTTGGGTCGAGCGTGCTTCATGAACGATAATGCCTGATGAGCGGGAAAGGCTCCCTCAGAGATAACGTATGAGGTGGGGAGGGCGCAAGTTTTGATGTGGGGCCTGTCTCAGGCCCCACATCAGTTCATCTCGAGGCTACCTCGTACAAAAACCACCGGTCCCGCACGTGCCGGTTCGGCACTCGCTGCCGTCTTGGCAGTCGACCGTGCAATAACCACTGACGCATGAGGAGCGGTCACCGCAGTAGCTATTGTCGTTGCACTCGTGGCCCGGTCGGTAGTCCGGCCGGCACACGCCGTGGTCGCACATCATCTGGTCGCCACAGTCGTCGTCGGTAGAGCAGGCGCCGAAGCAGAAGCCGTCGATGCAGGACTCGCCGCTGGCACAGTCGGCGCTGCTCGAGCAGGCCTGGGCGGGATTGGGGTCGGTCTCGCAGACGCCTTGCTGGCAGGTCTGGCTGTAGGGGCAATCGGAGTCGCTGGCGCATTCGTAGTGGCAGAAGCCCTCTTCGCAGCTCTTCTCGAGGCCGCATTGGCCGTCGGTCACGCAAATTTTATCGATGATCTGGCAGCTGCCGGAGACACATCGCTCGCAGGGCTCACAATCTTCGGAGGCCGTGCACGACAGGTCGTCGGTCGAGCCGTCGTCGGATACGCAGCGTGCGTCGTCCGAGCAGACCTCGTCGGTGCGACATTGTGCGTCATCGATGCATCCGAGGCGGCATTGGCCGCGGTCGCAGTAGCTGCCGGAGGTGCAATCGGCGTCGGATTGGCAGAACTCGTCGGTCACGCAGTGGCCGTCTTCGCAGCGCTCGTTGCCGGCGCAGTCGCTGTTGGCGGTGCATTGCGGCGCGTCGTCGCGGTCGGGGTTGGTCGTCGGTTCGGCGTCCACAGTGGGCACGTCGCCGCCGACATCACCGGCGTCGGGCGTGTCGTTATTGGAGTCGCTCGGCTGGTCGTCGGGGTCCGCGGGGGCGGGGCGAGTTGGATCGTCGGGCGAGGCTTCGGTGCATACTCCGCGCCAGCAAAGGCCGTCGGAGCATTCGCTGTCATCGACGCATCCCGCCGAGCAATTGCCGTCGAAGCAGACCGCGTCGCGGCCGCAGTCGGCGTCGTTGCCGCAGGCGACTCGGCAGCTGCCGCCGTCGTCGCAGATTCCGCCCGGGCCGCAATCGGCGTCCTCGGTGCACTCGCCTCCGACAACGCATCGTCCCTCGTGACAGACTTCATCGACGGCGCATTCGACGTTGCCCTGGCATTTGGGCACACAGGCTCCGTCGACACTGCAGAATTGCTCCGCGAAGCACTCGGCGTCCTCTTCGCAGCGCACCGGCGGCTCACATTGGCCGTCGTCGCAGCTTCGCGACAGGCAGTCGGCGTTGACTTCGCACTCGCCGGTGCCAGGCTCCGGCCAGCAATAGCGCCCGGCGGTGCAGATATCCCCATCCGCGCACTCCCCGTCGGTCGCACAGGTCAGCACGCAGGACTCGTCGCGGCAAACTTGGTCGTCGCCGCATTCATCGTCGACGGTGCAGTGGTCGCCGACCTCGTTGTTGCCGGGTTTATTAGTGTTGTCGTCGCAACCGGAGCACCCGGCCGACACCACCAAAGCCGCCAGCCCGATGAGGCACAACAGCCGGCTGGTCATACGGATCGAGTAGCGAGTCAGACATGAAGCAGTAGTGGTCGTGGCAGCCATTGCGTGTCTCCTGGCGGGATGAGCATCCATCATGAGCCTATCACAGTTGAAGTCTATCGCATTTCATCGGCGCAGCCTACGGGCAGGCCCCGTCGTGATTCATCTGCATCGTCGACAAGTTGGACTCGCAGAATCCCAAGTTATTCAAACGAAAATGCCGCGCCGGAAAGGGAAGGGCCGTTTCGATTGTTTTGGCAACCGGTGCCACCTTTGGCGCGCCAAGTACTCCGGTTGGCTTGGCTGATCACCTACGAAATCGCCCACGAATCGCCCACTAATAGGGGCGCTACGGTAGATTCGGCTTGCCTTCAGTGTCGATAACTGTCAAAAAATGCCGTGAACGAACAGCCCGAAAGCCTAGAGATGGAGGTATAGATGCGACTTTATAAGGGACAAGTTAACCTGGTCGCCAACGAGATCGCCAAGAAATTGACCGATGAGGGTGACCTCGAGGTCGAGCCGGCCAACGTCAGAGAGGTCGAGCTGGATATCCAGTCGGTGCTCAAAGAATATATCCGGCTGGACCGGGATTTGAGCAAGCAAGCCCGCGACATCCAGTCTGCCGAGGGAGGCAGCTTTGGTCGCCACAGGTCGAAGCTGGCGCGCCAAAAAGGCGTCGACCTCTTCGAAGACCCGATGGGCTATATCATCGACCAGCTCATCGACATCTTCTTTCACTCGCACTTCGTCAACGAGGTCTTCTCGGCCGATCGCACGCTTCGCAAAAAGATCAAGCCGATCCTCGAAGAGTATATGACGGTTCAGGAAGAACTCGACGAAGAGGCGCGCGACAAGATCAAGAACCTCGAAGAGGGCAGTCGCGAGTGGGAAGTCGAGTACGAAAAGGTCATGGGGCGCCTGAAGCGCAACAAGAACCTCGAGTAGTCAGTCAGCTGCCAGTCAACGCTCAGTCAACGGCTCTCAGCGCGACACGAGCATGTCTTGGTGGTTTCGCTTCCACCACTTCGACCAGTATTTGTGCAGCCGCGCGTTGCTCCACGCCTCCAGCGGCGACCATCGCCCGGTGATGCGTGAGAGCAGCCGGTTGGCGTTGTAGGCGATGTGGTCCTGATCGCTGCGAAGCATCGGGATCAACTCGCCCGCGGCGGCAGCGGCGAAGATGTCATCCTCGTCGCAGCCATTGGCTGCGAAGCCTTCCTCGAGCCATTCATCGCGGCTTCGGTCGCGACGCTCCTCCCACCAATTCTGCCAGCGCGTGAGCGTGTCTTGTCGTTGCTCGGCGCCGGCTTTCGACCAGTCCAGCCCCTCGCTGTGGTTGGTCACCCTTCGAAGCGTCAAGGCCAACGCGGCGCGCACTGCAGCCGGCTGTTCGGCCAATTGCTCCATCAAAAACGGCACCAATTCCGGTTCCATCAAATGCACGAGGGCGCGAGCCGCGTGCACGCGCTCGGCCTCGCCGACGTCCTCGTCGACCAGCCGGCGCTCGAGGCGGCCGACCGCCAGGCTGTCGGCGCTCTTTCTGAGCACGCGATAGGCATAGACCTTCTCGTCGAGGCTGAACTCGTCGCGCTCGATGAAGCGAAGCGCGGCACCGACGGCCGCACCCGACCAATACGGCACGTTGGCGGCGACTTCGAGGGCGCGGCTGCGGACCTTGTCACTGTCCTCTTCGAGCGCGGCGGCCAGCGCCAACTCCGGTGCAAACGGTGAGCGAATGCGCTCCAGGAAGTCCAGCGCCCGAACGCGCATCTCCTCGTCGTCCTCCCGAAGCGCGCGTCCCAACTCCACCGAGCGCGCCAGAAGCTTCTCATAATGCCAGTCGACCCACTCCCAGCGCGGCCCGAAGTCCAGGCAGCCCTCCAGCCGGTCGGCCGACGGGCAGGTAATGCGCAGGTGGAAATGGTCGTTATGCGGGGCCGCATCGGTGGGCTGGTGGAGCACCTTCTCGGCGCGGGCGATGAGCTCCTCGTCCTCGCCGATTTCGCGGGCGTGCTCGAGCATCAGGTTTTTGAGGCCGTTGCTCACGAACAACCACTGAATATGGACCTTGTCGTGGGTGAGCAGGGCGCGGGCGAGCTGCCAGTTGCGCGCGGCGTCGAAGACCAGGTCGGGGCGGCCGGTGGCCTCGCCGTCGGCGTCAAAGGACAGGAGTCCGGGAGCGGGCAACCGCTCGCCGTCCTCCTTGCGCTTGACGTAGAAGGCCAAATCGGCGTCGCGCCCGGAGTTATGCGAGCTGCTCCAGGGGATGTCGCCGCCGCCTTTGCGGCTCATATTACCGACGCGAAGCGTTGATCCGGGGAAATGCTCGGCGACGCTTTTTGCCGAGTCCACGATGGCGTCGATGAGCTCATCGGAGGCGTATTGGGTGTTGCGGGCGCGGTGGCGCTCGATGACCGAGTAGTGCTCGCCCTCGTGGGGCATCCGCGCGGCGTTTACCAATTGGCCGGTGCCGACGGTCCCCAGGGACACCGAGCGGGAGAAGGTGCGCTGCGGATCGAGCAACTCGGCGTAGCTGGGCTGCTCGGGCAGCGGCTGCCACCAGCCGACGACCCGTTCGCCGGCGGCGTCGACCGCGGCTTCCATGGCGCTCGAGGCGGCGTGTTTGACCGGCTGCAGATCGATCTTCGGCTCGCGCTCGACGGCGCGAATCTCCGCCGCCGGCTGGTCATCGGCGCGTTCGGCGACCGTGTCGTGCGCGACGGTGGGCTCAGACGGAGCTTGTCGATTCATCAACTCCGGGCTCGTCGAGCAGGACATGGCCAAAAGCAGGGCGCCTGAAACGAGATACTTCGACGTATCCAAGCAGCGCATGGTTGCGTCTCTTTTGCAGAATCGTCTTGTGGATCAAGTGGGTCTACTCTCTAATTCTAAACCAACTATAGCAGACGGTCCATTCATTTCATCTTTCTGGGGTCGACGATGGGGAGAGATAAGTCTTTTTAGAACTTGAGGATTCGTGTAGGTCGACAAAGCTGCGTCGGTGGCCTAAAACGTGATCATATCGTCGCGGCGTCCCGCCGCTTTGTCCTCGTTGTGCAGTGAAGTCTCGATGAATTCTAGTTCTCCGACTACCTTATTGCTGTGGGTTGCCGCGTTGTTGCTCTCCCTGGGCAGCCTCGTCTTCGGTTACCTGCAACTCGACGGCCTCCCTGACCTGGGCGTCCAATTCGGGCCCGACCTGAGCGTGCGCTCGGTGTCCATCGACCGCGACAGCGGCGCCGAGCACCAGGAGTTCAAGCGCGGGGACCGCATCGTGGCGGTGCAGAACCAGTCGGTCGAGGATCTGCGCGATCTTCGCACTGTGCTGCAGAGTCTCCCGGAGCATATCGACGTCGAGCGAGAGGACTCCGCGGTCGCCGCCGCCAATGCCGGCGTGGATGAGCCCCAGGCCGGCGAGCCGACCCAGCGTACGATCAGCTATCAACTCGTACGCCCGCTGCACCGTTTCCCCATCGCTCTTCAAGGGGAGCTCAAGGATCCGACCGCGCTGCCCCCGGGCGTCGAGCCCAGCGATCGGCTCGTCGAGCTCGACGGTCGCGCGTTGCAAACCAAGGTCGGGCCCGAGGCCGTGCGAAGCATCGTGTCCAGTCGGCCCGAGGCGCTGCTGGTTTTCGAGCGAAAGAACGCCGTCTTCTCCGGCAAGATGGCGATTCCCCCCAGTGGAGCGCCCTATGGAGTCATGGGCGCGCTGGGCATGGCCACGCTCTTTTTATTGGGTCTGTGGGCGTTTCGCTCCCGTGAGCTCGAGCCGGGCGCCATCGTCGCGGTCAGCTTCGAGACGCTCGCCTTCGCCTGGATCGCGCTGCTCGCCGTGCAATACCAGTGGATGCTCTCCGATTACGGGCTGATCGCGGCGGTCGTCGCCGGATTCGCGCTGGTGCGGCCGTTTGCCTTCTTCGCGCGCAATATCGGTGAGGGCTACGGCACGCAGAGCGGCTGGTTCGCCTTGTTGTTGGGAGGGAGCGCTGCCGCCGTGTTGATCGCGCTGTTATTTGGTGGCTACTTCCACAACGCCGAGCAGGCCGTCCACGTCGCAGCCCTCTTGGCCGGCCTCTTCGTGGTCTACGAGGTCTTCCTGGCCAGTGTCGAGGGCGAGGGCCCGGGAAGTACGTTGGGCGAGGGGAGCGGCTACCTGGCGTGGATCCTCGTGTTGGCGCTCTTCTTGGCGCTGGTCGCCTGGTATCTCGCGCCGATCTCATTCGAAGAGAATCGCTGGAGGTGGTTCGCCGCGGTCATCGTCGGCCTGGTCTGGTTTGGCGATGTGCTGCACTGCTTCCACGGCCCGGCGAGCTCGGGCTACTCCGTGGTCTCCAAGCCCGACGGGCGTCGCGAACTCATCGTCGAGTACCTGGGCATGGCCCGCGAGATGGTGCCCGAGGCTGACATGTTTTTCGTGGTGGGCACCTATGACGACTCGGTGGTCTTGTCGCAGCGTGCCGGGCTGCTCGAAGCAGGCCGCACCTCCGAGAAGCTACACGACGCGGTCTCCATCCTGATCCAGGAGGGCGTGCGCGTGCCGCTGCCGGACGTCATCAACCGGCAGGCGCATCCGATGGGCGGAATCGCCAGCGCCATGGATATGGCTCTGGCCATTCGGCTCTCGCCGCCCGACGACGGCGTTCGGGTCGACGACGTCGAGCTGGTGCTCGTGGGCATCGAGCGCAGGCCCGTCGGCGAGCTGCCGGCCCATCCCTCCATCGAGACGCTCGACGAGCTGCGCCACATGCTCTCCAGCGAGACGTGGACGGCTGCGATCATCGAGGGGCTGACCGCGCTGCACAACGAGCGCAGCCTGCCATCTCCGCAGCTGTCCCCGCAGCCGTCGCAGGCC
>CAYLTX010000073.1:0-31877 GCA_964386725.1 uncultured Bradymonadales bacterium | reverse complement strand
CGGCAAAATGGCCCGAATCGTTGCGTACTTTTTTCAGATTCCTCGTCTCGTTGGCGCCAGCTGAGACGGGAAGATCGTGCTCAGAGGTGCATGAGAACTGGGTGACATCGTCCTTGGGATTCGTTCGCTACACTGGTGAGTTTCTGTGCGGCTGAGAGGTGTCTGTGTAGGCGAGGTGCATGTGTTGGTGAGGTGCCGGGCACAATGTTGAATCCCCATTCATTCTGAGATTCAACATGGTGCCAGGCATGATGTTAGGTAGTGCTGATGGGGCTCAGGAGCCGATGGCGGCGATGATCCGCTCCATTCTCTCTTTGACGTCCTCGGCGATCGGCTGGACGTCGTCGCGCTCGACTAGGCTGAACATCTTCGTGGGGTCGAGTGCCGAGACCACGGCGTTGCCGTCGTCGTCTTCGGTCACTACGACGTTGCAGGGCAAGAGCAGCCCGATGGGCGCCTCGGTCTCGAGCGCCTTGTGGGCCAGCGGCGGATTGCACGCGCCCAAGATAACATAATTGCGGTGGTCGACGTCGAGCTTCTTGCGCAGCGTGTCCTTGATATCGATGCTGGTCAGGACGCCGAATCCTTCGTCAGAAAGTGCGTCTTTGGTGCGTTCGATCGCCTCGTTATAGCTGACGCCTTCGAGGGTCGTGGTGATTCCGTAGCTTGGATCTCCAAAATAACTCATCATCTTCTCCTATTGGGGGATATGTGTACAATTATCGTTTGTCGACCAGCGGGTATTCCGCGGCCTCCCAGGCAGCCATGCTGCCGGGCAAATTGTGGACCTGGGAGAAGCCGTTGGCAACCAGCATGCTCGCGGCGATGCTCGCTCGATAACCGCTGCCACAATAGGTCAGCACCGGCCGCTCGCGGTCCAGATGCGACATCTTCTCGGGGAGATCAGGCACGTAGATATGTTGGGCGCCTTGGATGTGGCCGCTCTTCCACTCCTTGGGCGATCGCACGTCCAAGATCTGCAGGTCGTCCTCGCCAGCCTCCTGTCGGCGCCGCAACTCGTGCACGCTGATGAGCCCCATGGATTCGTAGGGCTTGCCTGCGTTGAACCAGCTGGTGAACCCGCCGGATAGATAGCCCTTCAGGTTGTCCACGCCAATGCGCAGCAGATGGGTGCGGGCGGTCTCGACAGCCGCCGCGTGGTCTGCGATGAGCACGTAGTCGCGGCCGGCGTCGAGCAACCGGCCCACCCACACCGGAAACGAGGCGCGCAGCGCGATATTGAGCGAGCCCGGGATATGTGCCGCGGCGAACGCCTCGATTTCGCGGGCGTCGATAACGGTCACGTCTTCGTGGTCGACGAGCTCCTCGAACGCGTCCACGCCGTATGGCTCGAGCGCCTCGAGAGCTCCCAACACCGGCGGCCCGTCATGATTGAGTTGCTTGAGGCGGGCGTAATAGGCGGGCATCGGCTCCTCTTCGAGCTCGCCCAACAGCGTATTGACGAAGCGCGACTTATCGTCTTCCTGCAGCCGCGGGTTGTGGCGGCGCTCGTAGCCGATGGTCGTCTTGTCGCGCGCGCCGATGGAGCTGCCGCACGGCGAGCCTTCGCCGTGGCCGGGGTAGACCTCGATGCCGTCGTCGAGCGCCATGAGCACGTCGTGCAGAGAATCGTACAGCTTGCCGGCCAACTCCTCGTGGTCGGCGCCCGGCTCGAGGTCGGGGCGGCCGACCTCGCCGGCAAATAGCGAATCACCGGTAAATACTGCCCAGTCCTCCTCGGCGCCCGCGCCGCCTCCGCTGACCACATAGCTCAGGTGCTCGCTCGAATGGCCCGGCGTGTGGAGCGCCCGAAGCTCGATCGAGCCGACCTCGAGGGTGTCGCCGTCCTCCAACTCGGCGATGTCGAAGCCATAATCGCCCTGCGCTTCGTTTTTGATGCGCCCGCCGTAGATCGTCGCACCTGTGCGCGCGGCGAGTTCTCGGCTACCCGAGACGAAGTCGGCGTGAACGTGCGTCTCGACGATATGGGTGATTTTGGCCCCGTGCTCGCTCGCCACCGCCAGGTACGCCTCGACGTCGCGGCGCGGGTCGATGACCGCGCATTCGCCGCCGTCACCGATGATGTAGGACAGACTGGCCAGCCCGTTGGATTTGATGGTCTCGAAGATCATGGTGTCTTGCCGCTGGAAGGGGGAAAGTGTCACGCCCGATAACGGCTGAGAAGTTGAGCACGACGGTGCGATTGTCACATCGTTAGGTGGTTCGTCGGGTAATATACGGCTTCGAACTTCTCAACGATTGTGATGTACACTACAGTTCGACTCGACAAGCTAACCAACCCTTCGGGTGAGCAGTACGATGAGCGACGAGAATGATCTTTTCGAGCGAGCCGACGTCGATGCAGACACCTTGCCGATGGGCCAAGAGGTCTCCAAGACCCACGTCTTGGAGGCAATTGTCGACGTCGAGTGGGAGCGGCCGCCGGAAGATCAACGCGCCTCAGGCGGGCCGGCCGAGGCCTATCGGTGCGAACTCGACGACTGCCGGCTGCGCTTCGAGCGCAACGGCCGAATCTGGCAGGGTTTCCTCGACCCCGCCAACACCAGCCCCACGATTGAGACCAGCGCCGCCGAGAATATCGGCAAGATCGCCCGCGAGCTCAAAAAGGTGCTCGCGAGTTGGCGAGGCTAGAGGCCCGAGGCTCGGAGTTTGGGGCGTCGGAAAAAGCGTTCAACATCACCCCTGGCACCATGTTGGGGGGTTCAGAAAAGCGTTCAACATCACCCCTGGCACCATGCTGGGGGTTCAGAAAAGCGTTCAACATCACCCCTGGCACCATGTTGGGGGGTTCAGAAAAGCGTTCAACATCACCCCTGGCACCATGTTGGGGGGGTCAGAAAAGCACCCGCCACAGCATCCCGAACGTGGTTGCATAGCCGGCAACGGTGTGCTCGACGTTGCCGTCGGCATCGATGACGTACATGGTCGGGTAGGCCGAGATATTGTAGTTGGAGCCGACCTGGCGGTCGCCCAGCAGGACCGGGTAGTCGACGTCGTGTTTGTCGACGAAGCCGTCGATGCTCTCGCGGCTCTCGTAGCTCAGCGCTACGGAGACGACGTTGACGCGGTCGCCCAGCCAGGACTTGACGCGCGAGACGTTGTCGGATTCCGCCCCGCAGACCCCGCACCAGGGGGCCCAGAAGACGACCATCGTCTTTTTGCCGCGGTAGTCTTCGAGTTGGTGGAACTCGCCGTCGAGCCCTTCGAGGCCGAAGGCCGGGGCGGGCTCGCCCGAGGAGACGAAGTCGCGTCCCTGCCACATCGAGATTCCCGCAAAAATCAGCCCGAAGATCGCCAGGTCGATGGCCCAACGGGCCCAACGCTTCTGGCGAAGCCGCGCCCACCAATTGAGCCCGTCGTCTGCTTGTGCCGGTGAGTCGGTTTGTGTCGGTGAGTCGGTTTGTGTCTTCTGGTCGCTCATGAGTCTCCTGCGGCATCGTTGAACGCTTCAACCAGCGTCTTCGAGGTGATGACCTCCGGCAGCGGGCTGGCCTGGTCGGGGCGCTCGGGTGAATAGACCAGGTAAAATGGGACGCCGGCTTTGCCGTATTCGGCCAGTTTCTTGCGGATGCGCTCGTCGGGGTTGGTCCAGTCGGCCTTGAAGGTCGCCACGTCGTGGCGCGCGATGGCCTCTCGGACCGGGTCGGTGTCGATGGCGTTCTTCTCGTTGACCTTACAAGTCAGACACCAGTCGGCCGTAAAGTCAACGAAGACCGGCTGGCCCTCGGCGAGCGCGGCTTCAACGGCCTGTTCAGACCAGGGCTGCCAGTCGATTCCGTCGGCGGTGTCGACCTGGGCGGTGCTTGCCGCCGAGGAGGCCTCGAGCGGAAAGATGAACGCAGCCGTGCCCCCAATGGCCGCGGCGGCGACGAGGATGGCGGCGGCCTTCTCGGGCGACCAGGCCTTGAATTGCACCAGACCGTAGAGCCAGGCGGCCAGGCCGAGCACGCCGGAGAAGACCAGCATGGCGGCCATGCCGTCGACGCCGGTCTGGCGGCCGAGCAGCCACACGATCCAGATGGCCGAGCCGAGCAGGGCGAAGCCCAAAAACGACTTGAGGTGGACCATCCAATTGCCCGGCCGGGGCAGCAGCTTCGCCCAACCGGGCACAAGCGTCAGTGCGACCATCGGGGCGGCGAGGCCGAGTCCCAGCGCCGCGAAGACCGCCACGATGGTCAACGAGCTGCTCGCCAGCGCGAAGCCCACCGCCGTGCCCAAAAACGGCGCCGAGCATGGCGTGGCCAGCACGACCGCCAAGATCCCCTCCCAGAAGCTCCTGCGCACGCCGTGAGCCTCCTCGGCCTTTTCGTGCAGGCTCTCGGAGTTCAGCGTGACCTCGAAGACACCGAATAGATTGAGCGCAAATAGCACCAAGATGACCGCCAGCGCGGCCAGAAAGTGCGGTTGCTGGAATTGAAAGCCCCAGCCGACTTCGGTGCCGGCCATGCGCAGCGCGACCACGACCCCGGCCAGCGCGAGCATGCTGGCGACGATGCCGCCGGTATAGGCCATGCCGTGGGAGACAATGCTGCGCTTATTCTCGTGGGCGAGTCGGGTGAACGAGGAGACCTTCAGCGCGAGCACCGGGAAGACGCACGGCATCAGGTTGAGGATCATCCCGCCCAAGAACGCCATCAGCAATACCCAGGCCAGGCTCATATTATCCGACTCCGAATCCCCTTCCGCGTCGGCGCTCGCCGCCGCCAGGCTGGCGTTATCAACGGACCAAGATGGGAGGTCGAGCTCGTCGACCGAGGCGTCTGGACCGGCGGTCGCCACCTCGTCGCGCAGATGCACGGGCACCACGGTTCCGTCTGCCTGCTCGAGTTCGATAACACCGGAGATTTGCGCCTTGGAGTTGAGCGAGGAAGCCGGCATCTCGCCGCGCAGTCGGAGGATTATACCGGAGGCAGCTTGTGGATGCTCGGCGGTGGCGGTGACCTCCAGGTCGGATAGTGAGAATTGGTCGGCGATGAAGGCGTGGTCGAGCTTGTCATAGATGACCTGGAAGTCGCGGCAATCCTCGGAAGCCTCGGCGCACTCGACGAGCTCGACGAGCACCTCGAAGCTATCGCCGGGGCGCATCGGGTGCTGCGAGTAGTGAAAACGCGCGTCGAGGCCGACATCGCCGGCTCGGCGCGGCACGCGCGACCTCGAATGGTCGATGGCGCTGAGCACCGTGGACTCGGCCGCGCGGGTCTGCTCGGCGACCGGAATGCTCCGCGTCAAGCGCGAGTGGCCCGGCAGGCACATCTCGTTGCAGGCCAGGTAGTCGACCGAGGCGGCCAGCTCGACCGAGCCCTGCGCGTCGTCGGCGACGGTGGCCTCGCTAAAGAGCACCACCTCGTCGCCGTATCCGTAGATGACGTAATCACCATCCGACTCGCTAAACAGGCTCGGCGCGGCCCATTCGAGTGCGCCGAATTCGATGTCATCGCTCTCCCACTGAATGTCGGTGGGCACGCCCGCTTCGCCGGGGTTCTGCCAGTAGATATGCCAGCTCGTGTCCAGCGTGAACGCCACGCCCACACGGATGGTGTCGCCCGGGGCGACCTCGTCGGCGTCGACGATCAGACGCGACTCGACACGCGCGTCGCCGTCGTGCACCGCCCCTTCGCCATAAGCCGACTCGGGCACGTCGAACGAGGCCAGGGCGGGCACGCTCGCCAATAGGAGCAGGGCGGCGACGAGCATCGATAAGCTGAGCCTGCGGTGTGTGTTCGCTAAGACCGTCCTCATCCCTGCACCTCGGCGTCGGCTCGATGATCGGGGTGCGCGTCAGTTTCGAGGGGGAGACCTTCCACTCGCCATTCGGCGACGCCGCCGGGCATTCGGCGTGCGTCGAGGCCGCCTTGGCGAAGCTTTTCGACGCCTTTGATGGCCGCCACACAATAAGGCCCGCGACAATACGCCACGATAGTTCGGTCGCCGTCGAGATCGCCGAGTCGCGTCTCGAGTTCACTGAACGGAATGGAGCGGGCTGAGGGAAGGTGTCCGGCGTCGTATTCTTCGGTCGGTCGAAGGTCGAGCAGCACGATCTCGCCACTTTTGACCTTCTCGAGCAACTTCTCACCGCTCAAATCCGGCGCGAGCGCCGGCTCGCTTGCGTGGGCGCTCATCGCCTCGCGGGCCTCCGGGATCTGCTCGAGTCCGGTGTCCCGCAGCGCAAGCCACAGCCGCAACGCGCGCTCACCGGCGATTCGATAAAAGACACGCCGGCCTTGCTTGCGCCTCTCGACCAGTCGCGCCCGCTGGAGCACTTTGAGGTGCGCGCTGGTATTGGCCGCGCTATGGCCGAGCTTGTCGGCCAAGTCGTCGACGCCGCGCTCGGTCTGGCATAAGAGGTTGAGGATGCGCAGGCGGGTCGGATCGGCCAGCGCCTGGCCCATCTGAGCGAATTGCTCGTAGAGCCGACTTGGAAGGTCTTCGAGTGTCATGGTGTTTCCGTGGTGCTCGCCAAGAGAGGACGCTTGTACGTTCAAAAGACAGTTTGAATGTGGTTTATTCCTGCCGTGAAGTCAAATCCGGTCGACCTGAGAGCGGCTCTTATAATTCCACCGACAGATAGCCCTCGTCCTGCAGACGTAGCAGCTCGATGATGCCGTTGGGCACCACGTCGACTCCGTCGACGAGGGTGCCCGGGTCGATATTCTTGCGATTGAGTGTCAGTCCGCAGGCAGCAATGCTCACCGCATCGCTCTGGATCTTCAGGAGCTTTTCCTCCAACTCGCCGCCTTTGACCAGGCTTTCGACGCCGCCGCCGCATACGACGATGGCCACTTTGTCGGCTCGATAATCATGCTCTCCGTCGATCAACTGCCGGGCGGTCAACAGCGCGACCTTCACATGGCGATGTGTGCGCACCCCGAGGGCCGTCTTGGTGGGCGCTTGTTGCTGGGGCTGGGATTGTTCTCCATCGGCCGCGTCGCCGGCCGGCTGGGCGCCGGCGGTGGCGCAACCGGCTCCGATGATGACGACGGCGGCCAAGAGGGCGATGAGGCTCGAGAGCTTTCTCGTGCTGATATTCATTTTTGGTTCCTGTGGAGCATGGCCGAGGCCGCGATTCACCGCGGCCTCGGCGTAATTGAAAGGAGTACGTCGAGAGGGCTGTTCTACAGTTGAGTGCGCAAGATCTGCGGAAGATCGAGGGCGATGACCCGACCCTCGAGCGAGCTCTGGATGTAGTCGCGATTGCCCAAATATTGGCGCACGGCCTGGTGGGCATTGAGCTCGTGGACCTTGGTATTCTTGGCGTCGGGCATGCGGCACAGGGTGCTCTGAGGCTCGCCTTCGCGCTCGCAGGCGGTCACGGTATAGGTCTTGTCGTCGTCGAGCAGTTCGCCGTTGACCCAGATCTGCTGGACGCGCTCGCCTTTTTCCGCGTTGGCCAAAAAGGACATCTTCATGCCCGATGGCCGCGGAATCCACCCGCCAAAGCGCTCGGCAGGATCGTCGGCGAAGACGTTTTCGAGCTCACTCTCCCAAAACTCGCGGAGTTGAGCGCCGGTGACCTCGCCGGTCTTCAAGTTGGTGACGATTGGGTAGAAGCGCCACAGATCAGATTCACGAATCGGGCCGGGCACCACCGGATGGCCGAAACGAAACCCGTTGGACATCGCGATATCGGTGCCGGTCGTCTCGCGCAGCGCGTCGGCCAATACGTGGTCGAGGTTGGTCTCGATGACATTGTAGCGGGCCAGATGGCTGTGGGTGTGCCCGATCTTTTTGTCGAGCTCGTCGCGCACCGGCGCGGTGGACTGCTCGACGAGTTCCAAGACCTGCTCGTCCTCACCGAATTTTTCGGCGCTCAGCTCGATGAGCTCCCACTTGCGATCGACGACTTCTCCATCGCGGACCCACAGGTCCATGCGGCCCAAAAATGAGCCAAACGCACCGGGCTCGACGACCCAGGTGCCGTCGCGGTCAATCGGCTCGTAGGTGCGCTCGTGGGTGTCGCCGGAGAGGTGCGCGTCCATCACGGGGAGTTCGTCGGTCAGCGCGATCGCTTTGGACAGGCCGATATGCGACATCAGCATGACGACCTCGGCGCCGTGTTCTCGGCGCACCTCTTCGACCAGCCCGGGCAATTCCTCGGGGCCGGTATAGCTCAGCCCGGTGCTGTAGGCGGGCGGTTGACGCTCGGGGACGTCCGGGTCGGTATAGCCGATGACCGCCACTTTAACCCCGGCGACCTCGCGAATGATATAGGGCTCGAAGAGGCGCTCGCCGGTGGCCTCGTCGCGCAAATTGGCAGCGAAGATATCGTGGTCGAATTGGTCCAGGCGCTCGCGCAGCACGTCGGCACCGTAGGCGACCTCCCAATTACCGGGTATTCCGGCGTCCAGCCCGATCGCATTCAGAGGTGAGACGACCGCTGCGCCCTCGGTCAGAGCTGCTTCTCCAGAGCCCTGGATTGTATCGCCGGCGTCGAGGACGAGCACGTCGCCGTCGCGCTCTTGGCGAATCTCAGAGATGGCCTGTGAGACCCGGGCGAATCCACCGGCGGTCTCCATGCGCTCTTCTCCGTCCTCCCAGAACAGCTCGGTATGCTCTTGGAGTTGAGCGTGCAGATCGGCGACGTATAGGACGGTGACTTGCTTGGTTTCGTCGTCTTCAGAGAGTTGCTCTTGGGATTTTTCAGTTTCCTGGGAACTCCACGACGAGCAACCGGTGACGAGCAGCAAAGATGCGAGTGAAACGGCCAGGATGACAAGGGGGCGTGATAATTTCATAGAGCTATATGTCCTTGGGTCAGATGAAAAATTAGATAAGAGTTCTGAGAGGGTTACCCCCGCCATCCAATGGGCGCGGGAGCTTGTAGGAAATCAGGTGCATCTGTTGCGCTATTTTATTTCGCTGCTTTTTTGCGCCGCCAATCGTCGACGCTCCAGCTGTCCGCGCCGTGGGCGGCGAAGTAGATCAAGCCTCCGGTCAGCCCGATATTCTTGAAGAGCGGGCCTAATGTAGCCGCGTCACCGACCTGCACGGACAGTGTGATGGGGATGAGCACGGCGATCAGACCGAGGGCGGCCACGCGTGTCTTTAGGCCGGCCAACAGGGCCAAGCCTCCGACGAGCAGCGCGATGCCGGCCAGGATGACCAGCGTGGTCGCCGGTGCCAGGGCTGTGGCGAGGTGCCCCATCGGGGCGGCTTCGAGGCGAGTGGCTACGCCTTCGGGCTTGGTGAGATGGTTGAGGCTGGCGACGATGAAAATGCCGCTGAGCATCACTCGGAACACGCCTCGTGAGGCTCGTTGCAAGGGTTCGTCGGTGAACTGGATCATAGAGGTCTCGGTGAAGGTCTGGAAAAGGGTGTCGCGCGATAACGTGCAAATGGTCAAATGCTCATTTGACTATTATTTATTCCGGCGATGAAGTCAAACGGTGGGTTGGTTGTCAGTGGGAGCGCGCCTTTTCAAGAGCCATACCGGCTCAGAAGGACATCGTCTCGGTGTCGGCATCCAGATTCGTGCTGAGAGCCGGGACGCACGGGTCGCTTGCTGGAAACGACACGGTCACCGTGGTGCCTTCGCCCTCTCCGCTCTCGATGTCGATGGAGCCACCGAAGCTCTGGATGACATTCTGCGCGATCGTCAGCCCCAGGCCGGTGCCCTCGCCGGTGTCACGGGTGCTGAAGAAGGGATCGAAGATATGGGGGAGGTTCTCGGCGCTGATGCCGTCCCCGGTGTCCTCAATCTGGATAAAGACGCGATCGGCGACACAATAGGTGTTGACTCGGATCTCGTGGAGCTCGCCGGCGGATTCTTCGACGGCCAAGACGGCGTTGATCAACAAATTGACGAAGACCTCGGCCAGTTGGGCGTGGTTGGCCTCGACCGACGGGACATCCTTGAGAGAGCGCACCAGGTGCGCCTCGGTGTCGAGGCGAGCGAAGACTAAGTTGATGGCGGTCTCGAGCGCAGCGACCACCGAGGTGGGCCCGATGCGCTGCCTATCCGGGGCCACGAAAGTATCCAGATCGGACACGATCCGCGCGATGCGGTCCAAGCCGGCGCGCACATCACACAATGCTTCGACCATATCGTCGATGTCAGGGGCGTCGAGCTCGGACTTTTCTCCCGAGCGTAGTCGGTCGAGCTGTCCTTTGACGAAGTCGACGCTGCTCGTCGCAAAGGCCAGCGGGTTGTTGACCTCATGGGCCACTCCACTAGCGAGGGTGCCCACGGCGATTTTGCGATCGAGGCGCATCGCTCGAGCTAGGAGCGCTTGCTTGTCGCTGATATCGCGGCCGATGGAAACGATGGCCGGTTTGCCGTCGAAGACGACCGGTTGGGAGTGCATTTCGGCGGTCAGAAGGCTGCCGTCGCGTCGGTAGAACCGGAGCTCTGCAGGTGGGAGGGGCTCGCCGGTCTCGCGCATGCGCTCGACGCGCTCGCTGATCTTTTCGGCGTCTTCTCTGTGGGCGAGGTCGAGGACTCGCCGGCCGATGAGCTCGTCGGCGTCGTCGTAGCCCAGGGAGGCGGCTGACGCCGGGTTGACGTAGACGAGGCGGCCGTTTCGGTGGACGGTAACCGCGTCGGGGATGTGGTCGATGAGCCGGCGCAGACGCCGTTGAGCCTTGGAGAGTTGAGCGCGGGTATCCTCCAACTCGGTGATGTCTCGCACTGCGGCGATGGCGTAGATTTCACCATCGAACTCGACCGGACTGAAGTTAATATGGGCGGGGAATTCGGTGCCGTCTTTGCGGCGGCCGTATAATACGGAACGATCGCCCATGGTTCGGGTGAGCGGATCTTTCATATATTCGGTTCGGTCGACGACGTGCTGCGAGCGGTATCGCTCGGGAACCAGGATCTCGATCGGCTCGCCGATGAGTTCCCCGTCCCTGTAGCGGAAGAGCTGCTGGGTCGCGTACGAGGCGTATGCGATGCGACCGGAAGCGTCGACCACGAGGACCGGGTCGGGTAGTGCTTCGACGAGGTGTTTCCATTGTGATGAGGTAAACAAAGCTGGAGGCATTCCCGGCGCGGGTCACTGTACTGCATGAGGCCACCCCGCCTCACAGCGGAACACGCATTGTACCGGTCTCGCCCCGCGCAGGTAAAGCTCGGTGTCTGTCAGTCAGACGGAATATTCGATGGTTGGGGCAGGGCAGCGCAGTCGGCCATTTTTTGTTTGGCCTTGCGCGTTTTCCACAACCCGACGCCGACCAGGGCAGGAGCGACGAAGAAACATAGCGGGCAGGTCGCCCCGATCAGCGCCAACGAGCCGGCCCCAAAGGCGCCCACTCCCACGCCCATCTTGACATTTCGCTTGCCCTCTTCGAGCAACTCTTGGTCTTCATCGGACCAATTGATTTCGATGGCTTTGTCGCTCATGGGGACCTCGTGGAGCAGTAGGAATCGTGGGCGTAAATTATACCAAAAATCGAGGCTGCGCGCCCGTTCACTTCGAACGGGCGCGCGGCCGGGGTTTGGGTTAGACCTCTTCGAGCTCGGTCTCGCCTTCGGCGGTGTCCGGTTTGAAGACGTTGACCGGGATGCGCAGGTAACGCACCTCGTTTTTGCTCGGCTCGGGCAGATTTCCGGCGTCGACGTTGACCTGCACGCTCTGGAAGAGAAGCCTGGGTGCCTCGAGCGTAGCGTCACGCTCGGTGCGGAACTTCACGAACTCCTCTTTGGGGCGAGCGGCGGGAATCTGGACGTTCTTCTCCTTTTGCTCGCCGATGGTGGACTCCCACTCCAGGTCGCGGCCGCCGGGCTGGTAGTCGTGGCCCACCAAGACCCGAGTATCCTCGGGAAGCTCGTAGAGCTTGTGGACCGACTCGTACATATCCTCGGCGCTGCCGCCCGGGAAGTCGCAGCGGCCGGTGCCCATATCCGGCATAAACAGCGCATCGCCGGTAAACACCGCGTCGTCGATCTTATAGGTCGCACACGCCGGGGTGTGGCCCGGGGTGAAGATGGTCTCGATGTTCAAGCTGCCCGCCTCGAGAGGCTCCTCCTCGCTCAACAGCAGGTCGAATTGGCGCCCGTCGGTGGGGAAGTCGTCGGGCAGGTCGAAGACATCCTTGAAGACCTTTTGGACCTCGGTGATGCGCTCGCCGACGCCGATCTTGGCCTCCGGAAACGACTCCTGAATGACCTGGGAGCCCGAGAGGTGATCGGCGTGGGCGTGAGTCTCCAGAATATAGTGCAGGTTGAGGTTCTCCTGCTTGACGAAATCGATGACCTCTTCGGCTGACTCCGTCCAGGTCTTCGATGCCTTGGGCTCGTAGTCGAGGACCGGGTCGATGACCACGGCGTCGCGAGTGTCGGCATCGTAGACCACGTAAGTCATCGTCGAGGTGCGAGTGTCATAAAACGGCTTGATTTCCATGGTGTTCTCCTGGTTCATTTTTGAGTGAAAGACAGCTGCGTCTAGTCCGTTCGTATTAATGTTTATAGGCGCATTAAAGGCGATCAGTCGTCGGTAAATCCTCCTCATTCCATTCGAGCATGCCACCGGCCATCGAGGCCACACGGGTGAATCCGAGGCGCTCCAAGGCGGTCGCGGCGCGGCCCGATCGGCCGGCGCTGCGGCAGACGAGTACGATTTTCTGGTCGCGATCCCAACCGCGAGCTACCTCGTCGAGCTGGCCCAGAGGGACGTGCTCGACGCCGGGGATATGGCCGAGACTGCCGGTGAGCTCATCGAGCTCGCGCACGTCGATGACACGCGCTTCGCCGAAGTGCTCGGCGACCCAGGTCGTCTCGACCTCGGGGATGCTGCGTCTGCGAGTAATCGGCGCCCAGCTCGCCTCGGTCTGTGTTTGATTGGCCATCATATCTCCAAGTGTGGGTCCGTGCGTTCATCATGTCCACTATACATGTCATGCATAACGTGTGCCAACTCTCGCTTCCCCGTCCTGCGGGGGCCTGGGGCCATGTGCAGTGGCCCCAGGCGCGAGCGTTGTTTCATTGCGTTGCAACGCGTTCCACGGCCGTGCAACACGTCATCAGCTGTCCGACGGCAGTCGCACCTTGGCGCCGACCAGTTCGGAGTCGCTCGAGGTGCTCTTCGATTGGCTGCTCGAGGACAGCACCACCTTGTCGAAGACCGAGTACAAGAACATGCCTGCGGTCATCGCGACGACGAAGACGATCGCCGGGGACTGCAAAGACGCCAGCGATGTCAGGCCCGGTCCCGGGCAATAACCCGCCAGGCCCCAACCGACCCCGAAGAGTCCACCGCCGGCGATGAGCCTCCAATCCAGGTCACTACGCGTGGGGAGGTGAAACTTCGGTCCGAAGAACGGTCGGTTTCGTTTGGCTACGAAGCGGTACAAGATGGCGTTGATGACCACCGCGCCGCCCATGACGAAGGCCAGGCTCGGGTCCCAATTGCCAAAGAAGTCGAGGAAGCCGACGACTTTGCTTGGCTGGGTCATCCCGGAGATGACCAAGCCTACGGCGAATAATACTCCTGATCCAAATGCGACGAGATATTTCATAGCGTTCCTCCCAGAACGTGATTAATAACAAAGACGGTGATCGCGCCGGTGGCCATAAACGAGACGGTCGCCACCAGGGAGCGTGCCGAGAACCTCGACAGCCCGCATACACCGTGGCCGCTGGTGCAGCCGTTTCCGAGCCGCGTGCCGAAGCCGACCAGCAGGCCGGCGACGGCCACCGCGATCATCGAGCGCTCGATGGTGATGGCGAATAGCTCCGGGCTCAACAACATCATAACGGCGCCGCCGGTGATGAGGCCGCCGATAAACAGGGCTCGCCAGGAGAATTCACCTTGTTGGGGTTCTAGGATCCCGCGAAAGATGCCGCTGATACCGGCGATCCGGCCGTTGGCGAGCAGCATGATCGCTGCCGACAGGCCGATGAGCAGGCCTCCGATGGTGGAGGCGATGGGCGTGAAGTTTTCCATTTTCTATATCCTCACTGCTTGTTTGAAACTTAGTCGAAGTGCTTTGGTGCTATAATGACTGAGCATCTAAGTGATAGGTTTGTGGGTTTCTTGGTTTCTTGGTTTTTTGTTATTGTTAGTGGTCAGATGGGCATTTTTTCGGGCGGTGCGAATGGCGAGGAGTCCACGTCCTCTTCGGCCGCCTTTCGGTCCTCCGGCCCCGGCGCCGGGCCGGGTACACCCTGCAGATACTCCTCGGTGGCGGCCTCGACGGCTTCGTGCACAGTATAGGTGATGTGGTCGTCGCCGAGGAGCTTCCACAGCGAGGCGCGGCGCATCATATCGCGCACCGGCCCTTTGGGGCTGGCCAGGTAAAAGCCGATTCCACGCGCCTGATACTCCTCGACGATGTGGTGTAGCGCGGTCTCGGCTGAGGAGTCGAGTTGGTTGATGCTCGAGCCGTCCAGGACCACCGCACGTAGCGGGCCGTCCATCTGCTTCTCGAGCTTGTTGAGGGTGTCTTTGAGAAAGGTGACGTTTCCATAATAGAATTGCGAGTCGATGCGCAGCGTCAGCAGGCCGTCGGTGGTCTCGACCTCGTCGAAGCGCTCGACGTTTCGGTAAATGTCGCTGTCGGGAAATCTCCCCAGCACGGCCACGTGCGGGCGGGTCGTCTTATAGACGAACCACAGCAGGGATGCGCCGGCGCCGATCAGAATACCCTCTTCGATGCCCACGCTGAGGGTGGCCACAAATGTGATGGCCATCAGCGCCAGCTCGGTCTTCTCGACCTTCCACAGGTGCTTGGCCTCTTTGAAGTCAATCAGCCCGAACACCGCCGTCATAATGATGGCGGCGAGCACCGCTTTCGGTAGAAAATAGAAGAGTGGGGTCAGCAGTACCAAGGTCAGCGCGATCACTGCGGCGGTGATAATCGCCGCCATGCCCGTTTTGGCGCCGGCCTGGTCGTTGACCGCCGTGCGCGAGAACCCGCCGGTGACCGGATACGATCCGAAGAACGCACCGGCGATATTGGCCGAGCCCAGGCCGATGAGCTCCTGGTTGGCGTCGACCTCATAGCGGTTCTTCTGGGCGATCTTTTTGGCGACTGCGATCGACTCCATAAAGCTGACCAGCGCGATGGTCAGCGCCATCGGAAATAGAGTGCTCATGGCGTCCCAAGAAAACTCGGGTATCTCGAAGCTGGGCAGTCCGGCGGGGACATCACCGACGATGGCGACTCCCTGGTCGTGCAGGCCGAGCCCCCATACTGCGAGGGTGCCCAGGACCACCACGACCAGCGCACGGGGCCATTTGGGTCGGTAGCGCTTGAGGGCGATTAACAAAGCGATGCCGGCTGCACCGATCGCCAGCGCCGCGATCTGGGTGTTCCCGAGCTGTGAGAAGGCCTGAATCAAGATCTCGTGAATATGGTTGCTGCGCTCGAGATCGATGCCCAGCAGGTGTTTGAGCTGGCTCAAGGCGATGATCAATGCCGCCGCCGAGGTAAACCCGGCCAGGATGGGGTGCGATAAGAAGTTCGTAAGCATGCCCATGCGCACCAGGCCCATGCCCAACTGCATGGCGCCGACCATCAGAGCCAGCAAGACCGCGTACATGACATAGGCTTCGGTGCCGCCCGTGGCGATGGTGCCCACGCCGGCGGCGGTCAGCAGTGAGACCATCGCCACCGGACCGACGGCGAGTTGGCGAGAGGTGCCAAAAATTGCATAAACGACCAGCGGCACCGTCGAGGCATAGAGGCCCACGATCGGCGGCAGGCCCGCCAGCATCGCGTAGGCCATGCCCTGGGGAATGAGCATGACGGCGGTGGTCAGTCCAGCCACCAGGTCGCCGCGAAAGTCCCCGCTGTCGTAGGTCTTTAACCACGCCAGCGCCGGAATGAATTTAGTTATTTTCTTCATGAGATACTCCGTCTATTCGTTCACGTTTGTGCGACGAGTCGGTCGTCTTTGCGACCCGGCGTCCATCACGTTTTCAATACACTGCATGGGGTATGCCAACGCGTGACATACTGCTCAATCGCCGCGGCTGTCGGCCTCTGGGGCGTCTGTAGCCCGGTCGGCGGGAGCAATCGCCAACGAATCGGCAAAGCCAGGTCTCCCAGAGTCGTCGCCGGGGGTTGCGGGGCGTTGCAAATGGTTTCAACGACCTGAAACGCCCCGCCTCGTCCGATGCTGGCGCTCCTCGCGGGCCTTGACCTGCTCGCTCGGTGCGGACACTCTGGAGGTAGCATAGGCGCGCATGTTGCCCCTAACGTACTCACGTACTTATCGCCCTTAACCTTCGAGCGAGTTCATGAGCGACCCCATCGAATTCCGCGAGGTCACCTCAGATGAGGAGGCGACCTTTTTGATGCCGGGGAACACCCAAAGGTTGCATCTGGTGCTGTTCTGCGAGCCGGGCTCCCCGACCGTCCAGAAGGCCAGGGACCTCATCTGTGAGATCGACGTCCCGGAGCAATGGATGTTCGTGCATCTCGACCCCAACCGCGCTCCGCGCACGACTCGGCGGTTCGGGCTGTCCGACCAGGTGGGCATGGCGGCCATCTACGACGGCTCGATGCTCGCCGTGGAGTACGAATGTAGCCTCGAGGCGTTTCGCCGGCTACTGGGCACCGCTCGCCACCAACACGCTTCCCTCCAAAAACTCGGCTGAAGTTCATGCATCGACGACCTGACTACACGCCGATCTGTTTCTACGGGATGCTCACCGTCTCGGAGACGATGCAGGAGTTCTTCGCGCTGGTCGAGCGGGTGGCTCGCACCGACGCTCCGGCGTTGATTCGTGGACAGACCGGCACCGGCAAGGAGCTGGTAGCCAAGGCCATCCATAGCCTCAGTGAGCGAGCGGGGCGGCCCTTCGAGGTGCTCAATTGTGCCACGCTCACCCCCGAGCTTTTGGCTTCCAGGCTCTTTGGTCACGTCAAGGGCGCCTTCACCGGCGCGATCCGCGATCGCGAAGGACTCTTCGCGCGCGCCGACGGGGGCACCGTCTTCCTCGACGAGATCGCCGAGGTGCCCCTCGACCTGCAGGCCAAGCTGTTGCGTGTGCTCGAAGATCGTACCTTCACGCCGGTCGGCGGCACCGAGTCGGTCAAGGTCGACGTCAGGCTGGTGTCGGCGACCCACGTGTCGCTGCGCGAGGCGGTCGATCGCGGCCAGTTTCGCGAGGACTTGATGTACCGGATCCGCGTCGTCCCGCTCTTCTTACCGCCGCTGGCCAACCGCGACGGGGATGTCGAGCTGTTGATGTGGCATTTTATCGACGAGTTCTCCGACGAGTCCGGCCGTGACATCGAGGGCGTCTCGGATAGCGCCATGGCGGCGATGCTCGGCTACGATTGGCCGGGGAATGTGCGCGAGCTCAGAAACGTGGTGCGCCGGGCGTTGATCATCGGCTCGGGCTCGACCATTGAGTTCGAAGACCTCACCCCCGAGCTGCGCGGCGAGACGGTCGACGGCCGCGCGCTCGCCGACGAGCCGTCGGCTGACCAGCCGACCACCGAGCACGAGCTCGAGCGCCGCCGGCTGATCGACGCCCTCGACGAGGCCGGCGGCCGCAAAAAGGAGGCCGCCGACCTGCTCGGGATGAGCCGCACCACGCTGTGGCGCAAGCTCAAAGAGCACGGTATTTCATAATACGGCCGGCTCAGCTGTCTCCGCATGTGTCGTTGACGCAGAGCCCGCTTTCGCACTCGTCGCGGCGATCACAACTCGCCCCGTTCGGCTTGGGGCGTGCGCAGCTTCCCAGTTGCGAGTCGGTGGCACCGTCGCAGTGCATCGGGAAGTAGCAGACTTCGGTCTCCGAGCACGCGTCACCGACGTCTGCGGGGGGCTGGCAGCTGCCGACTACCGCATCGGCCGAGGCCAATTGGCAGATGGTTCCCGGCTCGCAGAAGTCTGCAGCCTCACACGCGCCTCCCTGTTGGACGAATTCAAATTCTTGGCAGGTCTCGTCGACGCACATATCGGTTCCCCCACAGAAGGTCGCCGAGCTGCAGGCTTCGCCGCGATCGCGGCTGCCAGGTGCGAGGCACACGCCGGTGTCTTCGGAGTCGAGTGTCATGCAGGAGAGGCCCTCGCCACATTGGTTGTAGCCGTCACATTGGGATCCCTCGGTCTTGCGCGGCTCGCAGCTTTCGGAGCCGTTCGCACTCCTGTGACAATACTCACTGTCGTCGCAGACGGTTCCGTCACAGTCGCTGAGCGTGCAGGTGCCCGAGCTACAGTAGGCCTCGCCGGCGCATTCATCGGAGAGCGTGCAGGCTGCTCCGTCTCCGATAGTGCCGGTTAAGATCCCTTCGTTGCAGGCTGTGAACGCGTCGTCGAGCTCGTTGTGGCAGATGGCCTGGGTGGAGAGGCCGGCGAGTCCATTGAGACAGTCCGCGGCGGCCTGGCTGTCGTAGATGATACGTCCGTCCGCGATCAGACCGGCGATCTCGCTGGTGTCCTGATCGATGGGCGCGCGGATAATCGGTGAGGTCTCGAGTTCATCGCGGCAGTCCTGCGCGGAGTCGAACCGGCGCGCGATCGGGGTCGAGTCGGCCATCGGCGAAGCACACTGCCAAGCACCGGTGCATGCGACGTCGATCGATGCGGATAACAGGGCGTCTTGATACTCCTCGAAGCCGATATCATCGGGGTAGCTCGACGAGCCATCGGCGGCGTCGTCAGTCGTGTCCCCGGTTGCATCTGCCGTCGCGTCCGGTTCCGGGGCATCGCCCACATCATCGGTGGCGTCGGCCACATCCGGTTGCGGTCCGGCGTCTTGGGAGGCGTCAGTTGGCGTGGAGTTGGAGTTAGTGCCGGTCGTGCCGTCATCGCCACAGCCCGCGGCCAATGCCAGGGTGCATATAAGCGGCATGAAAAACAGCTTTCTCATCTTAGTTCTCCCGCTACCAAGTCAATATCGATATTACGAGTCATTCGAGTTTTATTCGGCGGCATTATCTTGAGGTCTTTGTCAAACTCTTACGATGAGTGCGCTCGATGTCAAATTTAGCGGCTGATAATCTGGGCGTGAGCCAATTCTGAGCTACAGCTCGACGACCTCGCCGAGCTCGGGAATTTCGCACTCCCAGCCGAATCGATCGTGCAGGTAGCGTCGAAAGGCGTCCTGAGCGCTGGGCTCTCCGTGGGTCAAAAAGACGGTGCTCGGAGCACGCTCGAGCGAGGCAACCCAGTCGCCCAGCTCGGTGTAATCGGCATGGGCGGAGAGGCCGTCGAGCGAGACGACCTCGGCCTGGATGGGGATATAATCGCCGTGAATCTTGACCGAGTCGGCGCCGTGGACCAGCGCCTCGCCGCGGGTGCCGGCGGCCTGAAATCCGCAGATCAGAATGGTATTTCGGGGGTCGGGGCCGAACGCCTTGATGTGGTGGAGGATGCGCCCGCCGCTGATCATGCCGCTGGCCGAGATGATGATCGCCGGGCCGCGCTGTTTATTCAGCGCGCGCGATTTCTCGGCCTCGCGCACAAACGTCACGCCCTCGGAGAGTCGGTTGCAGTCGTCGTCGTCGAGCCGGTGCAGCTCGTGCCATCGAAAATACAGGTCCGTGGCGTTGATCGCCATCGGGCTGTTCAGGAACACCGGGATATCGTCGATCTCACCGTCCCTCTTCAGCCGTGAGATCAGGTGCATGAGCGTCTGGGAACGCCCGACCGCGAATGCCGGCACCAGCACGATGCCCCCGCGCCCGGCGGTGCGATTGATCACCTCGGCCAGGCCTTTGCTGAAGTCCTCGTCGGGGTGCTTGCGGTTTCCGTAGGTGGATTCGAGCACCAAAAAGTCGGCCTGCTCTATCGGGCGCGCCGGCCGCATCAGCGGATCGTTGGGGCGGCCGATATCTCCGGAGAAGACCAATCGCTTGCCGTCGATCTCCATATCCACCCAGGCCGCTCCCAGGATGTGGCCGGCGGGGTGGAAGCCGCATTTGATGCCTTCGCCGAGTTCGACCTGCTCGGAGTGAGCCGTGCCCGGCGCGCAGAAGTCGACCGGCTGGAAGAATTCGAGCGCCATCTCGGCGTCGTTGCCGTCAAAGAGCGGCTTGGCCGGGTCGTGGCGCGTATAGCCCCTGCGATTGGCCCGCCGAGCGTCTTCTTCCTGCAGATACGCCGCGTCGCGCAGCAAGATGTGGCACAGCTCGTAGGTCGCTCGTGTGCTGTAAATCGGCCCGCGGAAGCCGTCTTTGACCAGCCGCGGAAGATACCCCGTGTGATCGATATGCGCGTGGGTGAGCACGACCGCGTCGATCTCGGACGGCGCCATATCCAGCGGCTCCCAGTTGCGCTTGCGAAGCTTCTTGAGCCCCTGAAACATGCCGCAGTCGACCAGAATCTTTTTGTCGGCCGTCTCGATGAGATATTTCGAGCCGGTGACCGTCTCAGCAGCTCCCCAGAAGTGAATTCGCGTCATCTTTAGGCTCCATTTTAATCAAAAAAGTTGCCAGCCACCATCGACCGCACACGGGCAAACGTCCACAACATATCAAAGCAAGACCGGTGCCATCCTGCTGCACCCGTGAGGAGAGAAACCGGAATCGGGGGTAAGGGCGGCCGTTCGACACTCCCAACACGCCAACACGGTGCCAGGGGTCATGTTGAATAGGTGTCCTGGTGAATCCTAACACGGTGCCAGGGGCCATGTTGAACACCAACACGGTGCCAGGGGTCATGTTGAATAGGCGCTCTGGTGCATAATTTGCGTTCGGGCGCAATTTGTGCGCGTATTTTGCGTGGGTTCCGAGGGTATATTCAGCGTTGGGAGCGCCGCGTGTGCTGACACACCGTCTTGGCGCAGGCTTTGCAGACCTTCGTCGGGTCAGGAGCGTGACCCGCTGGTCTTGCCATCACTTTAATGATTGAGGAAAAGCCATGACTGCAGCCCGAGACGCCAATCCGTTCATCCTTTGGTTCGAAGAGTTGGGTATCGACGACGTCGCCCTGGTGGGCGGCAAGAACGCCTCGCTCGGCGAGATGTATCGTCAGTTGGTGCCGCGCGGGGTCGACGTGCCGCCGGGCTTTGCGGTCACTGCCCACGCCTACCGTCATTTTCTGGAGGCGACCGGCCTGAAGGCGACGATATCGGAGCTGCTCGAGGGCTTGGACACCCACGACATCGGTGATTTGCGCTACCGCGGCCAAAAGATCCGCCAGGCGATCGTCGATGCGGATTTCCCCGAGGAGCTCAACGCGGCCATCACCGAGGCCTACGAGCGCCTGGGCGCCGGCGTCGGCGGCAATATGGACGTGGCCGTGCGAAGCAGCGCGACCGCCGAGGACCTGCCCGAGTCGAGCTTCGCCGGCCAGCAGGAGTCTTACCTGAATATCCAGGGGCGCACGCCGCTTTTGCACGCTTGCAAGATGTGCTTTGCCTCGCTGTTTACCGACCGTGCGATCAGCTACCGAGTCGACCGCGGCTTCGAGCATCACAAGGTCGCGTTGTCCATCGGCGTCCAACAGATGGTCCGCTCGGACCTCGCCTCGGCCGGGGTCGCCTTCTCCATCGACACCGAGACCGGCTTCGACAACGCCGTGTTTATCAACGCCTCGTACGGCCTCGGCGAGAGCGTGGTCAAGGGCACGGTCAATCCCGACGAGTACTACGTATTCAAGCCGACCCTCAAAGAGGGCTTCGAGCCGATCCTGACCAAGAAGCTGGGCAGCAAGGAGTTCAAGCTCGTCTACGCCGAGGGCGGCTCCAAGAGCACCCGCACCGTGCCGGTGTCGCGCAGCGAACGGCAGAAATTCGCGCTCTCCGACGCCGATATCCTGCAGTTGTCCAGGTGGGTCGCGATCATCGAGGACTACTATACCGAGCGACACGGCCGGCCGATGCCCATGGACGTCGAGTGGGCCAAAGACGGTCACACCGGCGAGCTCTATATCGTCCAGGCGCGCCCCGAGACGGTGCAGTCGCAGCGTCGAAGCGACGTCATGGAGACCTACCGGTTGACCTCCGAGCCCGGTGAGGCGCTGGTCGTCGGCCGGGCGATCGGCGAGAAGGTCGCCTCCGGGCCCGTCCAGCGCATCGAGTCCATCGAGGATATCGAGGAGTTTCGCGCCGGCTCAGTGCTGGTGACCAATACGACCGACCCCGATTGGGAGCCGGTTATGAAGAAGGCCGCCGCGATCATCACCGACCGCGGCGGGCGCACCTCGCACGCGGCGATCGTCAGCCGCGAGATGGGCGTGCCGGCCATCGTCGGCACCGAGGACGGCACCGAGGTGCTCGACGACGAGCATATCGTCACCGTAAGCTGCGCCGAAGGCGAGGCCGGCAAGGTCTACGAGGGCGAGCTGAGCTTCGAGATCGACCGCCTCGATCTGCGCGAGGTCGAGCGGCCCGCCACCAAGATCATGATGAATCTCGCCAACCCCAGCGAGGCGTTTCGCCTATCGTTGATCCCCAACGACGGCGTCGGCCTGGCCCGCGAGGAGTTTATCATCAACTCCTATATCGGCATTCACCCGCTGGCGCTGCTCAACTACGACGCGCTCGAAGACGACGAGTTCAAAGAGGCGATCGACGAGCGCACCCATCATTATGAGGACAAGGCCGAGTTCTTCGTCGACCGACTCGCCGAGGGTGTGGCGATGATCGCGGCGGCGTTTTATCCCAAAGAGGTCATTGTCCGGCTGAGCGACTTCAAGTCCAATGAATACGCGGCTCTGCTGGGCGGCCACCTCTTCGAGCCGGTCGAGAATAACCCGATGCTCGGCTTCCGCGGGGCCTCTCGGTATTACGACGAGCGCTACGCGGATGCGTTCGCGCTGGAGTGCCGCGCTTTGAAGAAGGTGCGCGATCAGATGGGCCTTCGAAACCTCAAGGTGATGGTCCCGTTTTGTCGCACCGTCGAGGAGGGCAGGCGTGTCCAGAAGGTCATGGCTGACCACGGTCTGGTGCGCGGTGAGAATGGCCTGGAGGTCTACGTGATGTGCGAGATTCCCAGCAACGTCATTCTGGCGGAGAAATTCGCCGAGATCTTCGACGGTTTCTCCATCGGATCGAACGACCTGACCCAACTCGTCCTGGGCGTGGACCGTGACTCCGAGATCATCGCCCATCTCTTCGACGAGCGCGACGAGGCGGTCAAGGAGATGGTCTCCGAGGTCATCGAGCGCGCCCATCGGGCCGAGCGCAAAGTGGGCATCTGCGGCCAAGCACCCAGCGACTATCCGGAGTTCGCCCGCTTTTTGGTCGAGCAGGGCATCGACAGCATCTCGTTGAACCCGGACGTCGTCTTGAAGACGACGCTCGAGGTGCTTGAGGTCGAAAAGGAACTCGATGCATAAGTAAGATGCATAAATGAGCTGCATATTAGGATCGGGTAGGCGAATTCACTCATATAGAACCAAGGAGCGCAGCATGTCCAAAGAGTTTTGGGACGGAAAATACGGCATCGACGATTACCGCTACGGCACCAAGCCCAACGCCTTTGTCGAGGCGCAGGCACTGCGAGTCATCAAGCCGCAGGGAAAGGTGCTCTGCCTGGGCGCCGGTGAGGGTCGAAACCCGGTCTGGCTGGCCAAGCAGGGCTTCGAGGTCACCGCGCTCGACCAGTCCACCAAGGGCCTGGAGAAGCTGCGCCGCCTCGCCGGAGAAAGGCACGTCGAGATCGACACCGTCGAGTCGACCGTCGAGGCATGGCAGCCCGAAGCGGAGAGTTACGACGCGGTGGTCATGACCTTCTTACATCTGGCGCCGGATGTACGCCCGGAGATCCACGATAAGGTCGTCGAGGCGCTCGCCCACGGTGGCGTGGTCGTCATGGAGGCGTTCACCCCCCTGCAAATCGAGCGCGGCCGCGAAAGCGGCGGTCCGCCCAGCGTCGCGATGATGTACACCCCCGAGATGCTCCGCAAAGACTTCGCCGACCTCGACATCGAGGTGCTCGAGGAGCAGACCGTCGAACTCGACGAGGGCCCCAGCCACTGCGGGCCCGGTGAAGTGGTGCGCCTGGTCGCCAGAAAAACCGGCTGAGGCCGCACCGGTTTGTTGGAGATGGGAGGCCCGAGGTGGAAATGAAGTACCAAAAGTCGCTAAGTATTCTGACGGTGGCCGTCGCCCTATTATCAACGGTGGCGGCGGCCATCGGCATCTTCTCGGGCGGAGGGGACGGTCCGTTTACAATCACCTCGGTGCGCGGGGAAGAGGTGCTGATCTACGGCGAGGGCATCTACCGGCACATGACCGCCGATGTCGCCCCGCAGGGAATTGCCCAGGACGTCATCACCTTGGTGGCCGGCGTCCCGATGCTTGTCATCGGGCTGCTTCTGGCGCGCCGCGGCAGCCTCGGGGCCAAGCTGCTCCTGACCGGAACGCTGGGTTATTTCATGGTGACCTACGTCTTCTATCTGGTCATGGGCATGTATAACGAGCTCTTCCTCGTCTATGTCGTGCTAGCCGGGAGCAGCTTCTATGCGTTCGTGCTGGCAATGATATCCTTCGAGCTGGACAGACTGCCCGAATGCTTCGGCGAGCAAGCGCCGCGGCGGTTTGTCGGCGGCTTTTTGATTTTCAACGCCGTGGCGATTGCATTGCTGTGGCTCGGGGTCGTGGTGCCTCCGCTTGTGGAGGGGGTCTACCCACCGGAGGTCGCACACTACACCACGTTGATCGTCCAGGGCCTGGATCTATCTATCTTGCTCCCCGCCTCTTTTCTGTCGGGCATATTGCTCATCAAGAAAAAGCCGCTCGGCTATCTGCTCGGCCCGACTTATATCGTTTTCTTGTCGATCCTGATGACGGCGCTGGTCGGCAAGGTGATCGGTCAGATGCTGGTGGGTGTCGACGTCGGCGGACCGGTGTTGGTCATCATCCCGGCCATCGCTCTTACGGCGATCATCGCAGCCGTGTTGATGCTGCGCAGCGTGCGCTCACCCGCATAAATACTGCCCAACATCGTCCCTGGCACGATGTTGGAGCGCATAAATACTGCCCAACATCGTCCCTGGCACGATGTTGGGACACCACCGGGTTATGGGGGCGCTGTTCAAATAACAACGCCCCGAGCCAATGAGATGACTCGGGGCGCTGAGGATAGTGAGAGCTGGGTCGCGGCGCTCAGCCGCCCACGCAGCTTCCGAAGCTGCAGGTCGCGTCGCCGCAGCATTGGCTATCCTCGGTGCAGTCGGCGCCAAGCGGCAAGCATTCCAGCAGCGTGCACTGGCCCTCGCTGCAGACCAGCGGCGAGCAGCAGTCGGAGTCGGTGCTACAATTGTCATCCTGGGTGCCGCAGAAGTCGTCTCCGCCGTCGGGTTCGCCGGTATCGGGCTGGTCGGCGTCCGGGGTACCTACGTCTGCGTCGCCCGCGTCATAGCCGGCGTCTGCGTCTGGATCGGGGTCCGGGTCTGTCGGGTCGGGACAATCGTCGCCGACGCTGGTTACCCGCCGGTCGTAGTGGAATCGGGCGTGCACATTCGAGGCGAAGTCCTGGACGTATAGCGCCCCGAAGACCTCGGTCTCGACGTTATTATTGATGCCGCCGGGCACGACGTAGAGGTTGGCGCCGGCGTATAGCCGGTTGTTGATGGACAGGCCGCCGTCTCCGCCGATGTATACGCGCATCAACGCGGGGTGGTTCGGCGAGCCCAGGTCCAGTTGGTTGCTCGAGATGACGTCGCCGGCCACGAAGAGATCGAGCTGGCCGTCGGAGTCGGCCGAGATCGTAATGTCCTGGGCGTTGATATCACCGCCGACATACACCGCAGTGTTGCCGTGGGCGACGATGGTGATCGAGTTGCCCTGAACCGAGTCCAGATAGTAGTTGCCACACGGCAGGTCCAGGCGTGTGCTTCCCACGCCGGACAGCGCGTCGGCGTCCAGGCCGATAAGCGCGTTGTCGTTGTCGAGTTCGTGGTCGGCCACGATATCGGCGATGGGCACGCGGTCACCGGGATCGCACTCGGTGCAGGCCTGCGGCACGGAGACGTCCTCATATTTGAGGTCGCCGTAGGTCGTGTTGTTGCCGGGATCGGTATTGGGCCGAAGGTGCAGCGTGCCGCCGACGTCGAAGAAGGTGGAGATCATCAGGTCGCCCTCGACGAAGGCGTCGTCGCCCACGCTCAGGTCCCCAACGTTGACCGGACCGCCCGAATACAGGCGCTGGCTGACCTCATTGTCGCCGAGCATGTCCATGCCGCCCTGACCGGAGGCCCAAAGAGAGCCGGTGATCGTCGAACGGTTGCCGACGTTGTAGGCGCCGTTGACTCCGACGCCACCGCCGAAGCCTCCCGGCTGGTAGGGTCCCAATGTGCTGTCGTAGGCGTCGGCCAGCAGATCATTATTCATATTGACGTCTTCGCAGGAGCAAAGCGCCCACCGAAAGGTATTTTCAGCCAGATTGCCCGCGCAACTCTCGCGGTCGTCGACCGCACCACCGATGTCGATGGGCGGCCCGCCGTCGGCGCACACGCTGGGCTCGTCGTAGTCGAGCAGCGTCGGCACACAGCTTCCCTGGGCGCAACCTTCGCCGTCGTCGCAGGCGATGTCGCATCCGCCGCAGTGGTCGCTATCGGTATTCGTATCCACACAGCTTCGGTCACACGCGCTCAATTGACCCATGCACTGGTCGCTGCCCAAACATTGGCCGCCCGAGCACACCTCGTCACTCGCGCAGGTCTCTCCGCAGGCCCCGCAGTTGTCCGGGTCGGTGTTGGTGGGCGTGCATTCTCCGTCACAGACGCGCTGGTAAGCGGGGCATTCGTCGTCCTCGACGATACCACCGTCGTCTCCGCCGTCAGCGTCCCCGGGATCGGCGTCTCCGGGGTCGGTGTCGGTGGGGACGTCGCCGGGGTCGGTGTCCGTGGCGTCATTGGTTGGCTCAGCATCGGCCGCTCCGCCGTCGCCGGTGTCCTCACCGGAGGCATCTGCTTCACTGAGATTATTGGGGGTGGCCGCCTCATCGTCGCACGAGCCGCACCCGGCGCTCGCCGTCATTAAAAAAAGTGCGCAAGTACAGCCGACTATCTTGAAGGCTAGATTCTTAAAGTGCATATATTCTCCCAAAATTTTCAGTCGGCTGATCCATTCCATCAGCAGTGCGATGTCTCTCTTCGAACTTCCATCATACCCGAGTATGCATCGTCTCGAAACCCCTTCTATAGACTCCGAGACGGGGCCTAGAGGCGGGTTGGTGCCGGTTTTTTATCCCCTTTAAGTTGTGACGTATACGGTTTCGTTTTACGATGGGATTACTTGAGACATCACGTTTTGGGCTGCGGTTGTTGGTTCTTGTCTTCTAACCTGCATTTGTCACGACACCCGCCCCGGGGTGAAGCAGAATGTGGGAGGCGAAGGGCCGAGCCGCGCAGGCGATGCGTGCATCGTCGAGCAGGTCTCGGCACGAGAATCGCGCATTCTGCGAGCCTCCGGTAGAGGTGCTCGTGAGGAATCAGGGCTAAACCACTCTTACTCCGGTTTCGGAAATAGGAGTGCTTTAGTTGCTCGACGCGCCGGTTCAGCACAGGCTGAACAGCGTTCGGCCCAGACATGACTTGCGCCCGTATACGACTTGCGCCCGCGACGAGCTCGAACCAATCCTGGGAGCCTGAAGAAGATCGGTCAGGTGTATTCTCGTTGGCTACGATAAACACCGACGAGAGGCGCCGATCAGCCACCGCATTGGCTAAAATGATCGGGCTTTTAATCTGAAGTGCCCCTGTTCGAGTGTACGCTAGCCGTGATCTGGTGGCGGTTTTGCCTTTCACTTGTAAAATGATGGAAATCATATCAAGATGATTGTTAAGCGTATTCTGAATAGCCATTGGGAAGGGGGTCCCTCCGGCTAAATCACTGTGACCAAGCTGCGACAAATTGCTACTAAGTGAGAGTTTAATGATGCATCAATCGCAAGAGACTGAAGTTGATAAATTCGTCAGGTGGCGCATTCCGCGCTACTTTTTTGGCCTGCTTCTCATCGTCGGCATGGGTGTGGCTGGCTGTAGTGAAGAGATCGACGGCCCCGACCCGGGCATCGAAGATCCGGTCGCCGGTGAGGCGCTGCCGGTGAGCCCGGGGATCGTATGCCAGGAGCAGCACCCCGAGGAGGGCACGAGCATCCAAGTCACCGGAGAGAACTTCTCGCCGGTGACGGTGGGTCTGCCCGACGATCCGTCAGTGGCGCTCCCGTCGCTGGCGCTGGTCAAACGGACCACGCTTGGCGGCGACGCCGAGGCCGGCGACACGGTCGCCTACGAGAGCGAGACGGGCGAGACGAACGCGTCGTTGTTGAGCTGGGAGAGCCAGACGTCGATGGCGTTTCGGATCCTGGACGAACTCACGCTCGGCGAGGGCGGCCAGGGGATGATCCCCACGGGCGTCTATGATGTGCAGGTAACAAACCCCGACGAGAGTGAGGCCACCTCGGCCGGATCGCTGGCCGTTGCGCCGCGCCCGACCGTCGACGAGGTCAGCCCCGGCATCGTGTGCGTGGCCGATGAGGATAAGACGATCACGTTGACCGGCCAGACGGTGTTGCGCATCGACGACGAACAGGCCGTCGTGCGCATCGCCGGCACTGATTTCACCGTCGATTCACTCGAGGGTTGCACCCCGGTCGCCCACGAGGGCTTGGACGCAGAGTTCTGCAATGAAGTGACGGTCACTCTCGGCCAGGGCTCGATCGAGCCCGGCTTGGAAGACGTGATCATTGGAAACCCCGAGACCGCCGCCTGTGACAGCCGGCCCGAAGAGGATGACGTCCAGCTGCGTGTCGCGGCGGCTCCCGAGATCACCGGCGTCGAGCCGGCGTTGGTGTGTACCGCCCAGGGCGCCCAGACCGTGACGCTGCTCGGCGAGAACTTCCTCGAGATTGATGGCGCGTTGCCCGACGTCACCGTCGACGGCGACGCGGTCACCGTCCAGAGCATCGACGGCTGCAGCGAGTTGGAGACCCAGGGAGCCGACGTGCAGACATGCACCGAGGTCACCGTCGAGCTCGACCAAGATGACACCATCACCGACGTCAATCGCCCCGAGATCGTGTTGACCAACCCGGCCCCGGCCGATTGTAGCGGTAGCAGCACCGACGAACTGGTCGTCGTGCCCCCGCCGACGATCACCGCCATCGAGCCGGCCAACCTTTGTCGCGGCACCCAGGGTCCGTTCGATATCACCGTCACCGGCGAGGCCTTTTTGCAGACCGACGCCGAGACCTTCACCGTCGCGGTCGACGGAGACGAGGTCACGCCGACCAATATCACTGATTGCACCGACCTGCAGGTTCCCGGCGAGACCGTGGAGGCGTGTACGTCCTTCGATCTCGAGATCGATCCGGACACCTCGACGACCGGCGGCATTGAAATCGAGATCACCAATCCCGGCGACGCGGCCTGCGACCTGAGCAGCAGCCAGGTCTTCGCGGTCGTCGAACCTCCGACGATCACCAGTGTCGATCCGAATAATATCTGCAGCGACGAGCCGGAGACGTTGACCATCAACGGCTCCGGATTTGCCTCGGGAGCGACGGTCAATATCGGAGGCGTCGACGCCTCGACCGTCACGGTGGCCGACGACGGGAACTCCATCGAAGCGGAGTATCCCTCGGGGCTGCCCGCCGGCACGCACGACGTCACCGTCCAGAATGGCCCGGGTTGTGCGAGCACCCTGCCCAACGCCCTGGATGTCGACCCGACCCCGCTGGTCTTTTTCGTCGATCCTCCGGTGGTCTACAACGAGATCGCCATCGAGGCGACCATCTTCACCACCGGTCTCGAGGCTGAGGCCTCCACGGTTGAAGTGGTCGCCGATGATGGCACCGCCACCGCGCTGACCAACGTTCGCAGCCCGACACGCGTCAACCGCATCCTGGGCACCATCCCCGCAGACGTCGACCCGGGCGTCTACGATGTGCGCGTGACCAGTGATATCGGGTGTTCGGGCGAACTCGAAGACGCGATCACGATCACCGAAGACGCGACCATCGACCTCGAATCGGTGGAGCCGGCGTTCGTCTCTCCGACGATATCCACCGGCGTGACCATCGAGGCCGATCCGGCCTCGAGCGCTCTCTTCGAGGAGACTCCGCGCGTTTATCTCAACCCGAACCCCGCCCAGGCCGGCGCCGTGGCCACCGCGCTTCGCGCCGTGGAGTTCCAGGACGATGAGACGCTCAGCGCGGTCGTCCCCGGCGGGCTCGCCTCGGGCACCTACGACCTCATCGTGGTCAACCCCGGCGGCGACGTCGGCGTGCTCACCGAGGGCCTGACCGTGACTGTCGAGGAGCCGCCACTTATCACTGGCGTGCAGCCCGGCTCGTTCGACGCCGGCGACACCACCTCGGCGACCGTCTTCGGCGAAGACTTCCAGAGCGGCGCGACCGTCGAGTTTACCTGTGATTTGAACGGCACGACGTCGACACCGCCGATCACCACCGACAACGTCACCTCCACCGAGATCGACATCACCGCGGACATGACCAATGTCTCGTCGGGCAACGTCTGCCTGGTGCGCGTGACCAATCCGGATGGAGCATCCTTCGAATTCTCGGCGGTCTCGGTCAAAGAGCCCGCACAGAACCTGTTCCCCTCGTCGTTCGCCAGCAATATGCAGGAGGCCAGGCGAGGCCTGGGACTCGAGGCGGGCCGTCCGACGGCCACCAGCCGCTTTTTGAACGCGATGGGCGGCGATGACGGCACCGAAGCCAACGCCAAGACCAGCGTCGAGTCGGCGCGGGTGGGTGTATTTGGCGCGTTGGGCAACTGGTTCGACCAGCGCTACAGCCTGCCCGAGGCGCGTACGATGTTGTCGACGACGATCATCGGTCGGTACATCTACTTGATCGGCGGAAGCGACGGCACCGATAGCCAAGACACCGTGTATCGCGCTCAGATCCTCGACCCGCTGGCCGGCCCCGACGTGGTTGACCTCGACGCCGACCTGGGCGACGGCACCACCGGCCTGGACGGCGGGCTCTGGTACTATAAAGTCGCGGCCACCTTCCCCGACACCGATCCGGACAACCCCGGCGGAGAGTCTCTGCCCGGCGAATTGTTGAGCGTGCAACTGCCCGACAACCCGGACAATATCATCTTGACGCTGACCTGGGAGCAAGTGCAGGGGGCTGATGGCTACCGCATCTACCGTACCGCGGCGGCCGATGGCGACTCCGAGGACGTCGAGCTGCTGGCGGAAGTCAGCGGCAACGCCAACACGACCTACACCGACGACGCTCAGGACTCGGTCACCGCCGACGAGGTGCCGCTTCGCTCCGGCTCGTTGGGACAGTGGCGTGACATGACCAACTCGCAGCTCAATACCGCACGCTCCAGACACGCCGCTGTGGCCGTCCAGAACCCCAACGACGCCACCCAATACTTCCTATACGCCTTTGGCGGCCGTGACGCCGCCGGCGATGTGCTCGATAGCTACGAGTGGGCGACGGTGGATGTGGCCGCCGACGGCAGTCAAACCGTCTCGGCGTGGACCACCGGAAGCCGTGACATCGGCGCGGCCAAAGAAGGTCTTGTCGCCTGGACGGTCACCGACCGCGAGAGCGGTGACGTGGCCGCCGACGAGACCTATATCTTCGTGGGCACCGGATTTACCGGCAACGGCCAAGCCACCGGCGAGATCACCTCGGGATTCCTCGATGCGTCGAGCACCGATGGCGATCTCAGCGCCGCTGGGGCGAATACATTGGATGCCGAGAACGGCCCCAATCTGAGTCGTGGAGGTTCTGTGGGTGCCGCGGCGAACGACTTCCTATTCGTGATGGGCGGCTCAAAAGCGGATCTGGTCGGCAACGACCAGTCTGCCGAGATCACCGCCGGCCCGGATGTTGCCAATTGGGACGCCCTGGGCGACGGCACCCTGCAGGAGCGGCGTGTTTGGCCGGCGCTGGCCCAGGAGAGTGCGTTCTTCTTCATCGCCGGTGGCGGCGATGGCAACAACAATGCCCTCGATGTCGTCGAGCAGACGGTCAAGTAATTCTCGTCGGCGCATAATGAAGCGGACGAGGATCAAGTCCGCCGG
>CAYLTX010000072.1:5268-32147 GCA_964386725.1 uncultured Bradymonadales bacterium | reverse complement strand
AATCAGCCAACCCTGCCCCCCATGCGGCGAAAGGGTGATCCGAATCGAGTGGGCGATGCGCGGGGGGCTGTCATTCCGCCTCAATAACCTGGGCGGGTGTTTGGGCGGTATAATTCTCCCCTTTGAGGGGAGATGCCGAGCAAAGCGAGGCAGTGGGGTTCCCCGGCCGGCTGCGAGTTCAAAGGAGCGGCCCCACAGCAATCTCATCCCTCCAAAGCACCTCCCTCAACCCCAAAACCAACCAAAACTTGTCCTACCCTCCGGTTTTTGCTACGTTCCACGCGGTTATTAAAACCGAAGCTATGTTTGACCGTTCGGTTGTACGGGATGTTCCCGCCGGCGGCCTATGTTGCGACTCTGGAGGAGAAGAATGTTGAACAAGAGATTGCTTAGTCTGATTGCGATGCTGCTTTGTGCCGGCCTCACCCTTGCTGCTTGCGGCGACGACGATCCCGCCGGCAACAACGGCAACAACACGAATAACGAGGAGTTGGACGCGGGTCCTGACGCCACCGAAGACGCCGATGAGGGCGACGCGAGCGAGGAGCCGGACGCTGATCCGGACACCGGCCCCACCGGTTGCGAGAGCGACGATGACTGCGCCGATGGCGAAATGTGCGAAGTGGACACCGGCGAGTGTGTGCTCGCGCCCAGCGGCTGCGAGCTCACCGGCGACGACCGTCCGGAGCGCTGCGACCAGAGCTTCGATGACATCGAGTTCGGTTCGGTTTCGCTGGTCAACGACTTCGTCATCGCCGGCCGCAAGATTGGCGACGAACAGATCGACCCGGAGTGCTGCTTTGACTACACCGGCAACTCCGAGATCGACAACGCGCTCGGCGAGACCCTGCTGACCGTCAGCGCAGAAACGTTCGAAAGCGTCAACGCCTCCATCGCCGAGAGCATCGCCGACGAGAGCCTGCTGCTGATGTTCGAGCACGCCGGTCTCACTGACCTGAGCGCGAGCGAAGACTACGAGCTCAATTTCTGGCTCGGCGAGTATGATGGAGCCGGCGATCTGTTCATCGACCCGGCCAGCGTCGACGAAGGCATCTATCCGCAAGCAGTTGTAGAGAACGCCATCATTCAAGACGGCGACCTCTCCGCCGGCCCCGGCAGCGTCGCGCTGAATATCGAGCTTCTCGACACTCCGCTGTCGCTGCTCATCAGCCAGACGCAGATCGAAGCCGAAGTCGACATGGACAATAGCTCCATCGAAGACGGCGTCGTCCTGATTAACGGCAAGCTCGGCGGCGTGATCCGTCTGTCGGATGTCTACGATGGCCTCAATACCTTCACTGACAGCTGCGACTGCTACGGCCTCGGGGACGACGAGCAGCTCATCGACTACGAGCTCGATCCGAGCCAGGGCTTCGTCGTCTCGTGCAACGCCGGCAACAGCGAAGCCGACGTCTGTGAGTCGGTTTGCCTGGACGATAACGGAGACCCCATCGAAGACTGTGACGACGGAGGAGCAAGCACCTGCGCCACTCTGGCCGAGAGCTGCGGCATGTTGGGCATTCTGCCGAGCTTCGCCGACATCGACCTCGACGAAGATGGCATCAACGACGCCATCAGCATCGGCGCCAAGTTCACCGCCGAAGCTGCCGTCGTCTCGGGCGTGGCTGCTGAAGAGTAAGCCGCATCTCGAGCAGCTAGTTCGCTAGCTGGATTGGCCCCGGCGTCCTTGCAGACGTCGGGGCTTTTTGTTTTTGAAGCAGTGTGGGTTGCCCGCCACCACTTGAGTAGTTATAAGGGCCTCGATCTGGTCGGGCGCAGTTACCGTGCCTGGACCCCTGGACCCCTGAACCCCTGATCTTCCGACCCCTGGACCCCCGGACCCCTGATCCATGCTCTTCCAAGACCTGATACTCACCCTACAGAAATTCTGGGCCGATAAAGGCTGCGTGTTGCAGCAGCCTTGGGACGTCGAAAAAGGCGCCGGTACCTATAACGAGGCGACCTTTTTGCGGGCGCTGGGTCCGGAACCTTGGAATGTGGCCTATGTGGAGCCGTGTCGGCGGCCGACGGACGGGCGTTACGGGGAGAACCCCAACCGCCTGGGCGCCTACTTCCAATTCCAGGTGCTCCTGAAGCCGAGCCCCGACGACGTGCTCGACCTGTATTGGGACAGCCTGGCGGCGATCGGCATCGACAAGATGGAGCACGACCTGCGGCTGGTCGAGGACGATTGGGAGCAGCCCACGCTGGGCGCGTGGGGGCTTGGCTGGGAGGTCTGGATCGACGGGATGGAGGCGACGCAATTTACCTACTTCCAGCAGGTCGGCGGCGTCGAGCTCGACCCGATCCCGGCCGAGATCACCTACGGCCTCGAGCGCATCGGCATGTTCCTGCAGGGCGTCGACAGCGTCTACGACCTCGAGTGGGCCCCGGGCGTGAGCTACGGCCAGATTCGCCACCAGGAAGAGGTCGAGTTCAGCAAATTCCACTTCGAGCAGGCCGACAACGAGCTGCACTTCCAGTGGTTCGACCAATACGAATCCGAGGCCAAGCGCCTCATGGAACACGGGCTGGTCTTGCCGGCCTACGACTACATCATGAAGGCCAGCCACACCTTCAATATCCTGGACGCCCGCGGCGCCATCAGCGTCACCGAGCGCCAAAAGTATATCCGGCGCATCCGCTCGCTGGCGCGCGGTGTGGCGGAGGGCTATGTGGAACAGAGACAGGAACTCGGTTACCCGTTATTGTCGCGTGAGAAGGCAGAGAAGTTTCTGGCGGCGGAGGAATGATCGGTGGCGTTCGGGGCGTCCGTGGCTCCCACGGGTGCGCCTCGCCGCCCGCGCCGAGGGCGCGTCCGGCTGGGCTTACCCGTGGCTATGGTTTGGTCCCAGCGCAAACGGCCGAGTGGGCAAATCGATTCCGTCCGAACGGTCGCCATGCAGACGACCAAACCATACCCGGGGGTAAGAACGGCGCCTTTTGCCGTTCGCACCCTCGGTAGAGGTCGCCGCTCACACCACGTTCGATAACGAACGCACGAACACACGAAAACACGCACATAAAGAGACCCATGCAACTCATATTCGAAATCGGCGTCGAAGAATTCCCCCCCTCCTTCTGCGAGCCCACGCTCGAGCAGATGGCGTCCATCTTCGGCGAGCGCGCCGACGATCTGCGCCTCGGCTACGAGTCGGTGCGCACGGTCGCCACGCCCCGGAGGCTGACGCTTCTGGTCGACGGGTTGGCCGACAAGCAGACCGACCTGGAAGAAGAGCGAACCGGGCCGCCGGCCAATATTGCCTTTAAAGATGGCGAGCCGACCAACGCCGCCAAGGGCTTCGCGCGGGGCAATGGTGTGTCGCCCGAGGACCTCTATACCGTCGAGACCGACAAGGGCGAGTACCTCGCCGCCAAGGTCTTCGAGGAGGGCCAGCCGGCCGTCGAGCTGCTGCCGGAGGTGCTCTCGACGATGATCGAGAAGCTCAACTTCCCCAAGTCGATGCGTTGGGCGGACCGCAGCGAGCGTTTTGCTCGGCCGGTGCGCTGGATTTTGGCGGTCGCCGACGGGCAGACGATTCCGGTCGAATTTGCCGGCGTGAAAAGCGGCAACACCACCCGCGGGCATCGCTTCGCGGCGCCCGATGCCTTCGAGGTGGGCAGCATCGACGACTATGTCGAGGGCCTGCGCGAGGCGCACGTGGTCGTCGACCCGGACGAGCGGCGCGAGTCCATCGCGAAGGGCCTGCAGGAGATCGCCGACGGTATCGGCGGCACGCTCGTCGAGGACCCCGAGCTCGTCGACGAGGTGACCTACCTGATCGAGGAGCCCCACGCGATCGCGATCACCTTCGGCGACGAGTATCTCGAGCTGCCCGACGAGGTGTTGACCTCCTCGATGCGCTCGCATCAGCGCTACTTCAGCATCGCCGACGAAGACGGCGAGTCGCTCATCTCGGTGTGCGGGATCATCTACAACACGCCGGTGACCACTCCCGAGCAGGTCTACGACGGCAATCTGCGCGTGCTCACCGCGCGGCTGGACGACGCGAGGTTCTTCTGGGAGAAGGACCTCAAGACCCCGCTCGACGCGCTGGTGGACAAGCTGAACCAGGTCGTCTGGCTCAAAAAGCTCGGCTCGATGAAGGACCGCTCCGAGCGCATGGCGCGCTTGGCCTCCTCCATCGCCGAGGAGCTCGACTTCGACGAGCACGCGCGCAACTCGGCGCAGCGCGCCGGCCTGCTCAGCAAGACGGATCTATTGACCGATATGGTCGGTGAATTTCCCGACCTGCAGGGCGTGATGGGCCGCGAGTACGCGCTCGCCCACGACGAGGACGCCGACGTCGCCCACGCTATCTACGAGCAATATTTGCCCAAGGGCGCCGACGACGACGTCCCCACCACCCAGGCCGGCGCGGCCGTCGCGCTCGCCGAGAAGATCGACGCGCTGGTCGGCTGCTTCGGCATCGGGTTGATCCCGACGAGCACCTCCGACCCCTACGCGCTCAGACGTGCGGCGCTGGGCGTCATCCGGATTCTGCAGGAGCGCGAGTATAGCATCGGGCTGTCCAGGCTCTTCGAGCTGGCCATCGACGCTTATGAAGCGCTCAGCCCGGGCGTGCTCGAAACAGAGCGCGACGTGCTGGTCGACGAGCTCGTCGACTTCGCCGCCACGCGTCTTAAATACCAGCTCGCCGACACCTATCCGATCGACGTGGTCGACGCCGTATTGGCCGCCAGCCGCGACGACGTGCTCAGCGTCCAGGACCGCGTCGACGCGCTCGCCGAGCTGCGCCGCGAGGCCGACTTCGAGCCGCTGGCCGTCGGGTTCAAGCGCGTGGTCAATATCCTCCGAAAGCAGGCCGAAGAGCAGGGCGAGCAGGTCGACCCCGAACTCTTCGAGGAGCCCCAGGAGGAGGCGCTCCACGGAGCGTGGCAAGAGGCCGTCAACGAGGTCGACGACGCGCTCAGAGCGCGGGACTGGCCGCGGGCGTGTGGCACGCTCATCGGCCTCAAAGAGCCGGTGGACGCCTTCTTCGACAATGTGATGGTGATGGCTGAGGACGACGCGCTCAGGAAGAATCGCATCGCGTTGCTCGACGACATTCGCGACCTCTTCATGAAAGTCGCGGACATTTCGAGAGTACAGGCTTGATCGCTTAGCGCTTGGCTTCGGCCGCTTCGGCCGCTTCCGCCTTTTCGGCGGCGTTGTTCTCGATACGCTCGAGCATGAGGTTGGCGATCTCGAAGTGTTGCTCGATTCCGTTGTCACACATTTGCTCGCCGCAGGAGACTGCGGCGACAAAACCCTGCGAGTCGTCGCCGGTGGCGAAGACGTAGCTGAGGATGCCCGCACGCTCGGAGATGAACGCCATCTCTTCGTCGATCGGCGATCCCTCGGGCGCCTCCTCGACGTTCAAGTATTGCTCGCGCAGGTCATCGACGCGCGCGAGCGCCTCCTCACGATTTGCTAGCTTCCACAACTGCAGACCGACGCCGAAGCTGTTGCGATCTTCGCCCTGGAAGTGCGTGGCATTATAGGTCGGCGAGGGCTTGTTGCCGGCCAGCGACTGACGGCTGACCTCGGCGGAGACGAACTCTGCGACCTGCTCCTCGTCCATATATCTGTAGATATCGAGCGGCGGTTGCTCGGTGACGACACCGTCGCCGGGTGAGGTGGCCGTCGTGCGCTGTCGGTCCGGCTCGGGGGCGTCATCTTGCTTCGGAGCCTGGTCCTCGGCGCCGGCTTGGGAAGGTTCGGCGTCTTCGAAGACCGAGACGTCGCTCGCGTCGTCCTGGCTGCTCTTATTATCACACGCGGCAGTCGCGGCGCTGAGCAATAAGACGGCTATCAAAAGTATGTTTAGGCGCATGGTCGGGATGGGACAGAAGCAAAACTTCAACGCGCGTCGGCTAATTCGGCCACCGACGAGACGTCGAAGTGGTGTTCGGCCTCCAATTTGAGGAGGTGAAGATCGCGTTGAACCCTATCGCAAAAGCGGCTTGCTGCAAGGAAAAATTCCGCATACCAAGCCGCCAACTCACGGTTTAAATCGGCTCGAGTATCGGGCAGGAGTCGTCGCAAGGCGGCCTTCCAATCGGGGCCGTCGTGCTGGCTGCTGTCACGGATTTCCTCGAGCGCGCGCCGGCCGGCGGCCTCGATCTGGCCGGTGGCCCGGGCGCGCATCTGGCCGTAAACTCGCTCTTCGAGCAATAGCTTCAACACGCGCGACTCGTCGAAAAATCCCTCCAGCCGCCGATTCATCGCGCGGGCGTCGCTAAGCGGCAATTCACTGACGATCTGGCCGACCCGCTGCGCGAGGTTGCTCTCCAGCTCGGCGACGTCGTTTTCGACGCTCTGGCGCGAGCGGTTCAGGACGTCCTCGAGCCGCTCGGAGAGCAGGTCGAGCACGAATTGCTTGTCCTCGTCGGCGAGCACCTTGCGGGTCAACCAGCGGCCGCGCGAACTCATCGCCTCGCGGATCTCGCGCTCGATGCCGGTGAGCACGAAGTCGAAGCGATCCTCGAGGCTGCGCGCCTCTGCTTTGGCGCGCGCCTGGGGCTGGGTCTGCGCGTGCTCATCGAGCCACTCGACTAGCGACCTAGCCTCGTCGCCCAGGGCCTCGTATTTGTCGACCAGCTCGTCCTGGAGCGCGCCGAGATCGTCGACCAGCTCGCCGAGCTGGCGGGCGATCTCGAGGGTCTTGATGCGCCCGGAGCGCTCGATGATATTGGACTCGAGAAACCCCCGAAAATCCTCGAACCCCGATAACTGGAGCGACGCCGTCCCTGGCGTCGACTGTTCGGGCGTCATCAACGTCGCCTCCAGTGCCTCGAGCGCCGACAGCGCAAAACACCCGGCGATACGTCCGGCCGAATTCTTCTCGACATACTCCATCAACTCGTCGATCGGCGCCTGGCGCTCGTCGGCCGGCCCGAACCGGTCGACCTTATTGAGCACTATCAGCAGGCGCTCATCACCGTCGGGGATGCTCTCGATGAGCTCGAACTCGCTCTGGGATAGCGCCTGGTTCGCGTCGAGCACCCACAGGATCGCCTCGGCTTCTTGCAGCGCGCGCGAGGCGGTCTCCTCGTGGCCGTCGGCCAACGCGTTGAAGCCGGGGGTATCCCAAAACTCCACCGAGCGCAGATCCGGATGCGGGTAGACGAATTCGAGGTGGTCGATCCGGTCGGCCTCGGTCTTCATCTGCCGCTTGGCCTCCTCGAGGTTGACCTCGACGACCTCGCCGTCGTCGCGGACCACGCGCGCGGCCTTGCGGGGGCCGTATTGGATATAGCAGGTATGCGCGGTCGTCGGCAGCACCCCCATGGGGACGACCTCCTCGCCGATCAGCGCGTTGAGCAGCGTCGACTTGCCGGCGTTGAACTCGCCGACGATCGCGATCGACAGCGGCGAGTTGAGCGAGGACAGCATGCGTTGGACGCGTGGCAGCAGGTGGTCGGTGCGCGGATCGGAGGCGACGAAGTCGCGCAATTGGTGGAGCACGCCGACCACGTCGGTCGAGTCCTCGAGCCGCTCGGGCAACTGCCAGTCGAAGGTCAGCTCGCCGAGCGCTCGGCGAAGATCGCCCTCGAGCGCCTCGATGCGCCGGTCGCCTGCGGCGAGCACTGCCTGCTCGAAGGCGACGACCGCTTCGGCCGGGTCGCCGGCGGCGAGGGCCACCTCGCCCAGCAGATGCAACACGTCGACCGGCGGCTCCGAGGACTTTTGCTGCAGCAGCTGGTCGATCAATCGGCGCGCGTCACCCAGATCCCCCTCCGCGAGGCTGACTCGAGCCAGGCCGACCAGCGCCTCGTGTCGGCCCGCGGGGTCCTCGGTGGCGCGGTCGGCGGCCTCCTGGAAGTGCTCGCGCGCCGCGTGTGGCTCGTCCATCTCCAGCAGGAGGCGACCAGTGCCGAGCCGCGCGTCGACGCGCTGGGCGTCGATGTCGAGCGAGGTGGCGTAGCACTCGAGCGCGCGCTCGTGATTGGCGATCGCCTCATTGGTCTGGCCCAAAAGCGCGTGGATTTCGCCAAGCCTCTCGGGATCGGCGACCTCGAGGACGCGCAGCAGGTAGTCGTTGGCCCGCCGGTGATCGCCGCTGGCGAGGCTCGAGCGCGCCGCGCCCACCAGCGCCGCCTCGTGGTCTGGCTCATCGTCGAGCGCCTCCACGTAGGCCTCGAGCGCCGCTTCGGCACGGCCGCGCGCCTCCTCGATCTCGCCTCGCAGCACCCGAGCCTCCAGGCCCGCCTGCTGGGCGATCGGCGAGGCGAGCACGTCTTTGGCCTCGTCGAGCTTCGAGCGCTCGAGCAGCGCACGCGCCAGCGTCACCGCCGCCTGCGGCTGGTCGGGAAAGCGCTTGGTCGCCTTCCTGAGCTCGCGCACCGCCTTGTCGGCGCGGCCCTGCGACAGATACGCCCGCCCCAACCCGAAGAGCAGGTCGAATTCGAGCGCCGCGCTCGCCCCGAGTTCCAGGCCCCGCCGGAAATGCACCTGCGCCTCGTGGTAGCGGCCCAATTGCTCGGCCGACAGCGCCGCATAGAGATGGCTGACCACCTCTTCGCGCCCGTCGATCGCCCGATCGAAGGCCGACAACGCATCCTCGAACTCACCCTGATGAAATTTGCACAGCCCGATCAAATGATGGGTCCGGTGGAAGTCGGGGTGGTCGGCGTGCGTTCTATACAAGATACGGAGCGCCTTCTCATACTCCTCGTCCTCGATCGCCTGCGCCGCACGCTGCAACGAGCGCGCCACCTCCTCGGGCAGCAACACCTCGTCGAGAAAGCCGCCGACGCGATCGCTTATTTTGTCTAGGAAGGACATGATCAGGGGTCCGGGGGTCCGGGGGTCCAGGGGTCCAGGATCGAAACAGACAACCGCAAAAGAATCTTCAATGTATCCCCGCGCCGTGATGTGCTAACAGGGTATTACGGCAAAAGTTGAAAAAAACACGCAACGAAATAGTCCATTCTGCCGATAACATATATGAGGGCCCGGTTGCAGTCTGCTGGTTCGCCAAGGCCCCCGCGATCGTTTGTTTGATCGTGTGACTATGAAACTGTACGAAACATATGTTCAGTGTTCTTGCAAAATAGATATGGCACGCTAAAATAGGCGTGTCGTTAAAGTTCACTCCCGCGCCGGATAGTCGGCGTGGGCTCAAAAGGAGAAGAAAATGAGCGTCAATAAAGCAATCATCATCGGAAACCTCGGCTCCGATCCGGAAGTGCGCTACACCCAATCGGGCACGGCGGTGGCCAATCTGAGCATCGCCACCAACGAGCGCTGGACGGACAAAAACGGCGAGCGACAAGAGCGCACCGAGTGGCACCGCGTGGTGGTCTTCGGCAAGACCGCCGAGAACTGCCAGAAGTATCTGAGCAAGGGCCGCCAGGTCTACGTCGAGGGCCGCCTCCAGACCGACGAGTGGGAAGACAGGGACGGCAACAAGCGCAAGACCACCGAGATCGTCGCCCAAAACGTCACCTTCCTATCGGGGGGCAACGGCGGCGGCGGAGGGTACTCGCGCGGCGGCGGAGGCGGCGGCGGAAGTCAGAGTCGGCCGGAAGTCGAGAGTGATTTCGATCAGTCGTTTGATGATGATGATATTCCTTTTTAGGGAGTACGGGTTGTTGGGGGCCCCCCACCGCTCGGCGCTGTAAAACGCGCCGAGCACCTCCCCGGGGGGGAGGGTTGTTGCTGCGAAAAGCAACCTAGCCGCCGATCGGCAGGGACATCCCTCCCCCCCGGGGGAGGTGCCGAGCGAAGCGAGGCGGTGGGGGGGGCCCAACAATCCAAGATCCCCCCCATCACAACCTCTCCTCCACCGTCTCCAAATTCAACCCACCCGGGTAAGCATAAGAGACGTGGCAATCATAGCCGTAGCTGACCACCCCGAACGGCTCGTCGCCCTCCAATATGTGAAAGCCGTCTTCGACGCGGATCTGGGCGATGTCGTAGTTGCCCCGCTCGCCGACCTTGGTCCACTCATCATCTGAAATCGTGTCGCCGTCCAGGCGCACCTCGAAGCCGGCCGGTACGATCAGGTTGATATAGTCGCGTTCGTAGGCCTCGGGGGTGAGCACGATATAGTCGGTGCGGAACTGGTCGGTGGGCACGGACACGGCCATGGCCGGATCGCCGATGCCGGTGGGGTTGTTGGCGTCGATGCCTTCGTCGCACTCGCGCGGGATGCCGGTCCAATTCGAGCCGACCATATATTGGGCGAGCATCACCGGCTTATTGGCGACCAATTGGAAGTTGACGTGGTCGTCGATGGCCTCGAATTGGCGCCATTCGCCGGCGTCGAGCGTGCGGCCGTGCAGGCCGGGGATCTCCGGGTCGGTTTGCACGATCGTGTCGTCTTCGGCGGCGATGACTCGCCACAGATCCGGCTCCTTGGTGGCCCCGTCGGCCCGGGGGCTGAACTTCGAGCCGACATATTCGGTGCCCCAGGCGTCGGTGGGTAGCAGGATCGACTCGATGTGGTCGCAGCGGTCGATATCTTTGACCACGTTGGCGCATTGGTGGCCGCCGAAGACGGTGATCGGCTCGTCGGCCACGATCTGGGTGCCGGTCAGATCCGGACACGGCGAGACCTGGTCGGGCGGCCCCTCGCGGTTGGCCAGGCAGCCGTGATCGATGGCGTCCTCGAGCTCGGCGCCGGAGGTCTCCAGGTTGATCGACTCGCCGGGGGCCAGGTCGAAGACCCGGGTCTCGCCGGCCTCGATCTGCTCGATGCCGGGGCCCGAGATGACCTGGGCGGACGGGGTGATGCGCACCCGGTTGGGATTTCCGTAAGAATTGACCACCGTCAAAAAGCCGCGAATCCGGGCTCGGCCGCCCCGGTAATACCAGCTCATCGCGCGGTATTCGCGGCCCAGCGAGTTCGTCGGGATCAGCAGCGTGCCGTCGTTGGAGTACACGTCGACGTTGTTGAGCGGGTTGAATTGGTAGGCGATGACCGGGATGCTGCTGGTCAGCCGGACCGCCTTATTGTCCAGCAGGCGCGTGCCCGAGTGATCGAGGCCGGTGGGGATCGAATAGATGCGCGCCTCGCCGGGCGGGATCGCCAGGTCGTAGCTCGTGCCGTCCGGCGCGCTGATCAATTCGCGGTTGCTGAAGCCCTCGGTCAGCGTGATGCGCGCGGTGTTCTCGGGGTTTGGGTTGGTCACCACGACCGCGTGCGGTTGGCTGAGGGCGTCGTCGTAGTTATCCAAGTCGACCGACCAATACTCGCAGCCGATATAGCTGGACACCTTTTTGCTCAGCTCGCAGAGGTCTTCGCACTCGCCGTTAAAGCATTCGGTGCCCCTCGGGCAGGGCTCGCCGGGGACGAACGCGCCGGCTTCGTTGCAGATCTCGAGTTCGGTGGTGTCGACACAGCGGGTGACCCCGGCCTCGCACTCCGGGGCCTCGCATTGGCCGTCGCTACACGGCTGGTCGCCCGGGCAGATTGTCTCGACGACCTCGGTGCCGCTCTGGTTGCACACCCGCTGCAGGCCCTCCTCGGTACATTCCAAAAACTGGCCGGGCGCACACACCGGCTCGCGGCACTCGCCGGAGTCGGCGTGGCAGCGCTTCTCGGCCGCGCAGACCTCCTCGCGCCACTCGCTGCCGTCGTCCACGCAGACCCGCCGCGAGGCCAGCGAGGTGCATTCGGCCGAGGCGGGCCGGCAAAATGTGTCGAAGGTGTCGGTGGCGTCGGTCGCCCCGGCGTCGCCCGGAGCATTATTATTTGCGCCGCTATTGTCGTCAGAGCAAGCGGCGAGCGCCAGGCACAGGGCCACAAGGACAGATGCGATACGCAGAAGCTTCATCGAGTATTTGGACCGTCGTAGCAGGAGAGTCGACGGCGCTAGCCTATCACCAGCCGCCGCGCGTTTCCATCACTCCACACCCCAAGCCCCAAGCCCGCAGTTAAGCCGTTGCCGTTCCTGGACCCCTGGACCCCCGGACCCCCGAACCCCTGCCCTACCCCGCCTTTACTCGGCGGGAGCGGCCTCGACCTCACGTTCCTCGGGGTCGCGGTCCTCGGGGCGGGGCGGCTGGACCTCGTCGCCGTCCGGCTGGGCAAAGTGCGACGGCTCGGGCAGGTAGTTGGTCGGGTTGAGCAGCATGTCGCGCATGATGCGCACGAAATAGCCGATCTGATAGCCGTCGTAGCAGCGGTGGTCGAAGGTCAGCGAGACGTTCATCGCGTCGCGCGCCTCGACCTCGCCGTCTTCGGTGACGATCGGCGCTTTATGGACGGCGGCCGGCAAAAGCACCACCGGAACGCGGCTGGCGGGCACCAGCGGCGCGAATCCCTGCCTGATGTCGAAGGGACCCACCGAGGTCACCATGGCGCTTCCGAACGGATCGCTTCGGATCCCGAGCTTGTCCAGGTCGAAGGGCACGTTGAAAGTCAGAAAGTCGACCATCTTGAGCACGCCGCCCATCAGCCAGGGAGGGACGATGTCGACCATCGACTTGGTCTTCTCCATCTCCGCGTCCTGGCCGGCACGCACGTCGCTGGCGCGCGACGTCAGCCGCTGGGCGATCTCGACCAGGCTCATCTGGTCGGCATTGGCGAGTTTGACACCGCTGAGGTCGGCCTCGCTGGCCGTCTCGTCGGCCACGGCGACCTGGCAGAAGATGTCGACATTCTTTCGCTGGCGCACCTTCTTGCCAATCATGACCACGTTGAGGTCCGGGTGGCGCTTGAAGACCTCAGCGGCCAATTTGACGCAAAACGCCGAGATGGTGACCTTCGTGCCGCTGACTCGGGAGACCTCGTCGAGGTAGGGCAGCAGGTTGCTGACGTCGACGGTCTCGTAGCCGTAGATCGAGGGATCATTGGGCGGGCGCCACATGCCGACCGAGATCTTGCGCCACGAAGAATATTTCTTAAGCGATTCCCAACGTTTGCCCATCGTGAACACTCCTGGCCAGGCGTAAACGAGCGAGTTCGTGATTATGTCGCCAGCCTACACGGGGCTCGACGACTGATCAACGTTGCTGACAAGCGGCTAACAAGCCGGGTCGGAGCGACATTTCAGGGCTCAACAAGCGCAAACGCCACTATGAACAACCTCAAATCGTAGTTTGGAGACGTCGTTGTTTGACGTCGCCTCAAATAGCGGATGTTTCGGTTTCTGTGGATCTTCTATTTGGGGCGCCGCGGTTTCTGTGGATCTTCTATTTGGGGCGCCTGTACAGCGGCGCGAACTACAATTTAGGGGCTGCCTTCAGGATATCTTCGGGTTGTTGGGGTTTGGTTGTGGCCTCGGCCCAGGGTTGAACTTCGGCAGACATCCCATGTACCTTGGCACCATCTGATTCATAGTTCAGACGAGCCCTGTCCAGCCCAACAGGATGCCGCCATGACAAAACTGCGTCGGGAAGCCTGCATATCCATCGCGGTGCTGCTACTCACAGCCAGCGCGTGCACCCCCGAGGCCGATATCGAGCCGCAGCCGGACGTGGTGCGGGCGGTGTGGGATCCTGCCTCGGGCGAGCTGCCCTCGCCGACGGATCTGGTGCGCGACGATGCGCGCGACAATGGGCGCGGCCGGCTCGACCTGCCCATCGACCGGGAAGCGCCGGCGGCCGACAGAGAATTTACCGCCTATCTGAACTCGCTCGACGGCTTTCCGCTGGCCTCGACGATCAAAATTCCGGTCTCCGACGAGGTGCAGGCCGCCGGGCTCGGCGGCTCGTTCTTCGTGCTCGACGCTCAGACCGGCGAGCCGCTGTCGCTGGAGCGGGGCTTCGACGCCGAGGCCGGCGTGATCACGGCGACGCCCAGAGCAGGCGATGATGACGCGCAGCGAGCCACCGAGTTGGCGCCCGGCCAAACCTATGTCTTCGGGTTGCGCGGCTACGAGGGCGGGCTTCGCGGGGCGTATGGCGAGCCGGTCATCGCCGATGCCGGCTTCTATATGGTCCGCTCCGAGGAGCCGCTCATCGAGCATCCCGATGCCATGCCCGGCGATTCCAGCGCCGAGAAGACCGCCGCCGCCGAGGCCCTCCACGAGATCCAGCAGGCCTACGCGCCGCTCATCGACATGGTCACCGAGCGGCGCGGGTTCGGGCGCTCGGAGCTTGCGGTGCTCTCGACGTTTACGACCACCGACAAGCCCGCGGTGTGGTTCGACCCCAACACCGGCCGCATCCCGATGCCCAACGACGTCCTGATGGATCGGGAGACCGGCCTGGTCGATCTGCCCATCGCCGACGACGAGACCGGCGAGGTGCGCGACGTCAAGGAGACGCTGTCGGAGTACGACGGGTTCTCGGCCTCCGCCGCGCTGGTCCTCGAGAGCACCCACCCGGTGGAGTCGACGACCGTGCTCGACGAGGAGGCCGTCCGGCTTTTTCGACGCACTGACAGCGGCGAGCTGGTCGAAGTTACCGACCTCGAGCGCGGGGTGCTCGACGATGGCAAGACCTTCTGGATTCGGCCCCGGCTCACCCTCGAGGCGAACTCCGAATACGTCTATGTGGCCACGCGTGCGCTCGAGGACCGGCGCGGCGAGCCGCTTCAAGCCCAGCCGTTGGGTGCGCTCATTCGCTCGAAGGCGACGCTGGTCGACGGCGACACCTCACAGGTCTCGGCCATCGACGACGCCACCGCCCAAATGCTCGAGCCGGTGCGCCAGAAGGCCGAGGCCGTACTCGACAGGCTCGACGGCGAGCTCCACCCGCGCGAGTCGGTGCCCGCGGCGGTCCCCTTCCGGACGCTATCGGCCGCCGAACGCATGTTGGAGTATCGCGCGAAGCTCTACGAGCAAGACGTGCGCACGGATATCCAGAATGTCGAGGTCGCCTCGCCCTTCGATCGCGGGCTATTTGTGGCGATGCCGCGGGTCAAGACGGTCGTCTCCGGCGAGATGTTCGTGCTCGACCACCTGGACCCGCAGACCCGACGATTTCATCCGGACGGCTCGGCTCAGGAGAAGCCCGCTTCCTTCGTGCTCACCATTCCGCGCGGGATCGATCGGGGTAAGCCGATCCCGGTGGTGCTCTTCGGCCACGGCCTGATGACCAGCCGCGAGCTCGTCTACCTCATCGCTGACAAGCTCGCCTCGGAGGGCTACGCCTCCTTCGCGCTGGACCTGCCCTATCACGGCCATCGAGCGGTGTGCGTCGAGGATACCGACTGCAAGAGCAACGACGCCACCTGCAGCCAGGCCGGCGAGTGCATCGAATCGGACGGCTCGACCGGTGAGATCGCGACCATCGAGGTGCCCTTCGTCGACGCCGAATATCCGGTCTCGACCGGCTTTGCCTTCGTCGAGGTCGGCAATCTGGTGGGCACTCGCGACCACTTCGCCCAGGCCGCGCTCGATTTGATGCAGGGGCTGCGGGTCATCCGCGGGGCCGACTGGGCCGGCCAGGCCGACGGCTGGGTGCTCGACGGCGGCGACGTCTCCTACCTGGGCATGAGCCTGGGCGGCATCGTCGGCTCCATCCTCAGCGCCACCGAGCCGACCCTGGACAACTTCGTGCTCAACGTCCCCGGCGCCGACTACTTCACGCTCATCGAGGAGTCGGCGACCTTCAGCGGCGAGTTCCAACACGCCCTCGACGAGCGCGGCGTCGAGCAGGGCAGCGACGCCTACTTCGATTTCGAGAACGTCGTCCGCTGGCTGCTCGACCCCATCGACCCGCTCAACCTGGTCCAACACACCATCGACGACCCGCTGACCTACACCGACCCGACCGACGGCCAGCAAAAGACCGCCCCCGCAAAGCGGGTGCTCATCCAGATGGCCGAAAACGACTCGGTGGTCCCCAACGCCGCCACCGAAATCCTGGCCGAGCGTATGGGCGTCGATATCTCGACGTATACGCCGGCCATCTCCAATCACGGCTTTTTATTCGATCCGACCTCTTTTGAGGGGCGCGATGCGCGTAATGAGATGGTGGAGTTCCTGAATGCCCGGTGAAGGTGGGCTTGGGGCGGATGCCTCGGTAAGCGTAGGCATTCTATTCGACGGCTCAACAAGCGCAAACGTCACTATGAACAACCTTAAATCGTAGTTTGGAGACGTCGTTGTTTGACGTCGCCTTTAATAGCGGACGCCTCGGTTTCTGGAGGTCTTCTATTAGGGGCGCCTGTACGACGGCGCAAACTGCCCATTTAGGGGCTGCTACCACAAATATCTCGGGTTATTGAGGCCGATACATGAAGCTCATCGACATCATCTCGACCGCCGCGGTAGGTGCCACAGTCCTGGCTTGCGCTATTCCCGCGGCACCAACCACGGCCCAAGCCGCCGGCTTCGCCGTCGGCGAGCAGGGCGCGGCGGCCAGAGGGGTCGGAGGCGCTGCGACCGCCCGAAGCGACTTCGGCGAGGCCGGCTTTTATAATCCGGCGGCGTGGGGCTTTGCCGAGGGGCTGAGTCTGTCGGCGGGCATGTCGGCGATCGTGCCGACGATCACGCACGTGCACCCGGACTCGGGTGACCAGACCCCGGCGACGACCGGCCTGTCGGCGCCGCCGTATGCGAGCGCAGCGTATCGCTTCGGCGACTTCGCCGCCGGCGTGTCGTTCAACGTGCCGTTTGGGTCGGGGCTTCGCTGGCCGCAGGATTGGAGCGGCCGCTTCGACGTGACCGCCATCGAATTGCAGGTCTTCGAGGTCGCCGGCGTCTTCGCCTGGCGGCCCATCGAGGAACTGTCGGTGGCCGTCGGCCCGCGGCTGCAGCGATCGACGGTGGCCTACGAGCGCCAGATCGACGCGGTCGACACCGAAGGCAGCGTACGCCTGGCCGGCGACGCCATCGGCTTCGGCGCCCAGCTCGCCGCGATGTATCGGCCGAACGATAGACTCTCGCTGGGGTTGAGCTGGCGCTCGCGGGTCTACCACGGCTTTTCGGGCTGGGCCGACTTTCAGGACGTACCCGTCGAGCTCAGCGAGAAGGCCCACGACCAATATGTGACCACCGAAATCACCTTGCCCGACCGCGTCGCGCTCGGTACGGCCTGGGAATTCGACCGGGCGGTCGCCTCGGTCGACGTGACCTATTGGGCGTGGTCGACCTTCGACGAATTCGCCATCGACTTCGCCGACGACGAGACGCCCGACGTCGCCCAGCCGCGCAACTGGAGCGACTCGCTGACCCTGGCCGCCGGCTGGGAGCAACACGGCTGGGCGCCCGACTTGAGCGTACGCTTCGGGTTGGCCTTCGACGCGGCCCCGTCGCCCACCGATACGCTGTCGCCGTCATCGCCCGACGGCAACCGACTAGTGCCGTCGGTGGGGGCTGGCTACGCGCTGACCGACGATGTGCAGGTCGACGTGGGCTACGGGCATGTGTTTTTCTTGGGAGCGGAGGCGACCGGCGAGGCGTTCCCGGGCCAATATGACGCGGCGGCGGAGGTGATGTCTTTGGGGGTGACGTATAGGCCTTGATAAGCGACCATCGTTCAGGAGATGAACGTCGTCCACGGGGGCGCTACCCCGCCAATTAAGGGATTTAAGATTGAGGTCCGCAGATCGGCAACACATTTTGTTTCCGAGGCCGCGTATCGGCAAACATCACCGGCTCCGACACCTTTAATCTTAAATCCCTTAATAGGCCGGCTCCCACGCCGGTGGTCGACGCCTCAAGCCCTGAACAATGGCCGATGAAACCTTAGGCCAATCCTAAATTGTAGTTCGCACGGTCCACCTGCATAAAGCGAGGGATTGGATCTGCGCGCCACTAAATCACTCCTATTTCGGAAACCGGATATATTGGCGAAGTCAGGCCAGATGGATGTCGGTCTGGCCGACTGACGCGTAGCAGCGCTCCGTGGATGGAGGACAGGCCGACAGGCGCTGGTCTGACGCAGCCAAGACTCCGGGTTTCGGAGTAGGAGTGGTTTAGTCTCGATGCAATGATTGAATATTTTTGGGTGGTCCTCGTCTCACTGACGCAATGGTTGAGTTATGAAGCGGGGACATCTAATGGTCGAAGAATGGATGAACGCAATCGTGCGAACTGTCGTGACAAAGCGGGGCGGGCAGGCCATGCGCGGAGTTTTTATGGTCCTGATCGGCGTAGTCGCGGTTGGCTCGTTGGCGATCGGCTGCGGTGGGCAGGATGGTGAGGGGACGAATGTTGATGCCGGGCCGGATGCAGGATCGCACGAAGATTCCGGAGGCGTGGATACGACCCCGCCCGAAACTCGGATCGTGTCTGCCCCAGACAGCGGTTCGCCCGTGACCGAGCTTCCCGTGGTGGTCGAGTTCGAGCTCGTCGACTCCAACGAGTCGGTCCAATTCGAGTGCCGCCTCAACGGGGAGTCCTGGGAGGCATGTGATTCGCCCAAGCGGTACCATGCGTTGAGCACCGGCGAATATGAATTCGAGGTGCGCGCGATCGACCGGGCGGGCAATGTCGAGCAAGAGCCGAGCAGGACCCACTGGCAGTACGTCAGTCCTCCCGAGACCACCATCGATTCCGGCCCAGACAGCGTCACCACCCAAACACAAGCTGAGTTCGTCTACTCGGCCACCCGCGTCGACGAATACGAGTGCCGTATCGACGGCGGTGAATGGCAGGTTTGCCCGGACGGTGGTGCCGCGGTCGAGGTCGAGGTCGGAGAGCACAGCTTCGAGGTGCGCGCCTCCTACCTCGGGGTGGTCGATCCAAGCCCGGCCGCCCACGAGTGGACGGTGACCAACGAGTTGGACACCGGCATCGATTCGCATCCCGACGATCCGAGCACCGAGTCAAGCGCGACCTTCGAGTTCTCCGGGGTGCACGCCGAGGAATTCGAATGCCAACTCGACGCCGCCGGCTGGGAGGTGTGCACGTCTCCGAAGACCTATGAGGTCGACGACGGCTCGCATACGTTCGAGGTGCGCGCGGTCGGAGAACTCGGAACGGTCGATCCCTCTCCGGCCAGCTACTCCTGGTCCGTCGATACCGAGGCGCCGACGGTCACACTGACGGATACCCCTGCAGATCCGAGTGCGACGAATGCGGCTGTGTTCGCATTCGAGGCCGACGACCCCAACGCCACATTCGAATGCCGATTGGACGCGCAGTCCTGGTCGTCGTGTTCCTCGCCCGAGTCCATCGAGGTGGACGATCAGGGCGCGCATACCTTCGAGGTGCGCGCCTCGGACGACGTGGGTAATACCTCCGCGCCCGCTTCGCATACATGGGAAATCGATGTGCGATGGCAGGCGATGTCGGTGGGTTACGAGCATTCATGCGGTATCCAAGAAGATGGTTCGCTGTGGTGCTGGGGCCACAACGACTTGGACCAATTGGGCGTATTTGGCGCCCCGAAGCGCCAGTGGCGCCCATTGAAGGTCGGCAGCGCGCAAGACTGGGAGGTCCTCGAGGCCGGAGGGCATCACTCCTGCGGCATCCGGGCGGACGGAACGCTATGGTGTTGGGGGAATAGCGCCTCGGGACAGCTCGGCCATGGGGCGACTTGGAGCGGGGGGAGCCCGGTTCAAGTCGGCACGCAGACCGATTGGAAGAGTGTGTCGGTCGGAGATGAGCAGACGTGCGGAATCAGAGCCGGGGGAACGCTGTGGTGCTGGGGAGACAACTCGAGCGGTGAATTGGGGGACGGAACCACCACCGAGCGACACAGCCCCGTCCAAGTTGGCTCGAGCGCTGAATGGGCTGCGGTAGATGTCGCCCAGCGTTCTACATGTGCGGTCAAGACCGACGGCACGCTGTGGTGCTGGGGCGATAATAACTACGGCCAACTCGGCGACGGCACCAACACCGATCGGACCACACCGGGTCAAGTTGGTTCGGCGACCACCTGGGAGAGCGTGAGTATTGGTCGAGGTCCCGCCCTGACTGGTACCCATGCTTGTGCCATCCGCTCCGACGGCACGTTGTGGTGTTGGGGGGCCGATGCCGAGGGTCAACTCGGCCACGATTCGGCAGACTTCAGCGTACCATCTCAGGTCGGCTCGGACACCGATTGGCAGAGCGTGGTCGCCGACGCCGGTGCGACCTGTGCGCTCAAGACCAGCGGCCAGCTTTGGTGCTGGGGCAATAATATCCACGGGCTCTTGGGCGTTTCTGGAGCCAATCCCGTCTCGACGCCCACACGTGTGGGCACCCGGTCGGATTGGAGCCGAGTCGATGTAGATGGCTACGATGACTACGGCCTCCTGCACAGGCACACCTGTGGGCTGACGGACGCCGGAACGCTGCATTGTTGGGGCCTGAATCGCAACGGCGAGCTGGGAATTGGCCCCAAGAACCGTCAAAGTCCTCAACAGGTTGATCAGACCTCTTCCTGGAGCCAATTGTCGGCCGGTGACGAACACACCTGTGGTGTGCGCACCGACGGCACGCTGTGGTGCTGGGGCGACGGCGAATACTTCCGACTCGGCGTGAATAACCAGTGGATATACGACTATCCCACTCAGGTCGGTTCGGGCACCGACTGGGAATCGGTGTCCGCAGGTGGAGCCCATAGCTGCGGCGTACGCACTGACGGCACGCTGTGGTGCTGGGGCTATAACTCCAGCGGCCAACTGGGGCTGGGGAGCGGATCCTCAAATCTCGAGGCGCCCGTGCCCCGCCAGGTCGGCTCCGACAACGATTGGGATGTCGTCGAGGCGAATCCCAGCGGATATCAATACGGCCGCACCTGCGCCCTCAAGACGGACGGGTCGTTGTGGTGCTGGGGCAACAACGCCGATGGGTTGCTCGGCGTCGGGCTCACCCCGGACACCCAATATACCCCAGCATTGATAGACGACGGACCCTACGCGTCGCTCGCGCTCGATAGGAGCCACCGTTGCGCCATCAAGACCGAGGGAACGCTGTGGTGTTGGGGGCGTAACGCCGACGGGCAACTTGGCTTGGGCAATTCGGACGATGCGAGTTCCCCTACTCAGGTGGGCTCCGAGTCGGATTGGAGCGACGTGGCCACCGGAGACCACATGACTTGTGCGACCAAGACTGACGGCACACTATGGTGTTGGGGCGACCACACCGACGGCAAATTAGGCATCACGCCCGCGTCGGTGACCTATTCACCGGCTCAGGTCGGTACCGACTCCAATTGGGCGTCGGTGTCTGCCGGCACGAGCGGCTCCAATGGCAATATATCGGGTCACGTCTGTGCCAGCCGCGACGACGGCACCCTATGGTGCTGGGGGCAGGATTCCGGTGGGCGACTCGGCAACGGCAGCGGCGGAAGCCAAAACGAACCGGGTCAGGTCGGCACGTCGACCTCGTGGGCCAGCGTCACGGCCGGGCAAGTCCACACCTGCGCGCTCGATACCAGCGACGCGCTGTGGTGCTGGGGAGGAAACACTCGTGGACAACTTGGGGTCAGTTCAGTTTTGACCGTCACGCCCTCGGAGAATTTGCCGTGAATATGTCGGGGCAATATGAGGCGGCGGAGGTGATGTCTTTGGGGGTGACGTACGCGCCTCGATAGTCATCCCCGACAACCCGAAAAGCCGCTGAGAACTAACCCAAATTGTAGTTCGCGCCGTAGTTTAGGCGCCCTAAATGGAAGATCTTACAGAAACCAAGCATCTTCTATTTGAGGCGACGTCAAACGACGACGTCTCCAAACTACGATTTGAGGTTGTTCATAGTGGCGTTTGCGCTTGTTGAGGGTGAGGATGGGGCTGGCAGCCAACCCCCCAACCCCCAACCCTCAAACCCTCAACCTTCAACCTCATCCTTCATCAACACCACATACACCACCATCGACGTCACAAGCCCGCTAAACCACGCCCCCTGGAACAAGAAGTCCAGCGCCGGATGGGCCTTGCCGAGCATGACCACGGCGATGCCCAGCGCCATGGCGCCGATGCCCTTCCAGTTGAATCCGTCGGCGTAGCGGTAGATGCCCTGGCTGTCGTAGAGCGCCTGCGGGTCGAGGTTGGTCTTGCGCAGCAGCCAGTAGTCGGCGACGAGGACGCCGCCGACCGCGCCGAGCAGGCCGGAGTAGGTGACCAGGAAGCCGATGAGCTCGTCGAGGATGAGCCAGGGGCAGATCAGAATGCCGATGGCCGCGGCGACCAGCCCGCCGGTGCGAAACGAGACCCACTTGGGGAAGGCGTTCGAGAATGAGTTCGCCGGGGCGACCACGTTGGCGGCGATATTGGTCGAAAGCGTCGCCACCGCCAGGGCGAGCATGGCGAGGATGGCTAGCATCGCCGAGCCGGAATCGTCGGCGAGGCGTCCGACCAGCTCGACCGGATCCCAGATGGGCTCTCCGTAGACGATGACCGTCGCCGAGGTGACCGCCACGCCGATAAACGAAAAGAAGACCATCGTGGTGGGCAGCCCGAAGAGCTGGCCGAGCATCTGCTCCTTTTGGCTCGAGCAATAGCGCGTAAAATCGGGGATATTCAGCGATAGCGTCGCCCAATAGCCGACCATCGCGGTCAGGCCGGGCAAGAAGACCAGGACGATCCAGCCCCAGCCGCTGCTGTCGGTGTCGGCCTCGACCAGGGTCGATGACTGCTCGAGCAATACGCCCAGTCCGCCGGACTGGGAGATGGCCCACCACAGCAGGGCGGCGCCGATGGCCAACAAGAAGGGCGCGGCCAGCGTTTCGAGCCATTTGATCGACTCGGTGCCCTTCCAGACGAAGACTGCCTGGAGCAGCCAGAACGCCATAAACGCGATCCAGGAGGTCAGAGACAGCCCGACAAAGCTCGCGCCGGCGCCCAGCTCCGCCCAGCCCTCCCACAGGATGCCGGCGACCACCGACAAGGCCTCGCCGCCGATATAGGTCTGGATGCCGAACCAGCCACAGGCGACCAGCGCCCGGGCGATGCTGGGCACGTGGGCGCCGAAGACGCCAAATGACGAGCGTGCGAAGACCGGAAACGGGATGCCGTATTTGGTGCCGGCGTGGCCGTTGAGGATCATCGGGATGAGCACGAGCAGGTTGCCCAGCAGGATCGCTAGCATCGCCTGCCACCAATTCATGCCGCTGGCGACCAGGCTGCCGGCGAGCATATAGGTCGGCACACATACGCTCATGCCCACCCACAACGCCGCCAGATTCCACTTGCTCCAAGTGCGCTCGTCGCGAGGGGTCGGTTCTAGGTCCGGGTTATATAGCACCGGATCTTGGGGCACCTCGGCCCGCTCAATCAAGCCATCTGACGGTGTCGAGTCACTCATTTTTTCGTCCTTCTAACGTCCCCTCCCCGTTTGGGGAGGTGCCTGAAGCGCAGTACAGCGCAAGGCGGAGGGGGTAAGCGTGTTGGCTTTATGGTGCAAAGAAGGTTCCCGGCGCCCCCTCCGACGGCTTCGCTACGCTTTGCCGCCACCTCCCCGACGCGGGGAGGAGTATCCCTGCGAGATCGTTCAATTACCCTTCAAAGTACTCGTCGACCATGGCGAGGCCGCGGTCAATGATCGCGAAGGCGTCTTTGATCTGCTCTTCGGTGATGATCAGCGGCGGGTTGCACATGAAGCTGCCCCAGCGCACGAAGGTGAAGAGCCCCTCGTCGCGGAAGAATTTGCCGAGCTTTTTCATCGGTTCGCTGGTGCCGTTATACGGCGCCATGCGCTCGCCGGAGCTATTCTTCTGCAGGTCGATCATGCCGAAGAGGCCGATGTTGCGGCCCTCTTTGACGCAGGGGTGCTTGTCGGCCATGCGGTCCATCTCGGAGCGCATGACGGGGGCGAGTTCGGCGGCTCGGTCGACGAGGCCCTCGTCCTGCAGCACCTCGATATTGGCGATGGCGGTGGCCAGGCCGAGGGCGTGGGAGTTGTAGGTCAGTCCGCCCCAGAAGACCTCTTTTTCGAAATGCTCGGCGATCGGGTCGGACACGCCCATGCAGGCCAGCGGGAAGTACGAGCTGGTCATGCCCTTGGCCATGGTGACGATGTCGGGGACGACGTCGTAATGCTCGAAGGCGAACATCTTGCCGGTGCGCCCGAAGCCGCACATGACCTCGTCGCAGATCAACAGGATGTCGTGCTTGTCCAGGAGCTTCTTGAGCCCCTGCATATAGCCCTCGGGCGGCGGCAGCACCCCGTTAGTGCCGGTGACCGTCTCGACCATCATCGCGGCGATGGTCTCCGGCCCCTCGTACATGATCATCTCCTCGAGGTAGCGCAGGTTCTGGGCGGTCTTCTCGGCGTCGGTCTTGCCGAACTCGTAGTCGTAGGGCTCCGGGTCCATCACGTGCAGGATGCCCGGCGTGCCCGGCTCGTTGGCCCAACGCCTGGGGTCGCCGGTCAGCTGCATGCACAGGTTTGTCGCGCCGTGGTAGCTGCGATAGCGGGTTAGAATCTTCTGGCGGCCGGTGTACAGGCGTGCGGCGCGGATGGCGTTCTCGTTGGCCTCGGCGCCTCCGAGGGCGAAGAAGAACCGGTTGATATCGCCCGGGACGACCTCCGACAAAAGCTTGCCAAGCCGCGCGCGCGGCTCGGTGGCCGAGGCCGGAAAGACGTAGATCAGCTCGTCGATCGCCTTCTTCATAGCGGCCTTGAGCTTGGGATGGCCGTGGCCGACGTTGACCGACATCAACTGGCTGTTGAAGTCCAGAAAACGCTTGCCCTCGGGCGTCCAAAAATACACGCCCTCGGCGCGCTCGACCGGCAATGGCGAGACGTCGTCGCCGGCCGCCCAGGTGTACATCGTGTGCTCTTTGCACAGGCTGATGATGTCGTCGGTGGACATCTTTTGGTGGGTTTTGGGGGCGGTTGTTGTGGTGGGTGTTTCGGTCATTTTATTTTTGTTTTTGGGTTTAGGTGAACTTTTTTGATTGTCGGGGCACCCCTCCGAGCGGCGCTGAACTGCGCGCCGCCCACCTCCCCAGGGTCTTCGACCTGGGGAGGAACCTTCCGCTAGATCGCGCAATGGTTGCTTTTTGAACCTCAATAACCCTCCACTGCGCGATCAAGCTGAAAGTTCCTCCCCATGGCGGCGTTCAGCCGCCATGGGGAGGTGCCGAGCAAAGCGAGGCGGAGGGGTGCCTCAAAAAGCAGAAACTCTCTTAAAAAAGAACCTTCAAAAATGCGTCTGATGCGTCTTCTTACCCGGATGCTCCACATCCTCACCGCGCTCTTTCGCGGCGAGATAATCACTCCAGCTCATCTGCGGCCGGCCGTTGTCCACATCCTCCATCGTGATGCAGTCGGGCACCGGGCAGACGTAATTACACAGGTTACAGCCGATGCATTCGGTCTCGTCGATGAACGGCACGCGGGTGTCCTCGGCGACGTGGATGCATTGGTGGGCGCCGTCGTCGCAGGCGACCACGCATTTTTGGCAGCCGATGCATAGCTCGTCGTTGATCTTGGCGACGCGCTCGTAGTTGAGGTCGAGGTTTTTCCACTGGTCGTAGCTGGGCAGCGCCTGGCCGACCATCTCGTCGATGGTCTCGAAGCCCTTGTCGCGCATGAAGCGCTCGGTGCCGTCGATCATATCGCGCACGATGCGGTAGCCGTGGTGCATCACGGCGGTGCATACCTGCACGGTCTGGGCGCCCAGGTAGATGAATTCGAGGGCGTCGCGCCAGGTCTCCACACCGCCGATGCCGCTGATCGGGATGTCGACCGACGGATCCTGGGCGAGCTGGTTGACCATGTGAAGCGCGATAGGGCGCACCGCAGGGCCGCAGTAGCCGCCGTTGGAGCTCTTATCACCCACCCGCGGCTCGATGACCCCGCGATCGAGGTCGACGCCGATGATGCTCTTGATGGTGTTGATCAGGCTGACCGCGTCGGCGCCGCCGCGAACGGCTGCGCGCCCCGGAGGCAGGATGTCGCCGACGTTGGGCGTCAATTTGACGATGACCGGCACGGTCGAAAACTCGGCCGCCCAGCGGGTGATCTCCTCGCAGACCTTGGGCTCTTGGCCGACCGCGCTGCCCATGCCGCGCTCGCACATGCCGTGGGGGCAGCCGAAGTTGAGCTCGAGGCCGTCGGCGCCGGCGTCGATGCTGCGCTTAATGATGTCCTTCCACTCCTCGCGCGTCTCGACCATCAGGCTGACGACGACCGCGTGGTCCGGGAAGCGCCGGGTGACCTCGGCGATCTCCTTGAAGTTGTCGGCCAGTGGGCGGTCGGTGATCAGCTCGATATTATTGAACCCGGCGATCGGCTTGTCGCCATGGCTCATCGCCCCAAAGCGGCTGCTCACATTGGTGATCGGCTGGCCGAGCGTCTTCCAGACCACCCCACCCCAACCGGCGTCGAAGGCACGCATCACCTGATCGCCGGAGTTGGTCGGCGGCGCGCTGGCCAGCCAGAAAGGGTTTGGCGACTTGATTCCTGCGAAGTTGACTGAAAGATCCGGCATTTGTTGCTCCGGTGAAATTAAAAGTCGAGAGAGTGAGAAAGTAAGAAAGTGAGAGAGTAAGAAGGTCCTACCGAGCGCGTCAGCTCAACCGAGAGCAGTTGCAGGATCTAACTTTCTCACTTTCTAACTGTCTTACTTTCTTAAGTACGCATCGATGCCATGAGCGGCTCTCTTCCCTTCAGCAACGGCATTCACAACCTCCTGCCCCCCGCTGATGCAATCACCACCGGCGAAATAATGCGGGTGGCCGGTCGCGCCGGTCTCGGGGTCGACGACGATGCGGCCCCACTCGGTCTCCAATTTTTCGACGCGTTGAAATAGCTCGCCGAGCTTCGACTGGCCGATGGCCAGGGCGACCAGGTCGCATTCGATGGTGAAGTCGGTGCCGCCGAGTTCTTCGAGTATGCTGCGGCCGTCGTCGTCGGTGGCGGCGCGGGTGCGGCGGCATTTGAGGCCCTCGACCTTGCCGTCGCCGAAGACCTCGACCGGCTGTGCCCACCAGACGCCGCGGGCGCCTTCTTTTTTGGCCTCGACCCACTCGTGGGCGTAGCCGCTCATCGCGGCTTCGTCGCGTCGGTAGACCATCATGACGTCTTCGACGCCCAGGGCGCGCATCTCGCGGACCACGTCCAGGGCGGTGTTGCCGCCGCCGATGACCGCCACGCGC
>CAYLTX010000072.1:0-5258 GCA_964386725.1 uncultured Bradymonadales bacterium | reverse complement strand
GCCTGGTGCCCTCGGGCAGCTCGAAGCCCTCTTGGGTCTTGAGCTTCTCGATGAGGTCGACCGCCCCCCACAGCCCGTCGAGCTTTTCTTGTTTGTCGGCCAGCCAGCGGTCGGGGCCGAGGCCCACGCCGATGAAGACCGCGTCGAAGTCGGCCTCGAGCTGGGTGAGGCTGATGTCGCGGCCGATTTTCATGCCGTATTGGATGTCGATGCCGCCGATTTGGGTGACGTAGTCGACCTCGCGGAGCGAGTCGTTGGCGGGCATCTTATAGGGAGCGACGCCGTTGGTATTCAGCCCGCCGGGGCGCTCACGGGCCTCGAAGAGCACCGTCTCGTGGCCCATGCGGCGCAGCTCGTGGGCACAAGCCAGGCTGGCTGGGCCGGCGCCGATGAGCGCGACCCTGTGGCCGGTGGATTCCCCGGCCTCGAAAAAGTGCAGCCCCTCGCGGTAGGCGTGCTCGGTGGCGTAGCGCTGCAAGCGACCGATTTTGATGGGCTTTTCGTCCATCTCGTTATAGACGCAGGTCGACTCGCACAGCACCTCGGTGGGGCAGACCCTCGCGCAGCTCATCCCCAGGATATTCGACTCGAAGATCGTCTCGGCCGAGCCGGCGACGTTCTCGGTGGTGATCTGTCGGATGAACTCCGGGATGTCGATCTCGGTCGGGCAGCTCGGGATGCAGGGCGCGTCGACGCAATACAGACAGCGGTTGGCCTCGGCGACGGCTTCGTGTTCGGACAAGAGCGGTTTACGGTCGTCAAACTGCTCTTCGAGACGCCCGGAGGGTAGCTTCGACATGAGGGATCCTGTCCTCGAGAGGGAGCTCGATCGGTGGACGGGCGCACTGCGGCGCACACCTCGCGCGCCGCCCGAAGGCCGCGCCCGACTGAGCTCGAAACGATCAAAATTTGGACAACAAGTGGCGCCACTATTTCATAGGGGCGCGATTTTTGTCAACCCCGCAAACCCCGTACAGCCCCGCTAGGAGCCGGTCGTCGTTGACAAATTCGGCGCCGGGCACTAGCGTCGGCTGCACTGTAGACAAAAAATTTAACCCAGTTCCTTTGGAGGAATGATGGCAGAGCGCATCCGCAACTTTATCGGCGGAGAGTGGGTCGATCCCTCCTCGAACGAGTGGGCGCCGAATATCAACCCGGCCCGCACCGACGAGGTGATCGACGAGTTCCCGCTGAGCACGACGTCCGATCTCGACCTGGCCGTCCAGGCGGCCAAGGAGGTCCAACCCAAATGGGCCAAAGTGCCCGCGCCCAAGCGCGGCGAGCTGCTCTTCGAGGCCCACGCCTTGATGGCCGAGCGCGCCGACGAGCTCGCCAGGGCCCTGACCCGCGAGGAGGGCAAGGTCTTGGCCGAGGCCAAGGGAGAGGTCCAGAAGTCGCTGAAGTTACTCGAGTTTATCGCGGGCGAAGGGCGCAGGCTCAACGGCCAGACCATCCCCAGCGAGATCCCGTCGACGTTCGCCTATACGGTGCGCGCTCCCCTGGGCGTGGTCGGGCTGATCACGCCGTGGAATTTCCCGGTCGCCATCCCGGTGTGGAAGATCGCCCCGGCGCTGGTCACCGGAAATACGGTGGTGCTCAAGCCGGCCGAGCAGACCCCGACCACCGCCCGAATCGTCACCGAGATCTTCGCCGATGCGGGCCTGCCCGCCGGCGTGCTCAATACCGTCTGGGGCCGCGGCGAGTCGGTCGGCGCGCGCCTGGTCGACCACCCGGACGTGGCGGCGATCTCCTTTACCGGCTCGACCGAGGTGGGCCTGAAGGCCTACGTCGAGGGCGCCCGAAAGAATAAAAAGGTCCAATGCGAGATGGGCGGCAAAAACGCGCTCATCTTGCTCGACGACGGCGACGTCGATCTGGCCGTGGCCGCGGCCGCCAAGGGCGCGTTCGGCTCGACCGGCCAGCGTTGCACGGCGACCAGCCGCGCGGTGGTCCACGAAGACGTCTACGATCAATTCGTCGACGGCGCGGTCGCGGCGGCCAGGGCGGTCAAACCCGGCGACGGCCTCGAGGAGGCCACCAGCATGGGACCGTCGGTCGACGAGAAGCAGCTCGAGCAGGTGCTCCGCTATATCGAGGTCGCCAAAGAGGAGGGCGTCGCCCTCGAGCTTCCCGGCGGACGCTTCGAAGATGGCGAGCTTGCCAACGGATACTTCCCGCGCCCGACGGTGCTCACCGGAGTCACCCCCGAGATGCGCGTGGCTCAGGAGGAGATCTTCGGGCCGGTGCTCAGCGTCATCAAAGTCTCGTCGTTCGAGGAGGCCATCGAGGTGGCCAACAACTCCGAATACGGCCTGTCGAGCTCCATCTATACGCGCGACGTCGGCCGGGTCTTCGACTACGTCAACGACATCGAGACCGGCATCTTGCACGTCAACAGCCCGACCATCGGCGGCGAGGCGCAGCTGCCCTTTGGCGGCGTCAAGAACACCGGCGTCGGCGAGCGCGAGATGGGCCCGACGGCCATCGACTTCTACACCGAGCTCAAGACGGTCTACATCGACTACGCCAGTCAATTACGCGAAGGCAATTTGTACTGAGTAGCTCGCTCATTTCAGTCGCTATCAACAAGCAATAAACCAGGAGAAAGCGCTATGGCGCGAAACGTAAGAGTAGGACTCATCCAGGCATCCAACGTCATCAATGACGAGTCGGTGCCGGTCGCCGAGATTCAGCAGGCCATGCTCGAGAAGCACCTGCCGATGATCGACAAGGCCGGCGAAGAGGGCGTGCAGATCCTCGGCCTCCAGGAGATCTTCAACGGCCCGTATTTTTGCCCCAGCCAGGATTCGCGCTGGTACGACGCCGCCGAGGCGATCCCCGGCCCGACCACCTCGCTGATGCAGGAATACGCCAAAAAGCACGAGATGGTCATGGTCGTGCCGCTGTATGAGCGGGCCGACGCCGGCGTCTACTACAACTCGGCGGCGGTCATCGACGCCGACGGCAGCTACCTGGGCAAATACCGCAAGAACCACATCCCTCACACCAACGGCTTCTGGGAGAAGTATTTCTTCAAGCCGGGCAATATGGGCTACCCGGTCTTCGAGACCCGCTACGGCAAGGTCGGCGTGTATATCTGCTACGACCGCCACTTCCCCGAGGGCGCCCGCTCGCTGGGCCTCAAGGGCGCCGAGGTGGTCTTCAATCCGTCGGCGACGGTCAAAGGCCTGAGCCAGTACCTGTGGAAGCTCGAGCAACCCGCCCACGCCGTGGCCAATAGCTACTTTTTGGCCGCCAGCAACCGCGTCGGCGTCGAGGAGCCGTGGGAAATCGGCGAGTTTTACGGGACGAGCTACGTGGTCGATCCGCGCGGCGAGTTCATCGCCGAAGCCAGCGAAGACCAGGACGAGCTGATCTGGGCGGATTGCGACTTGGATATGATCGAAGAGGTGCGGCGCACCTGGCAGTTCTATAGAGATCGTCGTCCGGAGACTTATGAGGATATTTCGGATTTTGCTTATTGAGCGTATTAGGTTGTTGAGGCCCCCCACCGCCTCGGGCTGTAAGACGCCCGAGGCACCTCCCCCCGGGGGGAGGGTTGTTCCCGCGAAAAGCAACCAATCCGCTTTACGCAGAAGCATCCCTCCCCCGGGGGTAGGGTTGTTCCCGCGAAAAGCAACCAATCCGCTTTACGCAGAAGCATCCCTCCCCCACGGGGGAGGTGCCTTGCGCGCTTTACAGCGCAAGGCGGAGGGGGGGCGACAACGACCTTCCACGCCAAACAAAAACACCCCAAACAACCCCAAAAACCCCAGAGAACCAACATGCCATTACTCATCAAAAACGGCGAAATCATCACCGCCTCGAGCCGCTACAAGGCCGATATCTGGTGCGAGGACGAGAAGATCACCCGTATCGACACCCATATCGAGGCGCCTCCCGGCGCCGAGGTCGTCGACGCGACCGGGAAGTTCGTCTTTCCCGGGTTTATCGACCCGCATACCCACATCCACCTGCCCTTTATGGGCACGTTCGCCAAGGATAGCTACGAGTCGGGGACCATCGCGGCGCTTTGCGGCGGGACGACCACGCTCATCGACTTTTGCATTCCGGGCGCCGACGAGGAGCCGCTGTCGGCGGTGGAGACCTGGCGCGCCGAGGCCGAGGGCAACGCCTGCTCAGACTATACTTGGCATATGGCGATCACCAATTTTGATGACACCGTCGAGCGTCAGCTGCGCCAGATCGTCGCCGAGGAGGGCGTGGCTAGCTTCAAGGTGTTTTTGGCCTATAAGGGCGCGCTGGGCATCGACGACGAGCAGCTCTATAAGGTGCTGAGCCTGGCGCGTGAGCTGGGCGTGATCGTGACCGCCCACTGTGAGAACGCAGAGATGGTCGCCGCGCTCCAGGACAAGCTCATCGCCGAGGGTAAGACCGGCCCCGAGTGGCACGAGCCGAGCCGGCCGCCGGTGGTCGAGGCCGAGGGCACTCGCCACCTATGCACGATGGCCGAGCTGACCGGCGCGCATGTCTACGTGGTGCATCTTTCCTGCGAGGAGGCGCTCAGGGAGGCCGTCGAGGCCAAGCATCGCGGCGTCAACGTGACCGTCGAGTCGCTCATCCAGCACCTGCTGCTCGACAAATCTTATGCCGAGCGGCCCGACTTCGAGGGCGCCAAATTCGTGATGAGCCCGCCGCTTCGTGAGAAGCACAACCAGGATGTGCTGTGGGCGGGGCTTCGCGACGGTATCGTCAGCACGTTGGGCAGCGACCACGCCCCCTTCGACACCGAGCAAAAGCAGATGGGGCGCGACAACTTCACGCTCATCCCCAACGGGATCCCGTCGCTCGAGGATCGGGTGCGCATGTTCTATACCCACGGCGTGCGCGAGGGCCGCATCGACCTGCATCGCTTTGTCGACGCCGCCAGCACCCAGGCGGCCAAGACCTTCGGGCTCTTCCCCCAAAAGGGCACCATCCAGCCGGGCGCCGACGCCGATCTGGTGGTCTTCGACCCCAACTTCGAGGGCACGATCAGCGCCGAGACCCATCATATGAATATCGACTACAACGCCTTCGAGGGCATGGCCGTCAAAGGCCGCTGCGACGCGGTCACCGTGCGCGGCACCGTCCAGGTGCGCGAGGGTGAATTCGTCGGTAGGAAAGGCATCGGCCGCTTTCTAAAGCGCGAGCCCACCCACGGCGCGTCCGCCGGCGAGACCGCCAAGTCCGCCCCGGCGCCCGCCACCGAGCCGGCGCCGGTCTAGCCTGCATTTCTCACGACACCCGCCCCGGGG
>CAYLTX010000071.1:28197-32369 GCA_964386725.1 uncultured Bradymonadales bacterium | reverse complement strand
CTTCGATCTCGTAGTCGTCGACGAAGCCCAAAAGCTCCGCAACAAGGGCAGCAATATCTTCACGAAGGTCTTCACCACCTTGCTTCGGCTTCGCGGCGAGGGCGAGGTGACGACCGAAGAGATGCCGCGGCTCCTGCTCATGAGCGCCACCCCGGCCCACCGGGCCGAGCGTGACATCTACACGCAGCTTTCGTACGCGCACCCGCAAGCCATGACGGTCGCCGAGAGGACGCCCGAGCGGCGCCAGGCGTATATGAATCGGTTCTTCGTGCGGCGATTGCGAAGGCTCGCCGGCCACTCCAAATACGACTACCGGCTGGAGCGCGCAGTCGGCCGAGAGAGCAACGACCAGACGCCCGAAGCCATCGTCGACGAGCTCTTCTTGGCCCTCGTACAAAAGCGCCTCGAAAAGGCACTCACCCATCGAAAGCACCTGAACACCTCGCTCAAAGTCGGCTTCCTCGAGACCTTCGAGAGCTACGAGCCCTCCGACCTCGAGAGCAATCGCGATGAAACCGACGAGGAACTCAATGACGAGAAAGAAGAGAAAAAGACCGCGACCCACTACGACACCGAAGACGAGCACGTCGCCCCGGACCACCTGGTCCTCCAGAATCTCGCAAGAGAATTCGACGAGCGCACGTCGAGAAAGCTTCCGCCGCATCCCAAGCAACGCCTCATCGACGAGGCGGCGTATGACTCCTTCGAATCCGACCAACCCGAGAAGCTGCTCATCTTCGTGCGCAGACTCGCCTCCGTGCGTGAGCTCGTGCGTCGCATCTGCCGCGTCTACGACCAGGCCACAGTCGAGCGACTTTTTCGAGCGATCGGCCGCGAGCGAATCCACAGCCGCCTCAAGCAGGCCGGTGTCGCCGAAGGCACCGACCGAATCGAGCAATTTCGAAAGTACGTCGAGCTTGTGCTCGGCCGTGGCTCTGAGGAGGTCGAGGACATCGAAGTCCTCGATGAGGAAGACCGCGACGACGCCGACATCGCTCAGTCACAGATGCTCGAGACCTTTGCACGGCGAAGCAAAAACGCCACGGCGGGCCAGCTCTTCGTGCGCCGCTTCTCCCCGCCCGGCTCCCTCGCCGGCGTCTTCGAGGAGAACTTCATTAGGCTTGCCTTCGAGCTGATGAAACGCGACGGCGCAGTCGAAGAAGATAGCTACTCCGTGTTTCTCGACCGCCACATCGACGGAGATGTCTACGCCGCCATCAACCAACAGCTCGCTGAGGACCGACACGAAGCTTCCCAGGGACGCACGCCGTTCTATTACCGCCGCCGCGGCGACTACTACACCGCCTACGAAAGTCGGATTCGAGGCCTCGTCCACGAACTCGCGCTGCTTCGGTTGCGTGAGACCTTCGGCCATCCCGCCTTGGGCAAGCTGCTCGAGATGACGCGCGTCATTCACGAGACACACCACGAATTGGACGACGGTCCGGACCGATCCGAGTGGCTCGAGTCGGAGCAGTCGCTTCGCAAGTACCTGGAAGCGAGGTCTTTATGGGATCTGGCGCGTGCATCCGGAGAGCGCGACGAGCGATTGATCCGGTGGGTGCGCGGCGAGTCCTATGGTGACGATGTGTCAGTACGAGCGATGCTCGAGCGACGCGAGGCGCTCAAGCGCATCATCGAAAAGAACTTTCGCGTGTCGGAGGCGGTGCTCGATCTATTCGTCGCCTTCGACCGCGCCGGCGGCGACACGGTCGAGGCGGTGTCGGCCGAGCTGCTCGAGCTTCTATTGTCGGACGACGGCGCCCGCACTCGCCATCGCATCGACGAGCTGCTCGCCCAGGAGACCGCGCTTCGAAGCCTCGTCGAAAGCCGGGTCGGCTCGGACCGACCGCTGTACACCGAGACCCGCTGGAGCGACTTCAACCGCCAGGAGCCGGCCATCGGCGTCATGGGTGGCACGAGTTCGCGCACGCCGGTGATGGTCAAATTCAACTCCCCGTTCTTCCCGGACTTCTTGATCACCACCGACGTCTTCCGCGAGGGGGTCGACTTGCACCTGGCGTGCAAGCGCGTGTGGCACTACGGCATGGTCGCAAGCCCCGGCGACATCGAGCAGCGAAGCGGCCGCATCGACCGCTACTTCTCCAAGGTCCACCGCGGCCTCATCCGCCGAAAGGCCGACGGCACCGATGAAGATACCGAGCTCGAAATCGGCTACCCGTACCTGGCGCGCTCGGTCGACGAGCACCAAGTCACCCGCGTTCTGAAGCGAAAGCGCGACGTCCAGCCGATTCTGGACAAGGGCTTGTCGTACGACGTACGCGAGGAACTCGACCTCGACCGTCGCGAAGACGAGAGCATCGACAGTCTCATCGACCAGCTCAATCAGCTTGGCGACGAGGGACAATACGAGCCGTTTCCGACCGAGCCACACCTGCTAGGAGCTCGAAAAGTCGAGTCCGCCCCCCCAGACAAGTCAGCACCGGACGCCTTTCGCACATGGTTGCTCGACACCTTCGATCGCTTGCGCACCGAAGTGCCGCTTGTGCCTGACCAGCACGAGCTTCTGATAAGTCCCGAGACCGGCGGGCAGCTATCAGCGTGGTTGCTACTCACCAACGTCCGGCTATCGCTTCGAGACGGCGAGAGCACCGTTATAGACGCGACAGAGCGCGATAAAGACGACCTTCGCCACCAGCCCATTTTGGCCCAATTGGGATTCATCCCGTCGATCCGGCGACACTACCTTCGACTGACGACACCGTTGGGCGCCCACGATCCCGAGGTGGCAGTGGCGCTTCGGCAGGCACTCCATCGGAGGACGGCCTGGAGCCCTTGCAACCTGCTCTACGACCCCTCGGTCAGTGCCTATCGCAAGTATTGGCAGGTCTCACTCGCCACCGACCTCGTCTTCTGCGCCAGTGGCCGCGAATGGCCCGACTACGAGCTTCTCCGCGCCCGGCTGGTCGAGCTGGCGCAGACCGCCGACCAGCTCGAACGCGGCCTTGTCGACATCATCGAGCAGCACCAGGATTTGGATTATCGCGACGTGCGGGAGGCGACATGAGTGACAAGCAAAACGACGGTGGCACCCACACGATACACAAAGCACTCCTGGACCTACGGGAGACTGGAGAGCAACAGCAGGTAACGCTGCAAACAGACCCCTCGGGAAGAACCCAGACAGTCACTCTCCTCGCAGAAGCGGGCAGCGCACAGCTTCCGTCGATGGCTATTGCCTATAGTCTGATTGCTGAAAAAGATCAGGTTGACGAAACCGCACTTCAAGACTGGGCCGCAGCCTACCCCGCCCTGCAATTTCGCTTCGTCGATGGCTATGCCGTCGCCTACGCAGCCATCCCGACGGCGTTCCTAAAGACCTCTCCCCAGCGTATCATCGAGCGGCTGGCGCGCATCGCAGATCGGCTGGAGTATGAGTTGGGAGAAGGCGATGATCGGCATTGACACGCAGGGCATCGTGCTCCCAGGTTGATCGCATCACGACCAACCTCCTTTTGACCGCCCCGCCCTCACCTGCCACACTCATGTAGTACACTTGACCACATTGCTTCACACCTTGGAGGGCTCCATGTCGTCGCCACGCATCCCCGAACTCGACACGCTGTGGAACACCTCCGACGACGACACCGCCACCGATTGGCTACGACTCGCCGACTCCTTCGCCGGCGGGCTCTTTCTCAAGCCGGGCGAGCACACCGAAGACCCGGCGCAGGTCGTGTTTCTGCTGTACCTGCTCGAGTGGTCCGTCCAACAGAAAAGCAATCTCCTCGTCTTCGCCGAGCACCGCGACAAGCTCGCCGAGGCCCTCGAAAGATGGGCCGGGCCACTCGGCGGAGAAGTCTCGCCGCAATATGCATTCTGGCGGCTGCAGAGTCACCGTTTCTGGCGGTTGATGAGCTGGCAGGAGTGCTGCGAGGTGTGCGACCTGCCGCGCTCGGAGCGCCACAGATGTCCACCCGACGCTTCAGTGGGCGTCCTCGATGAGCAGGCCTGGCTCGCAGCTATGTCGGATACGCTCCTTCGGCATAATGTGCTGACCTACTTGCTCCTGGCATACTGGCCCAAAGAGCACGAACAGGTCGCGACCTACTTCGATGTGCCTGCCCTTCGCGCGGCCTTTGAGACGTCCGGGCGCTCCACTACGAACGGTGCCACTCGCGGAAACCCCGCTTCGCCTGGGCAGAAACAGA
>CAYLTX010000071.1:0-28187 GCA_964386725.1 uncultured Bradymonadales bacterium | reverse complement strand
AGACGCCGAGCTTCGTGCGGAACCGCACCTACCCGACCAGTGAACTCACCGACCAACTCGGGCTGCTCGGCTCCCCGGAAGAATGCCCCATCGCCAACGTCGAGCCCGGCACCACGGCTCTTCTCATCTCCGATGCGTCCTGGCGCATCGAGCCTCCACCGGCGCACGAAGCACGCGGGAAACTCCACTGGCCGTTCTCCAACCGCCGCTACGATAACTGGCTCATGCTCGCCGAACTCGGCAATGCCGACCGCCTGCTCGTGTTCACAAAGGAGGCCGACGGCGACGCCTACCGCTGCCGCGGGCTCTTCGAGCTCGTCTCACTCGACCAGCGCAAATGGTCGTTCATCCGTCAGATCCATGAGGTCATTATGCGGCCAGCTTATCCGGGAGCCACCAATGTCTGAGCTCACAGCCTTCATATGCGGCCTATTCTCGATGTTCTGCCTGGGCGCCGCCGTCTTGCCGATAGCCATGCGACGACTTCGCAAGCCCAAGTCACATGATGGCCATATCTCTCGATATGACGCCCCGGCCGCCATGGCGCGCAAAATCCAGCGACGACGCCACGAGCTCGGCGAGGCGAAGCATCGGCTCAAGACGCGCGCGGCGCAGCTGCGAGGCCTCAAGTGGGAGATGGAACACCTCGGCACTCAGAGCCCGCTCGACTCTTTCACGAGTAAACCGACGTTGGGCCAGCAACTCTACAAAAACCGCATCGCCAAGCTCGATGAGGAGATCTACAAGCTACGCGTCTGCCAGAGCCTCACCGACAAGATGCTCCGGACCGGCAAGCTCATCCTGCAAATGCTCGCCGTGGAGGCGCACGTCGCCGAGATCATGCCCGAGCTCATGGACGAGCAGGCGGAGGTCACCGAGCAACTCGCCCGTTTTCGAGAGCTCGAGAGTGCCTTCGAGGAGGTGAAGTTGCGCTCCCTGGCGGCCGACGAGGTCACCGGGTTGCTCGAAAACTGATGGTCCGGCGCAAGCTACCGGCTGCCCCCGGCTTGGTCCTCTGGCAAATGGCAGCGCAGACAACGTATGCTGGAGAAACCACCGCCAAAGCTCGAGTCCGCAACCACGACAGCCCTATGTCCACGATCAACACCGGCGAGATCGGCCACCTACCAAAACCACAGCGTCTCCTCGTCCTCTACGACATGCTCAATGACGGCCTGCACCTTCGCGCCAAGGACGCCGCCGAAACCTTCGGCATGAGCCGGCGCACGCTCGAACGAGACATCAGCGTGTTGCGCGAAGTCCTCACCCTCGAGCGTGTCGAGGTGCCCGAGGTTGCCTACCGGCTCGTCGGAAAAACACGCCGGTGGGAGCTGACCTCGTGGCAGGTGCTCTCCGTCGTCGTCGGCACCAAGACAACCGGCTTCCTCGCCGGCCATCGCTTCGCTCCGGAACTCGAGCCCCTGCTCGACCAACTTCGCAACACTCTCAATCCCGGAGACCGCCACCGCCTCCACCGCCTTGAGCCAAAGGTCCACGCCGTCCGGCTCGGCGACAAAGACTATCGAGAGCGTCCACACCTGCAGGAAGTGCTGGTCGAGATGATCGACGGACTTCTGTACGAGAAACCAGTCGAGGTTGCCTATCTCTCGCACCGGCGTGCCGCCAAGGGAAACGGGCCACGGAGACTTTGCGTACACCCGCTCAGTCTGGTGCTGCACCGCGGCGGCGTCTACTTCATCTGCGATGTCGCAGGCGGCGACTGGGACGCCGACGATAGGCGCATCTTGCTCGCGCTCGACCGCTTCGAGGACGCCCACTGCCAGCGCACCGACGACAGCTTCGACTATCCCGACGACTTCGCGCCGGGCGAGTTTTTGTCGGGCGCCTTCGGGATCTTTACCCACGGCGAGCCCGAACAGGTCGAGCTCCATATCGACGAGGCCTACGCTCCCTACGTCCTCGAGCGACACTGGCATCCCACTCAATCGTTCGAGCCGCAGCCGGACGGCAGCCTCCTGATGACGCTCGAAGTATGCGGCTATCGCGAGCTCGTCGACTGGGTGCTCGGGATGGGCGAGCATGTCGAGGTGCTGGAGCCTGCGGGACTTCGGCAAGAGGTGCGCAAGCGGCTCGAGCAGGCGCTCGCAAAATACGCCGACGACAGGGGTGCGACATGATCTGTCGCAGGTGCTGCTAGGATGACTAATGGATGAAATGACGACCTGGATTAAGGAGAGAGCACCATGAAGCCCTGCCCGCTGACCGACGAGATCATTGACGGCTTCGTCGACCGTTTAACAGACGAATTCACGACCGACGACTTCATCTGTGAGTGCCCTCATTCGGGAGGCGACCGCATGGCGTCGGGTTGTCCGGTCGTGCAGGAAAGAGGTCGGCGAAGCGTGTGCGGCCGGCGGGTTTCAAAGTACCAGAAGACCCGCGCCGATGTGCTCGCGAAGGACAATTCGGTGTCGCCTGCGCGTTGGACCAAACGACATTCGGCCGAGGGAGGCCAATCCTCGAGCGTGCCTGCTGCCCAATCCTCGCCGCGCCCCGTCGTTCGACGTCAGCAGCGAGCCACCACGGGTTGGGAAGCAAAGATGCGCCAGCATCAGATTCGGTGGAAGGAGGATGTCGCCAAGGTGGATGAGCGCGGGCGACATAATGGCGAGGCCAAAGCCTACCTATTTCCGCGGCACCGGTGGATGTGCAATATCCTGCCGTCATACCGCTCCACGGTGGCGACGCATCTCCAGCACCACGGCATCGCCAAGCACAGCTTTCTCCACCATGTGCTGTCCTCGCAGGCTTTTGCGTTCAACCTCGCCGCACCGTTTATTGAGCGCCCGCAGCTGCTCACTCCTGTGCTACGCACGCTATTGCCCGATGAGGTGGCCGACCAGGTGGAGGAGGTCGTCCGGGTCGAGGCCGAGGTCGACGGCGGCACGAACTACTTCAACGAGCCGGCCAAGGGTGGGCGCGGCGATATGCGCACGAGTTCAGATATCGGCGTCTGGTGGAGGGCCTCGGACGGCGCGACAAACCTCGTCCTCATCGAAGTGAAGTTTACCGAGAGCGAGTTTGGCCACTGCGCCAAAGGACGAAAGCACGGTGGGCTGTGCGAAAGCGGCGGCTCAGAATTGGTCGCCGAGAGCGGCCGTGGTTGCCCTCTTCGAGAGCCGCCGCACCAGCGATCGTATTGGTCCCTCGCTCGGGAGCACGAGCTATTCGATCGAGATGTCTTGGCCACAAGCAGCGCCTGTCCGTTCCGACACGACGGATACCAGCTTCTGCGCAACCAACTATTGGCCGCGGTGATGGAAGAAGACCGCGAACAGGAGTTTGGCCGGGTCGACTTCGCGGTGCTTGTGCACGACGACAACCCGGACGTTCTCCACTTTGATCAAGAACTCGCCGGAGAGTCCGCGGCGGCCGACGCATGGCGCACGATGCTTCGCCGCCCGGAGCGCTTTCACGACTGGCGAGCCTCCGAGTGGATTCGCCACGCCGCCGGCCATACAGAGCTTCGCGAGTGGGCGGGGGCGATGTTCGAGCGATATTTGCCGGCTGCGCTCACCGACGTCCGGCCGCTCGAGCCCCAGGCCAATGGGTTATCATGCCAGCAAGGTCATCGAGACTGTGTCGACTGGATGCGAAGCGGCGATTTTCTGGAGTACAAAGAACTGTGCGATGAGGTCATCGGCGAGGGCAAGATTTACTTTCGCGCGACGGGCAATGGCGTCGTCCAGATCGCGCTCTCCGACGACGCCCCGGGCTACGTCGGATTTCGGACAAGTCGCTCCGACAAAGGCCACCGTCTCACGCCCTACGGCCAGCTTCCCAGCCGCGAGCATCTCGAGTCGAGATGGCAGAAATTTCGCAAATGGATACACACAGTAAAACGCACTTCGACTGAGGAACAGGCGGTCATCCCCTGGATTCGGCGAGCGTTCGCCAACCAGCTCTACCTCGAGGAACTGGGCGACAATTGGGTCTTCCTCAACCAAGAATGGCGCTTCCTCGACGCGCGGGACAAGGGCAAGAAGTCCGACGTACTCGCCGTCCACCTGCCCACGGGGCGTCTTGGCATCGTCGAGTTCAAAGACGCACGTTCGAAGCGCGGCGAGGCGATCGGGCAAGTCGCCGACTACGCGCAGTTCTGGATGCGCGACCGCGAAGCGTTGAGCAACTTCTTCACCGCACAACTCCGGGCCATGGGCGAGTTATACGGCAATGACGACGCGGCCCGTGCGCGTGTCCGACCTGACGAGCCCGTTCTCTTCTTTGGGTGTCCCGACGGCGACGATGTCCACATCGACCTTCTGACGACAAAGGATGAACAATGACACGTTTCCACGACCCCGAAGGCTGCAAAGTCATCTCCGCCCGCGATGCGATTGAAGAGATCGGGCAACAAGCCGATATCGAAACGGCTCCTGTACTGCTCCAGCGTCTTTACGCCGTCGCCCTCACTCTAGACAGCGACGTAATCGACGGCGTGTCCGTCGGCTGGAAAACAGCCACACGCACCGTGGGCGTCTACGCCTTCTGGTACGGCAACGCTGATATCGACGACGGCAGACACATCGCACAAATGGCCCGCTGCGACATAGAGGAGCTTATCGAATATACAAGCGAACTGGCGCGCATCCTAAGAGAAACGATCAACGATCCCCGAACGTGGTGACCTCATGCCCCAAGCCACGCCGGGAACCGACTGACTCCTGGCGCAGCCCACCAAGCAGGCTCACGCCTGCTCGTCCGGCTCGCCGAAAGTAAGCGGCAACGGCGGCAACACGCCGATATTTTGCCCGCCGATGCTCATGCTCGGCGGCTCCCAAGTCTCGAAGTGATACCCGTCGCGCTCGATAAAAACGGAGCGCTTGTCTGGGAACACCACACAGACCTTCAGGCCCTTCTCGGCCGAGAACTCGCTCGCAAATTCGAGCACGTCCGCGGTGGTGAAGTGGTCGGGGTAGGTCTTGGTGGTGTAGAAGGCGGGAATGAGCCGCAGCACGACGGTCGGCCGACCGTCGAGGTCGTCGTAATACTCACACTCCTTCTGGAGCGCGGCGAAGGCTTTTAGCTCCCTGATATCGAGCGCCCCACAAAGCCCCTCGAGCTCATGTTGCATCGCAAAGCGATACTCGCCGGTCTCGAACTTCCGCAGACGCCGCTCGAAGCGTGCGCTCGGCTCGAGCCCGGCCCGCTCGATGGTCTCCTCGACGGTCAGCCCGGCCTCCTCACGCGCCCGACGCAACAAGCCCCCGAGCCACAGCTCGTGCCCCTCGCGCTCGGCCTCCAGCCGGGCCCTATGGCGCTGGCGAACCTCGTCCCACAGCGCCTCGAGGTCTAGCTCAAGCACATGCGCAAAGCGGCGCAGCACCCGCTCGTCGGCGAGCGGCGGCTCACCCCGCTCGATATGCCGGATTCTGCGGCACCCCTTATTGGTGTTTTTATAGCCGGCCTCGCGGACCAGCTCGACCCGCCTCAAGCCGAGGCGCTCGCGCGCCTCTTTGAACCGGTCGCCAAGAAACTCAAGATCGTCGACATGAATACGTGCAGGCATGATGTGCCTCCATGGTAGTGAGTTCGAAAACTCACCCCAGGCATTGCCACCGTTTCCGTCTTTAGAAGACGGGTGGTTGGCAGAGCGTCATCGGGCCAGTCCCTCGGCTCTTCTGCATGGAGTTCGATTGTTAGTGTAGGGACGAGGGTGGGGTTCGTCCAGCTGATGATGATCGTGATGCGATCAGAAGGACCGTCACGCTCGCCCACACGACCTCGACACTGCCGCAGGCTCGACGAGCCCCTCGTCCTCTCCGAACTTTTTTGGTTGATTGATCGCATTCCGAGTTTTTCCATGTATTGCGATCATTAGGCTCATTGCTAAAAGAATGTGACACTTCCATCCTTGATGTGTCGCTGAACAACCGGCTGCTTCTTTTCGAGAAACCAAGGTCGGGGGGCGATGGAACTTTCTGCCACGCAAAAACCGGACACTCGTCCGCGGATGCGATGGTGCGGGCACAGTGGAAGTCTGCCCGCCCTGGGACAGTAATTGGTATAGAATGGAGGATCGGTCGAGATGAAAATGCGAGAGATGAAGGTGTGGAGCTTTGTGCTTCTCGTGGCGTTGGGCACGTGCGGTGTGCTCGGGTGCTCGGAGGATGAGCCGGAGAAGAAAATCGCGATTGGTGACGACGAGCCCGCCGAGAAACAGGGCCCGCGCTTTGGGCTGAAATGGGGCGAGTTTCGGGATCATCCGGCTTATACAGCCGTCGAGCGCTGCCACGAGTTGGATACCGTAGAGCTCAACTTGCTGCGCTACGTCATTGGCGGCGAGGATATTGACGCCGACGAAGTAGCCCCGATCTTCGGCGATGAAATCGACAAAGAGGCCGATGAATTCGAGAAGAAGCGTCAGCGCGAGGCCGTCGCCGCAAAGCTGTCGGCCAAACTCGACGAGCTCCGAGGTAAGCCGCTGTGTGTACGCCACCAGATTGTCGTCGGGGAGTACGACTTCGACGCGGAGGGATTCCAGCTGCCCGAGGACGCCATCATGGTCTTACACGACGACCTGACGGCCTCGGCGGAGCAGGCAATATCACGCCTGGAGACCAAAACCACCACGCGACGACCGGAAGGTTTCGCCATGCCATCGGTGCTGGCGTTGGCGCCTTCACCAGCCATCCTTTCGGTGCCTGAGGACAACGCCGAGACGATCCTTGAGCAGCTCCCCAAGACAGAATCCGACAAGGACGAGCAAGAATCCGGGGACAAGCCGCGACAAGCGAACCGATTCAACTCAGTTGTCTCTCGCATGGAGCCCGAGGCCTTCGAGGCGGCGATTTACGCAGAAGACCATGTCCCTGATGACAAAGAGGACCGGCCGGTCGGCGAGGTCTTCACCCAAATTCAGGACAAGCTCGAGGAGCTCGCGTCTGGTCGAAAGTCCAACGGAGTACTCGTCTTTGGACCGGTCGAATTCGACACGAATTCCATTCGTGAAGAGGGGGTCGATATCCCGATGAAGTTCACTGTCGGCAAACTCACTCACCTGGTCGCCACGACGCCCAACGGAGAGGTATTTGGCGTCGCCCCAGACTTCAGCGACGAGGAATCGAAGCGTGAGGGCACGCGGGTCGATATCAACCGCGACCTGCACGACCCGCTGCTCGAGAAGGTCTGCCGGGGCGGAGTCCGCACGCATGTCGACACCCGTCTTCGCGATGGAGAGCTGGTCGATATTCGAACGCCGCGTTGTCGCCATTGCCCGCCCGGAGCGAGCGAGAAATGGGGGCATGCTCCGCTCGAGGACATCTCCTGGGGAAGCTTCACCCACCCGGGGGCAATCGAGGCGGTGGTGCGCACCAGAGGCTGCGAGCCGATGGTCAACGGCGGCGGCGGCATCACGTTGCTCGAGAAATTGGCCGAGGGCACATGGCGACGGGTGAAATATACCGCCGGCGAGTTCGGAAGTCCCCAAATTGTGCGCAACACCGAGGGGCGCGACATCATCATCTCGCGCAGTGAGCAGGCAAACGGCGGAGTTGCCTCGGGCTCGATCGTCGCCACGACGCTGTCCGCCGAAGAGGCTTCCACCCAAGCCCTCTTCCCCATCTACGACAACCGGGGAACCTGTGACGAAGACTACCTCATCATCGAGCCCGGCGAGACAACTCACCCCGACCTCAACGACGACGGTGTGCTCGACGTCGTTTTTGAAGTCACCCTCCACCACGGCACACGCAGCGGTTCGCGCTGTGACTTTGGCGACAACGACGGCGTCGGCAAGGGCGAGACGCTCGAGCTCTCATTCGAAGTCAACGAAGACGGGTTGGCGCTCGCCGATCAGTCGAAGAAGACGCACGCGAAGCTCGAGCGCGCAGTCGAAGGAGGTCAGTAATGCCAAGCTGCACACCATCATCACGGCATATCTATTGGTTCCTTGCGGCTGCTCTCGTAGCAGTCGCTGCACAGGGCTGCGCCCAGATCAACAGCAGCACGAGAGACGATTACCGCTCGGCCGGTGTGGAGAAGGTCGACCTCGATCCCACCTACGAGTCACAGGTGACAACCCGACTGATCGGTGGAGACGACTTTTCCGAGGCCAAGCTCGAGGTCGAAGCGCAGCGCCTCAAGACGTGTCGCAGGCAGACGGTCAAGCTGCGCGAGAAGGTCGTTCACACGACCAATGAGATCGACAACACGGCTGTAGTCACCTCGACAGCGCTGATCGGTGCTGCCTCTTTCGCATGTGCAGGCGCCCACTTTAGTGGGTCCGGATGCATCAGCAAGAGCGACGATGAGACTGATGAAAACGTGCCACTCACCCAAGGTGAAAACCAAGGATGGGGCGCGGCCTTCGGGGTCCTGGGAGCGACGGCTGTCGTTACCGTATTGGCTGACCTTATTCGGGCTGCCGACCACACCGAAGTCGTCACAACAGAACGCCAGCCGATGCATACCGAGGAGGAGGCCTGTGGTAGCGAACCCAATGGCTCTGCCGTGGTCAAAGTCTACTCTCCCGGTGATGGCGGCTCGCCGTTTACAGTACGAACCGGCTCCAACGGCAAGGCGCTCATTCCGCTGACCAAACTCGCCCTAGAGAATATCAGCGCCGGTGATTCCATCGGACGAGTCGTGGTCGCCGGAGACGAACTCGAAGGCGAGCCATTTCCCAGCCGGTGGACCGATTCCAAACGGGATTATTACGACCGATTGTTGCTCGGTGAGGCCAGGGCTTCCGGCACCGTCGACGCCTATCTCGACTACCTGCGAGCCTTCCCGGACGGCACCGGCGCCAGGCAGGCGCACCTGGATCTACAGGCGCTGGTCATAAAACGTGCGGTACCCGATCTGCTCACGTCCTATTTGGTGGAGTTCGAGGACCACCCGCTGGTTCGGGCGCGAGCCGAAGAGCTGCGAGACCGGCTCCGCTCCCTGCAGGTTGCCGATGCGTACGAGCAATATGTCGAAAAATGGGAGCTCGAGGGGGAGGCCGAACCGGTCGAACTCCACGACGCCAAAGCAGCGGCTAAGCTGCGAGACCGGCTCTTCCAATTCCACCAGGACCGCCTCGAGCACGCAAGAGATGACGACGCCGACTTCAAAACCATGAAGGTAAATTACGAGGCGTCTGTGCAGCTTGCGCCCTCCCCGGCGCGTGAGAAGCTGGTGCGCGATACGCTCTCAGAACACCTGATGAGCCGCGCCGAGGAGCTTCGCGAACAGGAGCAGGTCGTCCCTGGCACAGAAGTGCTCACCCTATATGAAGAGGCCGCCGAATGGGCCGGTTCGGCCAACACCGAAGCCGAGGCGAGAGGTGCCGCGCTCGAATTTGCGCTGGCGACCTTTGACGAGTTGCTTCCCGAGCAACTTCAAGAAGAAGAGACGGCTCGGCAACTCGAATTTCTACTACGTCAGGCCGAACAGCACGCACGCAGCAATGAGCAAAAAGAGCGCGTCGAGCAGGCGCGCACCACATATGCAGATCGCGCAGTGCTCGGTCTCCTCGCCGATACCAAACAACGGGCCGAAGAGTCCGACAGGCCAGCCGACCCGGATGTCCTATCTTCATTCGAGCGCGCATTGGAAATGGCTGGCAGTGAGGAAGTCAAAGCTCGCATTCGCGGCGATTACGTAAAATACATCGCGAAGTCCCTGCGAGAGCAGGCCAACCGAGTCGTTCGCGATGACTTCTCATCGAACCACAAACTCGACGAGTCTCTCGTGCAGTCCGGGCTCGATGTCGCTCAGACGAGCCGCGAGGAAGATTTTGTGCGCATCGGCTGGGTCAACGCATGCGCCGACCTCGCAGAGCATATCGCCACCAGAAGTGACCCCGACCAGCTCATTGGCTGGATGGGCGGCATCGAACTCGCCAAACAACATGCCACGTCAGCGGCGTCCAAAAAGCAGCTCGCCCATCGCAAGCGCCAAATCGAGCGCGACCTGCACAAACGCTTCCCACCCTCGAAACTCGAAAACCTCCAGCAGGCAGCCGCCATCTATCCCCCGACGATTGACGCGTCGGACACATCGGCAGTGCAAAGCGCCCTGAGTTCTCCAAAGGGCAACCGGGGCGAGCGTGTGGTCTTGAAGCTCGACGTCCAACGCTCGGTGGGCGGCAAATATTTGGCCGAGACCGACGACGGCCAGCTTGTCTTCATCTACTCGTCCAACGCACACGCAAAATCCCAGCTGAGAACAGGACGCAATGTGGGCGTCTTGGCCACTATCGACGGCGCCATCCCGTACCGAAGGGACGGAAAGCGCATCTACCTGCCCAGACTCGATGTCATCTGGGCTGCAAGATGACCCCAACGACGTGTCTATTAGAGAGCAAAACCAATACCCGAGAGGTAATCATGAAAGCTGCAAAAATCACCATCGTCGCCATCTGTTTGAGCTTTCTCGCGTGCAGTTCCGAGGAACAGACGCTCTTTCCCATCGAGCACGAGGGCAAGTTCGGCTACGTCGACACGACCGGAAAACTCGTCGTCGACCCCGAGTACGACTGGGCGGGCAAATTCTCCGAGGGCAGCGCGCCGGTCAAAATTGGCGAGCAGATGGGCTATATCAACGAGCAGGCGGAGCTTGTCGTCAATCCTCAATTCGATGCCGCCGAGCCGTTCAGCGACGAGCGAGCGCGTGTGCGAGTTGATGAACAATTCGGATTCATCGACCCGACTGGAGCCTTTGTCGTCAACCCCCAATTCGACGCCGCTTCCAGCGAGTTTCAAGAAGGTCGCGCTGCAGTCCAGCAAGGCGACAAATGGGGCTTTATCGACAAAGAGGGCAAGATTGACATCAATCCCCAATTCGACCGTGCGCGCAATTTTTCGCAGGACATTGCGGCCGTTCGCCTCGGCGAGAAGTGGGGCTTTATCGACAAAGAGGGCGGCTATGCCGTCAACCCGCAATTCAATGACGCCGGTGAGTTTCACCAGGACCGCGCGGCGGTCCGGCAGGAGGACAAATGGGGCTTTGTCGACAAGGCCGGAAAACTCGTCATCACCCCTCAATTCGACTACGCGAGCTACTTCGCAGAGGGACTCGCCCCGGTCAAAGTCGGCGATCAATTCGGTTACGTCGACAAGAAAGGCAAATTTGCAGTGAACCCCCAATATGAAGGGGCCGCAGTCTTTTGCGGTGGCCTCGCCTCCGTCAAACAAGACGGAAAATGGGGCGCCATCAAACCCGACGGCAGCATGGCGATCAGCCCTCAATTTGACTCGCCATTTTGCTTCAAAGGCGAGCTTGCGTTTGTGGTCGCAGATCGCGAAGAAGACGAGTCGGGCTTCATCGACAAGACCGGCACGGTGGTGGCGAAGGATGCGATTGCCTCGGAGTAAGGTTGTGACGGCCGACGGAGGCAGATCATGAAAAACGCATTTTGATGGCTGTGATGCCGTCACTGCACCAGTCTCGCCACGGCGGATGCTGTGGTTGCCAAGGCGTCATAGGGCCAGTCCTTAGGCACTACTGTCGCCCCAACATCTCGACACTCTCGGCGTCAACGACCCTACCGGACACTGCCGAAGGTGCTCCGCCAGACTGTCCGACAAAGCCTCTGTGAGGATAGCAGACGTCTCTTCGACGTAGCCCTCCTCGGCCTCGACGATCAGCTCGTCGTGGAGAACGATGGACGGGCGAGCTCGGTCGAGGTCGAGCTGGTCACATATCCGGAGGAGCGCCGATTTGATGATGTCGGCCTCGGTCATCTGCAGGATATAGGCGAGGGTGGTGCCGGGGTGGAGGCTGTCATCGCTTGGATTGAGATTGCATCGGCGTCCACTGGGCGCCTCGACAACACTGCGAATGAGCATCTCTCGAAAGAGTGCTTGCCGATAGGAGCGGACGTCAGAAAATTGGTCGACGAATCTGTCGATGAGCTCGACCGCTTCCTTTTCGGAGAGTTCAGCGCCGAAGTCGACCGCATAGTCGACGAGCGTCTCGGCGCCCATGCCCAGCAGGACACCGAAGCTTACAGCCTTCGCCTGGGACCGTTGGCTCTCGTCAGGCTCCTCGCCGAAGAGCTGCGAGGCGATCGAGTTATGGACGTCTTCCTGCGCCTCGAAAACCTGTAGCAGCGCCGGGTCACCGCTGAGCTCTGCGGCGATGCGCAGCTGTGCCTGAGAAATATCGAGGCTGACAAATCTCCGACCAGGGGCCGCCATGAGGTACTCGCGCGTCTCCTTCGAGATGCTCGCCAAAGGTGGCGACGTCCATGAGAATCGGCCGGTGCACGTGCCCAATTGATCGACGGTTGGCTGTACCCGCCCGTCGTCGCTAAGACCGTCATCGAGCAATTTCAGGTCATTGGCTCGAGCAATTTTCTGCTTCCATAGCCCGTAAGCCTCGAGCCACCGCGCGGTCGCCCCGGTCGCTTCATCGGCGGCGCGCTCGAGCGTCGATTCACGCAAGTCCTCGAGAATTACACCCTCTTCGGCAAACCGTGCTTTGATGTCCCCGGAGTCGTGTATGTTGGCGCACGGTCCGATAAATCGTTGGAGAGGACCCTCCACGTCCTCGATTTCCTCGCGAAGATGGCCGTGGGCCGCGTCGCTCCGTTCGATGTCGACGCACGGTCCGCTGCGCTCGAGGCCAGCAACATCCACCGCGATCGCGTTCTCGAGTCTGCAGGTCTCGGTGAGCCCGTGGTCCTCGACCGCTTCGTATAAGAGCTCGGCGATGCGCAGCGGCGAAACCCGCTCTGGCCAAAGCTTGCGGACGAGCCGCCAACGACTGAACGGCACGGGCAGACGTCGGCGCCGATTGTTTAGCAATCGAACAGGTAACTCCAACGTGCGTATCGGCAGCCTTCGGAGCGTGGGATACGGCACCCGGTCGCCGAGAAGTCTGCGAATATCATCCGTCGTCGAGATGCTCAGCGCCTCGAGCTGGCCGAGCGCCTCGTGGATGAGCTGATTGCACAGGATCCGGGATTCTGTGACCAGGCGAACCTCGCCCGACAATGAGAGCCACACAAACTCCTCATTTGAGTCGAACTCGAGATGGACCTGGCCTTCGGCCTCCAACATGCTCGCGATTTCGCGCCACCGCTCGTATTCATAAAACTCGAAGGGCGGCACATCATCGCTGGCCCTTTCGCTGCGCGCACCTGCTGAGAGTTCTTCGAGCGGGATGCGGCCGGAGCCTATCGAATTCAAGACACCTTCAGCATCAGCCTGAAACTCGCGAGCGTGCGCGGTCTCCGGCAGAAACGGTCCGTAATAGGCGGCGAGCCAAGGGTCAAAGAATGCAACCCCGCCCTGCGCGGTTTCATTGCGCGGCCTTACGTGGTCTGGCGCGAACGGTAGTCCATTGGCGGTCAGGTCACCGAGCGCCCCGACTGCGTGTTCGGTCGCTCCGGTAGACGCACCGCTTTGGGCAAACACGCGAATAATCCGCGCCGGCGGCCGACTGCTTTGGCGATGCCATTTGTCGAAAGCAAGGCCCCCGTCGCTCTCCGAGGCCGGGCACTTTTTCCGGAAGCACCAGAGCGTCTTGTCGCGGGTCAGCCATGCCTTAGGCGCCCCGCAACACGGGCACCAAACGAGAACGGTATAGCGCGCATCGCCGCGGTACCAACCCAGGTCCCGGCAGGCGCGCCTGATGTCTGCGGGGACGCCGCTGGACCCGCCGTACACGCTGGTTTGTTCCGGCGCGCGACTCTCCAGCTCGGCGACAAACGCGTCCCAAGCACCGGAAGCGCACTTCTGTGGCAGCATCACGTCCGCAAAGATCTCCGGTAGATGGCTGACCTTCTCGAGCTCTTCGTCCCTGGCGGCTCGCGCCAAGGCGAGGCTGCTCTCTTGCAGCAGACGAGCATCCTCCGGGCTGAGAAGGGGCCCAATGAGCCCGGGGTCCAGCGGCAGGCGTAAACCGGCTCTCGGACCGTACCGCTCACCAGGGTGCTGGCTCAGGGGCATACGCACCGGGCCCGGCTTGGCTCGCAGCGCGGCTTTATCCAGCGTCGGCCATTCCTCGCCCCACTCCTCGAGGAGTCCACGCAGTCCCCTATACGGCTGCGGCGCAAGGAGACGAGCCAGCAGGATGCCCACACCACGTCGCCCACTCAGGACGAGCGTGTAGTCACCCGCCTCGAATCGGCCGTCGACGAACCTGCTCACCTCCAACCCGGACTGCTCGAGCAACTTGTGGAACCGAAAGGCGTCCGCATAAGCGAGCTCGACGACGGCATCGAGCGGCTCCTTATGCGAGCATGTCGCTTCCTCGCCGCTCGCTGCGCAGGCACGGCACGGCGCATCGAAGTCGATATTGGCCCAGGCCATCGGGGTCGAGGTGCCGGTGCGCCAAAAGGGACCCATGGACATATCAAGCGGGTGAATCTCGCGTCCCGATCCAACAGTCTCCTGCATCGGCCAAGCCATAATCAGCCGACGAACCTCATCGCATGCAACACCTGTCTTGATGCGCTTCGAGTAGATGTGCGGCTTCAACAAGCCGCGCCAGCTCCAACCCAAGACATTCACTAGCGACAAGTCGGCGTCGGCTCCACCGGCTCGAATCTGTGCGAGATAAGTTTCGATGCCCATCGCGGCTTTCCGGTCTTGTCGGCGCGACTCAATGACGTCCCCCGTTCGTTTGCTGATATGGTTTGCTGACAATTTGGTATCAGCCGAGTGATTCGAGGCGCATCTTATGGTGTGAGGTGGTTGCTGTCACGGTGGCAAAGGTAGGGGTTGGCGGCATCTTATTGGTGTTGTCCGAGACAGCCTCGCGAACCCACTCTCGAGCGAGGTGCGTTCGAAAACTCCCTCGACCAAAAAGAGTTTTTCTCGACCGTATCGAAAGCCTCGACGAAGTCGTCAAAGTCCCGCGCGGTCCACAGCACGAGTATTACTTGCTCGAGCTGGTGTTCATTCGACGAGAATTTCCTGCACCGATGCGTCGGCTGGTTGATCACGCGCCCCGATATGAATCGAAGCCTATGGAACTGCAGAGGCGCGCACCTGCGACATCTGCTCCTCAATCGCCTTCTTCATATGCTGAACACCGTATCCATCATTCAAGAACACGAGGTGCGCATCCGAGTCCTTCACGGCGTCGGTCACCGCATTGGAGAGTTTGTGGCTGATATACTTGGTCAGCAGAAAAACGACGTCCACGCTACCTCGCTGGATGCGCTTGCACAGGGCCTGGACCTGACGCACTCCCTTATTATCAGTGGTAGGCACCCAATCGAATACGCTTAAATCGAACGTCTCGATGATGCGGTCGCGTGCATCCGCGCGAAGATCGCCGCCGACCATCACGGTTCGCGCGTCGCTCAGGTAGGCCCCCCAGGACCAGTCGTCGGGCAGGACGACGTCCCTTTCATCCTCATCAACAGCATCTTCGGTGGCAGGCTTCTCGCTAAGCACTGCGTACAGTTTCTCGTTATTCGAGGTGATGAAGAGGTCGCGATAGGGCCGAAGCAATCGGACAAACCGCGGGTCCGCGGTGTCGAGCCCGCGCTCGATCGCGTTTTCAACCTTAGAAATCAGCTCTGCCCGCCGCCACTCGCCGTCGAGCATCGCCTCGATCTCGTAGAGGGCACGCTCCGGGTTGAATTGCTCGGTGGGCCCCGCCCCCTCGACGCCGTCGCCATAATAATGGCGCGCGAGGTCAGCCAACTCCTGGCGCCAATTCTCTGCGTCGGCCTTCCACGACGCTCCTTTCGGGGCGTGGTCGAATTTCATGCCGTGGACAAAGCCGGGCCGTTCGGTCCTCAGGTGTTGATTGAGCCGTGTAAAGATCTCCGACATCCGGCTGTCTGATCCGGCAGAACCCGACACATTCGACGGCACTTCCTCTTGCAGGTGTCTCAGACGTGCCGCGACGTATCCTGCCAGGCAGCGCTGGACTTCATCAGGAAGCTTCGCCCATACGGCGATCTGCTCGTCTTCGGTTGCACGCGCCAGCGTTCCCAACTCCCCCATAAACTCCGGAAACCCCTCGATAGTCTCGGGCGGCGAGCCCAGGCGCGACTTGATGTCGGGCAGGTGCTCTGCCGTCGCGATCAGCTTCTCGTCGGGGCCTTCGTCCTCAAACTGCGGACCCATCTGCTCACGGGCAGATGCCACATCGGCGGCGGTAATCAGCTCCGTGCGTTCTGGATGAGCGCCCGAGGGGGCCGGCGTGTGCTCGACATGACCGACAATACGCGCACCGGTTTTCGACGTCCCCTTCGAAACATCCAGGTCCGACTGCTGTCGGCGCAACTCGGGCTTCGCGTCAGCCGTCGAGGACTCCGCCGCCCTCGGCCCTTGTTTTTGCTGTGAGGTTGCCTCGAGCGGCTCAGGATCGACCGAATCCGCGGGAGGCTCGTGGAGCTTTTCGAAGACGATCGCGCCGATATCGGCGAGCGCTACCTGAAGGTCGGCTTCCAAATCTTCGCGCCGAGCAGCCAACTCCCGGTAGGCCTTTGGACTGCTCATCATGCGCCTGGTGAGCTCTTGCAGCGCCGACCAGACCTCGCCGGATCGGCTCTGAGCAACGTCCAATTCGTCGACGTCTTCGGCCACTTCTCGCGGTTTAGTCATGCTTCCTCGCCGACGCCCCTGCGCCGCCCCCTGAGGGTATAAAAACATTCACGTATGGCTTGTTATTATGATCCAGTTCTTGTGTGCTGTCTAGTAGACACATCGCTACACCCTCGAATGCAAGCTCGCCATGCGATCACTTTGTCCGCAACGCCTCGTCCACGCAAGGCCGTCGATGCGCAGATCGCTGAGATCGCCCACCGGCCCGATGTAAAGGCGTTTTCCGCCGACTTTCTAAGGACTTAGACCGAATCTCACGCCTCGAGAAAGCGCGTCTCACGCAGAAAGTACGCAACGATTCGCACCGAATTGCCGATAACCATTATGAGGGGTGACTGCGCACCTTCGGGTATGTGCTCCCTCGCCGACACGATCCGAGACGCATTCGGACAGCCATGATCACTAACCTTCATCAGGAGATGAACCGATGAATACGCACCGATTCCGCACGGCGTTGGCTCGACTGGAGGACCGCGTCGAACGCACGCTCGTCCAATGCCGCCGCTTCGAGACGATGGCCGCCGCGTTGCAGACCTGGGCGGCCCACTGGTCGACGGCCACCTTCGAGCGCCTGCTGCACGCTGAACACGCGTCGGTGGACGAACGCGAACGGGCTCTGGCCGCCCTCGCCCTGCAGGGCACCGACGAGGCCGGCGCGCTCATCGACGCCTACAACCCCCACGGCGCCGGCCCGGACCACGAACTCTTTCACCAGGTCGCACGCATCGAGTGGGAGCAACGTCGCCCATCAGGTCAGACATCAGGTGGAGCACCGCGTCAGGCGTCGTCGCGGCAACGACGCACGGCGTGACGTATCTGTGAGAACCACCACCAAACTAAAACAAGAAAACCTAAAGGAGCCAACATGTCTGAGATACGACAAACCGACAAAAACGACCTCGACCGCATCTACGATATCTACAAGTTGGGCGACCTCTTCGCGGCGGTCTACCGCGACAGTGATTACCGATTCGGCGAGCTGCATTTCCGCGAAGCGATGGACGACGGAGACTTCCCGGATCATCTGGTCGACCCACCCGAGTCGATGCAAAGCGGCTGGACGCGGGTCCACGAGATTCCGATGGTCTTGCACCCCGACAAAGGCGCGCTGCTGCTACGCCCGGCCTGGGTCAACGACGAGGAACCGGAGGCAACGCTCCACCAACGCATCGAGGAAACCCACAACGAGCTGACCGCGCTCGAATGGAGGATTCGGAGCCGCCTCGAGAGTGACAGATTCTGGCAGAACCGCCCCATCGTCATGGGCGTCGGTGTCGTCGTCAGCCAACCTACCGCCGCCGGTTCACGCCCCGACCACATCCCCGAACCCGCCATCATCGACCGCGAGGCGCTCCCTCGCTTTGCGACCCATATCGACGCCCTCTTCGAACACTACACGATGCCGGCCGCCCAACCCGTCGCCGACTGGGGCCAGCGGCTGGTAGCCGAACTCACCGCCCCCAACGGGCCCATCGGAGGCTTCGTCGGCGAGCAAAACCTCATCGAGGCCTACGACGGTTGGGGCTGCGAGCTCGACGGGTTGGTCGTGCCGGCGAAGATGCGCGAATCAGCGGCCTCCGCCGACCGGAACGGATACTAAAGCTGCGCCAAGACCACGAGTTCCTGTGGCCGAAGTTTCAGGTATCTCTGGTTCCACTTCGAGCTGATACTTTTAACATTACGGGGTGACCGTGGCCTTGCGCCTAGGCTGGGGCTGCACCGTACATTCGCCGCACCAAGAAACAAGAAAGCCCCCTGCCTCCAAGTTTCTGGAGTTAGGGGGCTTTTGTGAATGGAGACGGCGGAAATCGAGAAGAAAGAGCCGAGTTTCGATAACTTACTGAAAGACAACGGTTTCTGACCACAACCCCGCTAAACCCTTAAGTTTTTGTGTCGCAGTTGAGATCATCTCGCGGCAATTGGTTACAAGACGATCCGCATGGTTCAGTCACAATAGAGTCACATGGAAATCGTAGTTGCCTCGGAATCATGAAACCTCTACATTTATTTACAACTGTGGAGGCAATATGACTGAACCGACGACCCAAAAGCAGCGCGTACTCGCACTCGCCAAGGAGCGTGGCCTTCTGAGCCGCACAGACCTGCGGGAGGCCGACCTGCCCGAGGAGTACCTCTCTCGCCTAGAGAGCGAGGGCGAGCTGACGGCGCTGGCCCCGGGCGTCTACATGGCCTCGGAGCACGACGCCGGCGAATCGCTCGATCTGGCGGTAGTTGCCAAGAGAGTGCCGCACGCCGTGGTCTTTGGCATCAGCGCGCTGCAGTTCCACGACCTGACCACCCAGATTGCCCACTCAGTCCAGATCTCAATCGAGCGCGGCAAGTGGGAGCCGAAGCTGGACTGGCCGCCAATCGAAGTGTTCCACATCTCCGGCGACGCCTTCTCCGCCGGTGTCGAAACCCACACTGTCGAGAAGAATGTGGAGGTCCAAGTCTACTCGGTAGCCAAAACAGTTGCGGACATCTTCAAGTTCAGAAACACCTTCGGCCTCGACGTCGCCATCGAGGCGCTCAAAGAGGGCTGGCGAGAGAACAGATTTACGATGGGCGAGATCTACGAATACGCCAAGATCTGCCGCGTGCAGCGCGTGATGCGCCCGTACCTGGAGATGCTTCCATGACCAAGACGGAATCGAGTACGATGCCGAATCCATTACGGCGGACTTCATCCGAGAGGACGAGATCTACGCCGGCGTACGCGTCAAGCTAGCGGCCGACCTAGCCGGCGCCGTCATCCATGTCCAGGTCGATGTCGGAATCGGAGACGAGGTCTACCCCGAAGCCGACCAGGTCGATTTCCCCACACTCCTCGATCTCCCGACATCGAGCATTCGGGCCTATCGGTTCGAGACCACCATCGCCGAGAAGCTCGAAGCCATGGTCAAGCTCGGCATGAGCAACTCGAGGATGAAAGACTTCTACGACGTCTATGTGCTGGCCCGCGACTTCGAATTCGATGGCACGGTGCTGCAGGCGTCCATCCAGCGGACGTTCGAAAAGAGGGAAACTCCGTTCCACGAGGGAGTCCCGGTGGCGTGGACCGATGAATTCTCGGACGATGACGCCAAGAAAAAGCAGTGGCGGGCGTTTCTTCGGAAATCACAGCTCGACGCCCTGCCCCTCGCCGAAGTTGTCGCGGAGGTGCGCACCTTCCTCGAGCCGGTGTGGGTCGCCCTCCAGGATGAGACGGAATTTGCTGGAACTTGGCGCGGCCGTGAGTGGCAGTGACTTTAGAAATCGGCACTCCGCCAGACAACTTCTAACGCCTGGCTTTAGTTTTGTGCGGCCAACCTGGCAATACCTAGAGCCGCAACATCCTCGAACGCAACACAGCGAGTTCGAAACTCTCACAAGCCCTCGACATTTATCGATATCTGTAGAGGTTTCGTGACAATGGACCGTCAGCGCCGCAGACAACACTTCTTGTACTTGCGCCCACTACCGCACGGACACGGGTCGTTGCGACCGACGTCGGGGCCGGTGTCCTTGATAAGGCGCGTGACCACCGCTAAACGGCCCGCCGGCAAAGCCGCCGCCTGAAAAGAAGCTCTTCGCCATACCGAAGGCCGACGAGTTGTTCATCGCCGCCTCGAACTCATCGGCCAGCCCTTCGGCCTCGAGGTATTCGCCAATCTCGTCGGCGTGCTCGAGCCCGGACTCACGCCCCAAAAACGCAAACAGCCCCCGGCCGGTTCGTCGAACGACTCCTTGACGATCGCGCCGGGCTCCATATCCCAGACCATCTCGTGGACCTCCCACTCCATCCACTTGCAGAAGGTCTTCCAGCCGCGCTGGTTCGGCCAGAGGTCCAGCACGGTGTACCAGCCGGCCAGCTCCTCTTCGAAAATCTCTTTGACCCGCTTACGCAGTTATTTCTCTGCGTCCGCCACCGGCTCGAACTCGGGGATGAGATAGACATTGGTATTCGAGCGGATTGCCTCTTCGGCGAGCGGCTCGCTGCCCATGTCAACGTCGACCTGTCGGACCCAGTCGATCATTGGCTGGCCGGCCGCACGACTACAGCATATCGATTGATAAGCTCCATAGGTTCTCCGAAAATATTGGGGAAAATCAGGCCTCGCCAAAAGAACGTTTCACGCAGACACATTGTTCGTCAACGAAACCTGGCTGCTCACAGTTCCCAGGTACGGTTCGACAAAACTAGGTCGACGTGGTGGCGCACGACCGCGAGCACCTGCATTTCGAGCGTGCGCTCGCCAATCTCCGAAATCCGGTGGCGATACTGCACCGTGATCTGGGTATTCTCGTCGTTGCTAAACTCCACCCGCTCGACATGAATGCGGTCTTGACCGATCGAATCACCGACGTGCCGGGCGATAGTTTCGAGTGTCGCCTCGTCCAGTAGCCCCCACTGGCGCTGCTTCCTCTCGTCGACGCCTTCGAGTGTCACCGAAACCATCTGCCCCGTCGTCGGCTCCCCGCCCAGTCGCGTGCCGGGACCACCGAACTCAACGGGCTCGTACGGCGTCGGATGCTTCCGATCGTTGAACGGCTCACACACCAAACGCACACAAACCGCATCGGAATGAGGCTCTTCGTGCATCACGCGTTCGAGAAGCCCCCGCTCGTATAGCGACCTGTAAGCAGCGGAGGTCTCTTCGACAGAGGCATCGATATCGCTGGGAAGAAACCGCCTGGAGAAGGTAACCTCGTCGGCCGGCCCCGGCGACCAGGTCAGACGGTGCCCCAAGAAGCTCAACAGGCGCTTCTCGACGTCGCCAAGGTCTCCGTAGAGCAACAAGTGGAAGATGCGGTTATGAATCGCCTCGCGCAGCGCGAGGATCTCCAGATCATCGAGCTCTTCGCTCTCGACATCGGCCTCCTGCGCTTTGGCTTCTAGCTCGAGGTTAGCGTTTTTTCGGCCAGCCACGCTCCTGGAGGGGAACCTTTAAATACAGACATCGCTTTGTTCTCCTGGACAATCCGACGGCCACGCGTTCCGTGGGAGTATGACGCTCGAACACGCCTTCACCGCCGGCTACTTCGGCTGGCCCGATCCGTGTGAATGCGGCATGATAGTGCCGTTCCACCCATTGAACAATCCCGGGGCGACACATGGCCGACGAAACGATCTACTTTTTCATCTGGAAGACCCGTACGGCTGCCTGTCGAACGCCTCACGGCACGAGCTCTACCTCGACGGCACCTACTGGCAGACGGTCGAGCACTACTTCCAGACGTCGAAATTCGAGGACGCCAATCTTCGAGATAGCGTTCACCGCGCCGAGACGCCTTCCCAGGCAAGACGGCTCGGCAGGAAGCACAGGCGCAGCCAGCGCTCAGACTGGCACACGATCAAAGTCGACGTGATGCGAAAGGCGCTGGTCGCCAAGTGGGATTGTCGTCTCCGAATGGAAGATGACGCTTGTCTTCGGCAACAGCTTCTATGTCAACAAATCCTTCAATCACGTATTCATTGCCGACGTCCCACTCTGGAAAGGCATCCCTTTCTAACAGCCCGCTCGGACTTGCCGATAACCGGCAGAAAGAACCGGGATCGAGCCTTAGTTCTCAATCCGACCAGCTCGACGAATTCAGCCACCTCTCGGTCTGCTCGAGGCTCTGCGCCAACTTCGGGTGGTTGCCGGCCAGGGAGACGAAGTCTTGGCTGACTTCGGCGATTCGCCGTTTGAAGTGCTTTTGGATCATCTGGGTAAGCTTCGGATTTGTGATGAACCCACGCTCGGCAAGCCAAGGCGCCAAACGCACGACGGCCTCGAAGAATGCCGCCGCAGTGTAGGGACTGCCGAATGGGCCGTCATTCCTGAGCGCGTCGGCAAAGCCCACCGCCAGGTCCGGATGTGGTGCATGTTGGTAATCCTCGCGCCACGGCCCTCGCAGCTCCTTCAACTCCCTGCGAAGCCCTTTCGATTGGGTCGCCCGATGGGTGGTGTATTCGTCTACGAAGGGGTCGTCGCATTCGGGCAGGTGACGCAGGAAGCCGATGACGTAGGTGCCGGCGAGCAGCGCCTTGAACGCAGACCAGCCCTCGTCCTCGACGAGGCTTCGTGCAAATGCAAAACCAAGCGCGACGTAGTGCTCGATGTCGTCGTCGAGTTTCGATGCCGCCTCGGCGTCGAAATCGTCGAGCTGCCTGCCCAAGAATAGGGTTCCGAAGGTCTCGACGCGCTCTGGAGTGAGTTCGTCCATCATATCGCCGAGGGCTTCGTCGAAGTCGCTCAGGGAACGGGACTTGCCCAAATCATCTTCAGCCCAAGCTGCGATTTGCGCGAGCATCGCCCAATTGGCCCACTGGACAGAAGCCGACGCCATCAGACCTTTGCTCCGGCGAAACTCCGGCCAATGCTCGAGCAGGTCGTGGCGAATACGCGAGATGTCAAAGAACGCGAGGAGTTCGAGCGTCCTAAAGATGTGATCGACGGCATGGCTCGGATCCGAGAATAGCAACCCCAACGCCTGGTCGAGGTACTCGCCGTCTGCTGCCAGGGTGAACTCCACGGCATGTGCCCCGAGCACACCGGCTTCCGGCTGGACATATTCGGGACGCTTCTCACGAAGATACTCGAGCACATCGATCCAATCGCCGTCTCGACGTTGCTCGCGACAAGGCTCCATCAGCCCCTCGATCATGAGCGAGAAAACCCACTCCTCGTCGAAGTCGGGGGCATGGTCGATGCGCTCTCGGGCCATCTGAATCTTCTCGTCAAGATCGGCCTCTTCGAAGTCATTCCAGAACGTCTCCCATTCCACGAAATGCTCTGACTCGCGCGCCTTTCTCATGCGCAGGTCGCGCCGCACCTGCTCGACACGGCGAGTCAAGCTCCAGCCCTCGGGGTCCTTGACTGGATGCTCGACCGCCTCGTTTAAGATGTCGAGCGCACGGCTGAGTTTGGGCGGTTCGGCCCCGAGGTAAACGTCAGCCAGTGTGCAGTAGCCGCCGGCCTCCTCGGGATGATCGCCGATGAGGCGACGGCAGATCTCCTCGGCGGCCTCGATGTCTCCGGCTCGACCGACAAAATAAGCGAGTTCTGCCTGAATCGAGCGACGCAACTCGCCGGACTCTCCGCCAAATCGCGCCAAGAACTCTTCGGCAAAGTCAACAGCTAGGGCCACCCGATCCGGGCTTTGCGTGACCAACCCACGTCCCGTATTGAGCACATCCCACATCCAGTTTTGAATGCTGGGGGACTTCCCTCCATATGCCTCCTGAGCGCCCTCGAAAGTATCGACCTCGTCGGGCAGATTCTCTTGCAGCTCCCGCCACCCCTCGCGCCAGCGCTGCATAGCGCCCTCGGCATCTCTACGTCGCATGCCGCGGCCATCTTGAACGGCCTTCTCGAACCGCTCGCGCCAGGTCGGCTGCGCCGTCTTCTTCGCCGTTGCGCCGCCTTGCTTTCGCTTGCGCAGGCAACACTGCTTGTATTTGCGGCCGCTGCCGCAGGGACAGGGATCGTTTCTTCCGACGTCTCGGGACATCATCACTCCTGATTGACTCGATAAACCATTCGTCAGCGACGCCGAGCCTATGCACGATCACGAGGAGTCTCAAGGGCATCGTGCAGCGAGCGGCAGTCGCGCGACCGAATCGTCATTGACCGCGCCAACTGCGATTTAAAAGTTGCCTGGACGGGGCTCCTCGATCGCTGGAGAACACAGATATTTTGAAAAACTGAGACATCAACGCCGCAGACAACACTTTTTGTACTTCTTGCCCGACCCGCACGGGCAAGGATCGTTGCGGCCGATATCTTCGAGTGGCTTTTTCTTGTATGTGCGGGGACCTTGTCCGCTGCGAGAACTGAATGACGTCTGGCTGCGGCGCCGGGTCTCTTCGTGTATCGCGTCGGCGCGGCGGAGCTTGGACTGTTGAGCGTCCGTGAGTTCGCCTCCCAGGGTGCGAACCGCTTCGCTCAACTCGATGAGGTGGTGGTTGGCGCCAAAGCCGCCTGATTCGTCGACCGATGCCTCGTCGAGCGCTTGTGACAGCGGCTCGAGCGCGCGCTCGTCTCCATATTCGGCGAGGTGCGAGGCCCCTAACTCCAAATCCTCGCGCAGGAATGCGACGAGGCGATCGTAGATGCGGTCGTCGTGGACACCCAATCTGGCCAATACCTCGCGCAGGGCGCCGCGAAAACCCTGCTCATCCTCTGGGTCTTCGCCAGATTGCTCCGCCTGCTCCAGCGCCCGGAGCGTCGGCTCGAACGCAGCTTCACTGAATTTTCGGAGCGCACTGACAAGCGCCCCGTGCAGCCATGTATCCCAGTGACACTCGGAGAGCAGCTCGACCATCGGCTCGACCGCCTCCTCGTCGCCGCGCTCGGCGAGCAATCGCGCCGCCCAGATGGCGATCCAGCCCTCCCCTGGAGCATCGGCCATCCCCAACTCCCGATCTTCCAGAATCGCAATCAGCGCCTGCGTCATCGGAGCGTCGGCTGCGACAAGCTCCTCGCGCAGCTCGTCCGGCAACTGCCTTTGGCCGAATCGATCGCCCTCATCGGCCTCCAGATGCTCGAAGAGCCGAGCAACGAGCTCATCGACGACTTGATCGTCCGTCCTGGGTTGATCAGGATGAGGTGTCACGGTTTGGCCTTTTCGCGTGTAGGTGGAAGAAGGTTCTAGTCATATTCAATGCGCGATTTTTGCAGGTAAATCTCTAAGCACAAAAAGCACAAAATGAACCTGAACCTCGCCGACACCCTCGACCGCCACAAGTTCGCACAGAAGGCCCGCTCATCTTCTCTTGGTCGTTTCACGATGACCCTCCTCCCCTGGTGCTTCATCCACTGACCAACCGATCATTCCCTCGCAAAGAAAAGCTCGCCGATCGCCACGGCGAGTTCGTGGTGCACAATGGCCTGCTTGGGCCAATGCTCGAAATGCAGATTGCCGAGATGTACGTGCGCGTAGATGCAACGCACGTTGATGCGCCACCGCTTCACGCTCTGCGAGCCGTTCAGCGACCACCCGACCCTCTCGGGGCGCCCATTGCCCATCGGCGAGGCAGCCATCACCGCCGGGCAGCCTTCCGACACCGTCGATCATCCCGACCAATGAACGGTTGGAATCAGCCCTTTCTAGCGCTTCTTGCGCCGCCTCTTACGCTCGAGAGAATGTCGCCGCGAGCGATCTCGACGCCGTTCCTCAAACAGAATCAGGGGCATGGGATTGTCGTCTCCGAAAGGAAGATGACGCTTGTCTTCGGGAACGGCTTCTAAGTCGACAAAGCCCATAATTACGTATTCATTGCCGACGTCCCACTCTGGACTCGCGGCGCGGATCAGTTCGACCGCAGCTGCTTCGTCGACCACGGCGATGCCGCAATCTTCGCAGAAACCTGTGTCGCACCCTCCGAGCATCAGGGGGTCGGTCCTGCGCGAATCCTGGCGCGTTGCGACCACGTAGGGGAGCCGTTCGGTGTGCAATGGCTCCTTGCAGCGTGGACACCTATCGGGGACCGAGCCCTCGTCATACATATAGGCTCGCCAGTCGCGGTCGAGTTCGAATTTGTCCTTGGCCATGGTGAACCTGTTGAAGATATGAAGTAGTGACAGTGCGCGCCTTCGTATGCTCGCCGCCGGAGGCTGCATCGTCGCGGAAAATCAATCAAGCTATGGTCGCCAGCGGGTCTTCCTCGAGCACCCACGCATTGCCGTCTTGGACGTCGAACAAACAAAAGCGCGCGCCCTGATTGTCTGCGGGGTTGAGCCTCAAGATTCGCCCGAAGATGGCTTCTGCCTTCTCGAACGCACCTTCGCGCCATCGACAAATTCCGTAAGCGTGCAGTGCTCGCAGAAATGGCCGGTTATAAAGACATCCCCAGGGAAGAAATCCATCAAAATTCTCGCCGAGCGAAAGCTCGCCGATGGCCACTGCAATTTCGTAGTGGACGATGGCCTCCTGAGGACGACGCTCGAACAAAAGGTTGCCCAGGTGGACGTGAGCGTCAATACAACGCAGGTCGGCGTGCAGCGCCTCCATTAACATCTCGCGGGCTGCACCTGGGTCGTAACTGCTCACTTCAGACGCTTTATTGACCAGACCCGCGCTGTTGTCCTGCGGATCGATACCTACGCCGGCACCCCATGCAATGCCATCGAACTCCCACCAACGTCCTGGAGAGGCAGTATGCTCTCGCCATAGCGGATAATATCGATCGTCCGGCTCGAACTCCTGGTATCTTTCTCGAAGATCATCAACGCCGAGATCTTCCAGCGCAAGCGGTTCGAGATCCAACGAAGGCACGTCGGTCCAAACCCGCTCGACGGTTCCGCTCGCGAACGGATAGTCGCGCCACGTCCAACGCTTCTCAACGTCGATGTCGACAAACTGACCCGGCGCCATCCGCCGTGCCTGGAATCCAGAGCACTTGAGGGTCACCTCGCTGTCTTCGCCGGGCACTCGTAGCCGGACCGAAGTCTCGTTGCACTTGAGAACAACACCAATGATGCGCGCTGCTTGCGGCGTCTTATCGTTTAGGAGGGCGTCGCGCGCTTCAAGGACGTGCATGCGCGCTGTCGTGTAGGATTCGCCAGTTTTGGCCTGGCGGGCTCGAATTCGCTTCTTGAGATCGCTTTTGTGGGTCATCTTCGTCTCCTCAAAATAGCCGCACGTATCCCGACCCTCGCTCGTAGATCGCGCGCGGCATCACGAGGCACACGAAGTAGTCGACCGGAGGAGTGAGCTCCCCTTTGCCCCGTTGAAAGGTCCTGCGAGGGAGAACCATTGGGGTTCGGCGTCGGTGCCGCCGTAGGTTCAGAATAGTGGCGGAGCCAATGCACGTCGTCAAGACGATCATTACGAAAGGTCGAAACCCAACAGTCGAACTTCTCGACAAGCGGCTCCGTATCAGACGCACCATCCACTGTGGCTGATACAGCCGAAATCCAAAGCGGAATGGCCGCCTGGGCAAGCGAGCTTACGTCGTCGGGACAAAAGTATGGGTGTAAGTTCCAGACGCGTCAGCATCTGGCCCGCCCCGGCGACCGAAACCTCGACCGGCAGCTCAACCAGCTCCTCGAAGCGCTGTAGGAAAGCAGCTTCGGCCTCACCCTCGTCTTGTGCGCCGAGGGTGATCCCACGAACAAGTTTTTCGGTATTGGTCACTTTAACCTCGGCCATAAGTGCTGGAGGCGTGCATAAGTTAGTTCTTGATAACACTATTGCAAGATCGGGTTCATCACCGCCGATGGAGCCAGACGCAACTCTCGGCGGTATCGACAACCGACCTGCAAGCACGTCACAACTTCATCTCAACAACCAACGGCGCATGGTCACTCAACATGCTCCACCGATACCCGTTCTCCCGTTTCGGCTCCAAAATCTCGGTATAGTACCGAGCCTCCACCGACTCGAGCTGCGATGAGACCGACATATGATCCAGTCGCCGCCGCACCGGATCGGGCGACCCGGGCGGGATATGGTGGCTATAGCATCCTGCGCGATACGAACCCGTCGTCGGATCCTTCAAGCCCGTGCCATTGGCGGCCGTGAACGCATCCTGAACCCCCCAACGCTCGAGCCCCTGGAGCACATTCGTCTCCGCGGCCAAACCCGCGACTGCTTCAGCGTCTCGGCCCAACCCCGCATATGCAGCACGTACTCGAAGCCGAGCTCCGCCTGTTACGTAGCAGTCCCAATGGCAGCGTAAGCACCGTTCCGTTGCAAATTTCC
>CAYLTX010000070.1:0-32491 GCA_964386725.1 uncultured Bradymonadales bacterium | reverse complement strand
CACTGCCAGATATCGTGCAACGTCCACTGTCATTGGGACCGCAACGCAACACCGCCAGGCCAGTGAGCCACACCGGCAGCCACTTCCCCCACCGCACCGCCTGTAACATCACCAGGTCCGGGGCGAGCTGCCCGATGAACTCGAGCTGCGCGTCGATACGGCCGCCGCTGTTGGAGCTTTCGTTGACGTTCCAGGTGAGGGGTTTGAGGTGCACTGGTTGCGTTCCTCCACAATGCGCACCTAGCAAGTGCTAATGAGCGCAACATAAGAATGCAGACTATTGCGATTACGTCAGTCAACTGTCAACGCGCCGAGACTGACACCGATTTCACGAATTCCGTGCACCCGCAGCCTTGATCACCCGGCAGGTTCCAATGTCGTCATATCGCCACTATGCTGGTGCGATGAAGCACTTCCGAAACGGAACCGCTTTTCATTTGCGTACAAAGTTGCCAACGCCTGAAGCAGCACGCGCACACTGGGCCAACGAACCGAATGGCCGTGAGCTACTAAGTTCCGCGTGTGACGAATCTCATCGACCCGCGCTCGGGAAAGTGGAAACTCGTCGCCAAGCTCTGAGTTGAAGATTAGATGCTGTAATTGTCCGAAGGATGCGTGATCGATTAACTCGGTGCGGTGTGGAGAGTGAGCGCGCGCGATGGTCTTGACCTGTAGGTCCTCGAGGGACTGTTTCACGTCGTCGCAAGCGAGAATGTCGTCAAGATTAGAGGCTTGCTTGCAGAAGTGAAGCATCTCCAACTCGACCATCCCGCTCAGGCTCATCACCCATGACGCAAGAATAGGGCTCATCCGTGCAGCAGCGCGAAACTGAGCGATTTTTGCTTGCGAGAGATCCCATTTCTCGCGAAAGGCCGACGACTTAACCAGTTTGCCCGCAGCGACTGGTGTCACGCGCAGGTGGAGACTGTTGGGTGGAGCCCAAGCCAGCCCTGAACTTAATAATTCTGATGTCGACAAAGTCGGGCCGGGTTGAGTCACGGCGGTCGAAAAAACCGCCCGACCGCTATCGTCTCTCATACTTTCTTCAAAGAGGGACTCTAGGAGACCAACTTCGGCCCCTGCATCAGCAAGCAATGCATCAAATTTCTCGTCGATTCTTTCGTCGGCGTCCTCACTCGAAATCCAAAAGGCGCGCGAGTCATACACTCGTGCGAGTCGCTCGATATATTCCGGGGCGCCCGCGGCCTCCCAGAAAGCACGGTACCCGAGATAAATTTCAAACCCCCGCTGTTCTAGTCTCGAATGCGTCATCCCTGAATTTGAGAAGGCATTTTCGAACACCAGCGTGTCGGCTTGCGGCGTCAGCGGATGCCAGACGAAAACCGAGGATCCTGTGCGCGCACAAGAGGGGTAAGGCACCACCAATAGAAAGTTTAGCCTCCCATCAATGTCTTTGGTAAACTCAGCGATGTTCTGGCAGGCTTCCAAGATTACTCGTACAGCACTCTCTGGGGCCGCAGCGTCAATGACCAGCCCAAGCGTTGCAGGCCTCGTCAACAGCTCGATGTTATCGAGAACGAGCTCTTCGGCTGACGCGCAATCTTGTGAATTCAAGGAGAGAATGTCAGTGATGCTCGTGAACAAGTCGGACAAACTGCTCACTGTACTTTCGGGTTCATACGGATACTCGAAAGGATAGGTGCCTTCACGCATCACCTCGCCTGCAATGCGCTCTAAGCAATCAGCCGATTTATAGCCTGGAGGGAGGCCTACCACGCGTACCGGTTCGTCAGGCAGCCGCCGGCCAAGCTCACTAATGAACCGATCGACATAGGAAATGCCAGGGAGACGGAGCACAACTACCTCAATGCTCAGCAAGGAGTTTTCGGAGCGGCCCGTCGTCATTTAGGAGTAAGCTCGGCCCTGTTTCCTTGTTATGAAACTCGACCAGATCGAGTAGCTGGAGAATGTCGAGAACGTCGCGAATCGTAACCGATTGCAACTCAGTTCGTTCTTCGATGGCGGGCAAAAGCAGCTGCTCTATCCAATCTCCGTCAAACTTCCAGAGCGATTCCTCACAAGCGTACTTGTAAAGAGCCGAAATCACCTTTTGCTCGGGACCACTGAGCGAGTCTAAGAGCGCCTGTTGAATCAGGGACGGCTCAAGCGAATGGAAGAACTTGTCGACATCTTCCTGCGACGGCAGATACTCCTTGGCAGTTTGATGATTTTTCCGAACGAAGTCTGCAAATCGCGAGATTAAGGGGAGATAGCCCCCAGTCGCACGCCTGACGCCTCGCGTGGTATTATCGTCGAAGATAATGGCGTGCCCCTCCTCGGCATACAAACGCTCGTGGCCCCATTCTTGGATATCTTGTGGTCGTAACCTTTCGAGACGAATCGCATCGAAATTTTCGGCGAAGAGCCGACCGACGTAGGCACGAGCCGTGGCAGCGCCTCCAAAGGCAACGACGCGTCGGTCACGTTCGTTGAGGCTCTGCGCGATCGCCGATAACGCGCCTGTATCTGCCAGCGTATCGGCATTCGAAATCACGAGCGTCTCGAGTTCATTCTTGACCACAAAATCTGCCAACGACAACGTCGTTCGCCGCTCTCCAAGCTCCTGCTTTAAACGGTCACGGACGTCCGAGACAGTGGTACAGTCCGCCCCGGAGATGAGAAATGATCCCCGATGCTCGTCTTCGATTTGTCCGAATAGCTTGCGAGCAATGTACTGCCTGCGTGTCCCGGGAAGTCCGATGAATAAGAAGTTCTGCTCTTTCTGATCGTGGCTGTAAGCGACGCGCTCGAGGTGTTCATTCGGCAATGTGACGAATCGGCGCTGCTGTCCCTGTACTGGATCGGTGACAAATGAGAGCAACCCCTCGAGTTTTTGTTCGAAGGCGGGATCCTCCATCAGCATGCGCGCGAACGTTCGGTTGACAAACTGGTAGGTATCCCCGCGGCTTTGCAGCAATCCCAGCGCTTTGAGACGCGAAACCAGTGCACCAATATTCTTCTCGTCAAAGTACTCGTTGAATTGCTCACCGTACCACTTGATAAGCTCAGCCTTGAGGCTACCGAGACTAAAGTCATTCAACCGAAGAGTCGCCTCCGTCCCTGACCCACAACTGTCGAGGATGAGATAGACCATCAGTTTGAGGCGGCGGTACTTGTTGAGGTTGAGACTCAGGACCTGGTGGAGCCGGTCTCGCAGCTGATCATCACGGCACACCACCTCTACATCACCAGCTTCAATCGTTATGACTTCATCTGCCAAATGTCCCGTTCGCCGGGCGTGCATGCGCTCCATTAACCGAGAGCTGACCTCTTGAATGAGGAGGGGATGGCCGCCGGTGAACTCCGAAATGCGGTCGACGCCAGCCTGGGAAGCAAAAATAAAGGCGAAGTCGGCGAAAGGCTCGACTATCAAAGCCTGCGCGTCCGAGTCCTCCAAGGTGCTAAGTTGTTGGTGCCCATACCAGTTAGCGAAGGCGCCATTCTCCGCGATGACCTGATCATGGATAGTCTGAAAGCCGGCAAAAACGACCCGAAACCGCTCCGGCTCATCAAACTCAAGATCCCGGAGTAGCCACGCGATGCTGTGCTCTCTTGGTTGCCGGGCATCATCAGACGCGAAACGATCGGCCTCATCGATTAACACGCTCAGATGAGCATCGGGCTCCTCCAGAAATCGATTAATGAGCTTGCGAATCAAGTCAAGTCGCTGTTCCGCGCGTTCGCTCCGCTGGCTTGGAGTCAGCGATGGAGAAAATTGCAGTTTATCAATTTCGCGTCTTGCCTTCTTGGCATCTCGCTCCGGCAGGAGAGCGGCGAGGTTATCGACGAGTGACCGAAATACATCGACACTAGTGTTTGAGACTTTAATGGCCCGCGCCTCAGGGCGATTGCTCTCATTCTCGATCTCCCGGTAGATCCGGTCGAGGATCGATGACTTACCCATCATTCGGCCACTGAAGAGGACGGTGCCGCCCTTTGGGCTCTTGAGCTTGTCGATGATCTTCTCGCGCCCCTTGAACATTTCAGCCGAGACGGGTCCGCCCAACTGCCAAGGCTTAACGCGGCTAAACGGCGAGCGCGGCAAAATAACTTGTTGAAACGCCAACTCCCGCTGGCCATGCGGAACCTCGCAGAGCCTCAACAGGTCGAGATTATCGAAGTGAGGTACATCCTCGCGTAAGTGAAAGTGGTCGGCCATACTCTTATCGAGCTTCCCCGGAAAGTAGACGATCGGGAAGGACTTCTCCGGCACTTGCTTTAACAACTGCGCAAACGCCGAGGTGTCCGCCACGTGCGGGATTACAAGTTGAATGCCTGCAGAAAAGCGAGAGCTACGAAATGCCGGAACGCGAGGTGACGAAAACCGCAACGTGAAGGACGAACCTACGCCGGAGCGACTTGTTTCATTGAGGTCGCCGTCCAAGCTGAGAAACTCAAGCAGCTTCGCCGCGGCGTTGGCAGTTTTAAGCCGATTGTTCTTCAACGAAAGGGTTTCAAAGAGGCCCTTGGCCATTCGACGGTCAAAATCCGATGGTAGCTGGACTGCCTCGTCTTCGGCTCGAAGCAATCGCGTAATGCTGGTTGCATCCTCCACATTGAGAGCATCAAAGTCGACCCATGGACGAACAAGGCGCTGCCGATGAGGCCCGCTCTGGTGCACATTTTTGAGGTCGTCCCTGTTGAGCGTTCCCTCTGCGGCGCGCCGTGCAAGTTTGAGCATACGTTGCGCCGCCGGGAGGTTTTCCTGCGACTGGAGCAATTGCTCGAGTCGTTCTAAGGCCAGCGAAAGGTCACGATTCTGTGCACCGCTCGTAGACTCCTCTAATTTACGAGTCTCACACCGTATTTCTTGTAGCATATGCGAAATTATGCGCTCCAGAGACTCCTCCTCACCTTGGAGCTGTCGCGTGACCCAGCCGGGTCGAAGATCACAGAGGTCCTCATTGTTTACGAGCGTTCGAACCCGTTGACGCCTCTCATTAAGGGAAGGGTCTAGCGTATCTTTGAGCAACAGAAGCAGCCCCATGACCCTTCGCTTAGTCTGTTGGAGTTCTTGCTGGCAAGCACTCGCTCTGCGCACAATGCGGCTTCGCTCACTCTTGCTCAATTCCGCCAGTTCGTGAAACTTACGCGCCGCAGCGATTTCACCATCTTCCAGTAAGCCGGCAAAAGTTGACATCTCCTGGTCTGCAGAACCGATATCCGCAAAGACATCGGCAAGAAGCTGTGCGGGTTCTAACTCCGTCAGAGCATCCTCTGCATCGACCTGAGAGAGTCTCGCCAGTAAAGCTGGGTATCGACGGGTCTCCTTCAGCGCTTCTAATGAACTCGCATCAAGCTTCATGGGAAGGCTCCAGACTTTCGAGGCGCGAGAGCAACAATCGGATGGGGTAAGCACTTGGGGAGCGTTCTTGCATGAGAGCTTTCAACACATCCCGCCCGTCCGCGACGGCCGCCTCAACTGCACTCGCGTTCAGCACGTTTTCCTTACGCGCTTCACGATTCGCGATCGAGGCTTGCACCTTGGCCGCATGGCGCAACTCCTCAAGAAATGTGCTGAGGCGATTGAGAATATTGCTTCGGTAATGCGCTACGACTTTGTCCCAATTCTCCACGCCACCAGCCAGCTGACTGGGAGTTGGCCACGACGCAGGAGCATTCCCTTGTTTTACTTCTTGCCACAACCTATGCGGACGGCCCTTGGGATTCACCAACGCCCGCCAAAACCGTTTAACTAACGTGTTTTGGTAATTAGCTCGTCCCGAGTCGATGGCCGCCTCGGCCCGCTCCAGATGCTCTCTGCAGTCTCGCTCGAGAAGTTCTGTGGGACGCTCTGCGGTCATCTGCGGTTGGCGCCCTTTTTGCGCCGGTTCCAACAGTCGAGTGACGCAGAAGTGATAAAATGGCGACTCTTGTGCCCAGCTCTCTTCAAAGATCGTCGGCGGCATAACCTTGGCGACGGCGAGCGCGAATTCAACTGCCTCACTAAGCAGCCCGACGCAGAGCCAAGCGAGGGCGAATTGATGAGCGGGCTGCGGCTCATATTCCAGCATGTAGATATTGCTGGTTAGATCACCAAAGTTGGAGTCTACCAAATGCGCGTTGGGGTCTGAAATTCGTATAGCGATCCAGCACAGCCAAGAGGGCATCAGAGCCACGACTTGCTTATACTCTTGAGCAGTGCTGTGCTGTTCTTCCTCATTATACCGAGCGACGAGCAGGCCTCTCAAGTTTTGTCCTGCCAGAAGCCACCGCTTTTGTTGCTCTGCAAGCACACCATACGCAGGTAGTTCATAGTCTTTCTCTTCGCTGAGAATTGCGGATACATGCTCAGCTAGCTCCTCTGCGCTGAGGGATTCGATCTGGAGCATAACTTCAGATGACTCGCGCTCCAGAGTATCCGCTACACCTATCGGGTCGTTCCCTTCTGACTTTACGCTGCCTGACCCAGAGTGAACCGACTCTGAGGCAGAATCCGCAGCCGAGTACTCCGACTCGCCCTCTCCACTGGACGGCGACGGGTCAGGAACTTCCCCGGGGGCTTCGGCTGGACCACTCGACTCCGCTCCCCCGAGTTCATCATTGGCGCGAGATCGCTCGTCGACTGATGGCTGAGCCATCGAGTCATCAGGGGAATCAACCGACGCCTCCACCCCGACTTGTTCATCATTTCGCGGCGAAAGCGGATGGGCGTCGAACACGTCTGAACTCGCGCTCGTCGCGACAGACTCCTGCTGCTCTGCACTTCTTGAGGAAACCTCATCCTGGATGGCTTCTGCCGCTGCCTCCGGCGACGGCTCCGCCTCAGTGGGGGCGTTCTCTTCCGGCTCTCGATCCTCTTTGAGCTTTTGATCGTTCGATGCTCCACCCTCCCAGCTATACCGCTCGTCCTCCAGCCCTTCTACAAAATAGTAGGAGAGCCGCATCTTTAGGCGCTTCCAAGGCTCCGCGCATGCCGTTGCGCCGAGATCAAGGCAGATCGTTGCAAGTGCGTGGAGAAGCGGAGCTTTCTTCATCGCTTGACCGAGCGGCATCTCCTCAAGCGCTGAATCAAGTGCATCAACGTCGGTACGAAGCAACTCATAATCATGGTCCGGAGGTTGAGGTTCGATCCGGTCAACCAGAAGGACAACTTGCTCGCCTAAGCTTTGTTGCTGGCCACCCTCCAGATGGTCGTCGAACGCAGTTCTAACACGCTCGCCGAGCTCAGCGAGACCGTCGAGAAACAGAGCCAATTCGGCATCGCTCCATTCGTTGACCGCCGTTAGAGAGATGCCTCCAACTGAATCTTCAAGCCCGATATCCAGCCAGCAGATGAGCCTACACAGTTCAGCTGCCTGCTCTCGGAATCTCGCCTGTGCCCCACCAAAGGCACCCTTGAGGCGCTCGACAAATCCAGTGATGTCTGCCCATGACGCCACGTCGTCTGCCTCTATATCCGCATCACCACGATCGACTCGGCGACGTCTCCGCCGCTTCCCCGGCGAAGGCTCACTCGCGGATCGTTCGAGTTGCAGTGATTGCTTGAACAGCTCGACGCGGCAGTTATCAACATTGGAGTTGAGCGTTTCGATTGCCCTTTCTACAGCTTGAAGCACCAACCATGTGACCCAGTACTTCCGGTGCTTGTTGGGGAGTGCAGCGCGACCGACCGCACTGTCGGCGTTTCGGAGCACATCTGCGAATGGGCCACGGAGCACCTCCGCAAATCCAGCGTTTCCAGGCTTGCAAAGACGTGCGAAAAGTATGTCCCGCCAGTAAAAGGCGCTATTCCCCCTCGTAAATACCTTCGCAAGACGCAGGTACTCTAGATCAAACGGTGACCCGATTCCCTCCGTCAATTGCAAGAACTGCTGTGCGTGCCAGCCCATCAACAAATCCATGTAGAACTCAGGATCTTGAGCACGCTTCGCGAGCACCTCCCACTGATCAGCTACAAACCTTGACTGGCCTTGCTCGTCCAGATCTTGTGGGACGTCTGCACCTTCTTTCACAAGAAAGCGCAACACAACGTGCGGCACGTCAGCGGCGAGTTTTTGTAGCAATCCAGACTGGCTCAAAACTTCAATAAGTTCGTCCTCGACAGTCTGAATCTGAAGGCTACGAGGCGCGAACTGCGGCAAGCTTCCCTTGTTAGCGAGAGACGCGCGACCGCTGGAACGTGTGGGTGTGTCCGATGAAGACATGAGCTTCCCCCAAAGAAGTTCGGATGGGGCTGTTAACCTAGGGCATGATAGAACTTCCCGCCCTCGAGCGTCAATCGCCGCACATTCATTCAATCACCATGCTACAGCGCATGGTCACCCTAAAAATCATTAAATTTTAGCATCTGGAATTGAGCTTGAGCTGGTCATTGCGGCGAGACTGTCCTGGGGCTCTCGCTGAACCATTCGCCAATGACAGCGCGAACAGTTCCCGACGAATTCGAATCATGCCACGCCGGACACTGGGGGAGGAACGACTCTTCTCCAGACATGACTCAATGCCTTATCTCGAGGAGGCACACAACTAGGTGTCCTGGCCTGCGTCGCAATCATCCCCTCACCAACTGCGCGTGCAATGACTCTTTCAATTCACTTGCCCACCCGAGGTCGCCGACGTGAACGAAATAGGTCTCATCTCGCACTGCGCGGAAATCATCTCGGGTCTGGACGTGGACGACCCTGCTATCCCACCAAAACTCGGGCCGCTCTCGCACGTCATCTGAAAGGACAGTCGTCCAAAGCAGCTCGTCGTTCGGCTCGGAGACATCGGCCTCCAGACTCTTCTCCATGAAGTCGGCCCAGGCTTCGCAGCCGTAGTAGACTCCGCAGTTGACGGTGGCCCAGTACTCCGGGATGCGGACGAATTTCGGTGTGCCCGCGAAGCCGCACCACTCCCAGAAAGCCTCATCCGGCCGGCGCAGGCACACGGTGTCCCAGTCCACCCAGAGAAACTCGCCGAACTCACGAGCCGCCCACAGACACATCCAGTGCTTCATTTTGTGGGCCATGTCCCGCTGTACCAGTTCAGGCGCGTCGTCGAAGACCCGGTGGACGTCGAGACCGAAGCCCTCGAGCTGACGAGCGGAGTTGGCATCGCCGGCGAGCACGAGGAGCTCGTCGCGGTACCAGGGGTTGAGTTCCAGACACTGAGGAATCTCTCGTAGGGTGAACTTGGGCCGGTGATGAACTCCATCTCGCACGTATGGATACAGCCCCGCGATTATGGGTGGAGTCGACATTCGGCCTCCTTCTGAATGGATTGGGTGCCACGCCCAACACGGCGGAACCGATCGATCATGCCCCGCTGCATCTCGGGGGGCTGGTCCTCGAAGACGCTCCAGATATGCTCTACCTCTGACTTAGAGACGGCCAAGTCGAGTTCGTGGGCGTAGCGATGCATACGCTCGAGCGTAGCTAAGGCGTACTTCCAATTCTTCAACGGCTTGATGAGCAAGATCTCGCCGCGTTCGAGCGACTCGACCGCCTTGGGATGAATTTCGGCGTGGAGTTGGCCATCATTGTACTCTACACCGACCGCGGAGAGGCCCAGGTCGAAACGCGCCAGACGTTCCGCGAGCGTGTGGTAATGGGTACTGTACGCGAGTTCGACACGCTGCCCATGCCAGTCCAAGACGGTTTGATAGGGCTCGTTATCGCGAACGACAGCTGCACCGTTGTCCTGCAAAACGCCCATTAGCTCGTCACGGCACTCGTCGGTGACGGCGAAGAGGTCCAGGTCATTGGGACGGCGCCCATGCAGCACCGTCTTGAACGCGCCGCCCGCCAAATACACCCTTCCCGTAAACTTCCCATCGCAGAGACGATCGAACCAATCTCCAGCGAAGGATAGGACGTCCTCTTCAGTCAGTCGCATCTTCGCCCTCTAATCTATCGGACAACGGTTCGAGCAGCGTCTCCCAAAGGTGGGCATACACGATGCCTTGCTGATCGCCCGCATCGTGTTCGCGGTGCGCCCGGTTGAGGATATCGAGCCGTTCGAGCGCGTCGAGCGCGGCAGATGTATCGACAAATGAGGGTTCACCGCGGTCGAGCTGTCTTCGCCATGCGGCGCTCAATTCTTCCCAACTAGCCGGTGGCGGGCCGAAAAGTTCGTTGTGGCCGCGCTCGAGGAGCTTTCCAGTCACTTCGCCGCAGTTGAACATGCCGAAAACCACCTCTTCCGGGGCTGGCATCTCGTGTGGCCAACTATCTTCCGGAATCGTCCAACGCATGGTGATGGCGCGCCGCGGCTTACACGTTGACGCAAGCGGCGTGCTGCTATGCCAAACAAACGGATCAAAGATGAGCGTGTCACCGGCCTCGACCGGAACCGCGACCGCATCGTTACGCCACCGGGGAGACTCGGCCATCTCATCGACGAACCCCGGCTGCCAGTAGTCGACCGGCGGATCTGGTTCGCCCCGATGACTGCCGGGCAAGAACTCCAGACAGCTCGACGTCTCGTCGGCATCATCCAGCGCAATCCATGCCGACAGGCTGTACGGGCTGGAAGGTGAATGCGTGGCGTCCTGATGGCAGGGGGTGGGCCGCCCGCCAGCGGGAGGCTTTCGAACAACGCCCAATTTTGCAGGTCGAGCTTCCGGGCCCAGGACGTCCTCCATGATCGGCGAGACGGCGTCGATGGCCGCGTCACGCACGAGCTCTACGACGGTCGAGTGCGTTCGCCAAATCGTTACAACGGACGCGTACTGCTTGGGACTTAGATCCAACGCGGCGGCCAACTGTGCGACCTCCGCCTCGATCTTTTCCGCCAGCTCCCTAGCGAGTTCACCGCTCATCAATCCGGGGATGCGGACGAAGCCTTCGTCGCCAAGGCTTCGTTCGATGTCTTCTCTTTGCGTTGTGGCCATTCGATGACTCCCTGTTTGTCTTTGTAGCGAAGGTGAATTCGGTCGAACTCCCAGATAAAGGCCCCGTCCAAGAACCAGGGAGCCAGGCTCTCATCGCTCCCGAGGGCGAGGCCAACGGCGGCCACGGTCGCCACGTAGAGATCATGGGTGACGAAGACGTGGAGGCCGGGTTGACCAGCCGTTTGTGCGAGCATGTGCTCGGTGAGCTTCCGCACGGCCGTCGGACCGTGGCGCATGCCGACCATGTCGTCGCCGCGGATCAACGAGGCGATCAGGTCCCAGTACTCATACGCCTGGAAAGTTTCCCAGGCAGTTTCGGCGTCCTCGACGAAGATGCCCGGGTCACCGAGCAGGCGATCGGGCCAGATGTCGCAATCGAGGCCGGCGGCGTCTCGCAGATACTCTGCGGTCTCGACACATCGGCGCACGGGACTGGCGTGCAGATTCACTAGACGCCCCTGCAGCTTTGCACCCAGCTCTCGGGCGAGTTCGACACCCTTGTCGGTCAGCGGAAGTTCGTTTCCGGTCTCTCCCTGGGGTATTGGATCGCGTACCGAGTGCCGAAGCAGCAGCGCCACCGGTCGGTCATCAGGAACGGCCTCGAGATTCTGCAGGAGCGTTGGTGGGACTACGAATTCGATCATTTCAAACCTCCTACCAAGATGTCGCTCACAGACGGCAAGGCGCACGTTTCCAGCAATTCGAAGCCAGCTTGGGACAGCAGCCGCGTCCAATCGTCGAGCGTTCGCTCGCGTCCCCCAGTCATGACCAGCATGTTGAGATCCAACAGGCCCCCAGCGGGGTGGTCCTCGGCGAGCAACATCTCGATGACGCAGAGCCGCCCACCTGGACGAAGCGATTGACGAGCGCGTCTCAGAATCCGCAGGGCGTCCTCGTCGCTCCAATCGTGAAGCACCCTGGCGAGCACGATGGCATCTGCCTCGGCCGGCCAGGGCTCGAAGAAGTCCGAAGGAAGAACGCGCAGTCGATCAGCGAGATCACTCGGGATGTCGGCGGTCTCGACCACCTGGGGCAGTTCCATCAACACGCCCTCCAGGTGGGGATGTGCGGCGAGCAGCTGAGCCAACAGCACACCCTGTCCGCCACCAGCGTCGATGACGCGATCGTACTCGCTCCAATCGATGACCTCCGGGAGCTGCTGGTAATCGTGGCGAGCATAGCCGGAGATGGCACGCTGGTAGTTAGCGACCTCGGCTTCCGAAAGCCCCTCGAAGTAGGATTCGCCCGAAGGCGACGAAGCCTGGAGCGCCTGGGGCAATCGCTGCCATTGCCTATAGTGGTCGCGCCCCCAAACCGCCGACGCGGCGCCCATCGCGTTCGGCGCATCGTTGCGAAGGAGCTCGCCGCGCCTGGTCAGACACCAGCGACCGGCGCGGTCTGGCTCCATGAGTTCGAGCTCCCACAGCCCGCGAAGAAGCCGCGCCGCATGGTGCTCACTCAATCCGGTGTCCTGTGCGGTCGTCGCCGTACTCGCGGGTAACGCATCGAACACGCCCAGCTCGACGCCGGCCTGAATCGTCTGAGTCTTCCAGAAGCCGACCATATCGTCCGACAGTGACTGCAACGGCGTGACTTTGGCCGGGCGCAGTTCGAGTACTCGCTCGCCGCGCTCGTCGATGACCTCCAGCCCGCCATCGAAGCGCTTGGCGCGGGCCTGGCCATTGTAGAACGGCTCGACTTCCGCGAAGCGCTGTTCGTAGATCGAATTGCCGGCGCGGTCTACGTGATGCCAACCACGGTCGTCTCGCGCGCGGGCAAAACCTTTGTGGAAGACGTCCAGGTCATCGAACCAGCGACCATGGACAAGCCCACCGTCACGGTCGATATGAGTGCTCTTCCCCGCATCGTTCTGCACGACCGCCACGCCGTTTCGGAAGTCGCCGGCATAGCGATAAAACTCGTCGTAAACTGGGCGCCCCTGACGGTCGATGTGACAGTAACGCCCGCCATCGAGGCGCACAGTGCATCGTCCTCCCTGGTAGTTGCCCGTCCAAGCGTATCGCTCGGAATAGAGCGACTCGCCACTCGCGCGGATGTGAAACCAGCCTTCTTCGGACACGACCGAGGCGCGCCCGTCGTAGAAGCCAAAGGTGCGCTGGTAGCGCCTAGCATAGGCCGGCTTGCCGGCGAGGTCGATATGAAAACTACCCGTCGCGTCGCGCGCTGGTGCGAGCCCGGGCGCGTGGTACTTGAGCACCTCTTCGAAACGCTCATCGTACAGCGGCTCACCGTCACGCAGGTGGTGCGTCCGGTCGGGAGCAACGGTCGTTTCGTTCCAGTTTGATAGGCTCATGATTCCTCCGCCGGCTTGCGCATATTGCACCCCAGGCAAAGCTCGCGGGTGCGGTAGCTCCGAACCAGCCGCTCGTATTCTTCGCCATTCCAGATGTCGGTGATGCTCTGCTCGTGGAGATTCCCGAACTCGCCCAAGCTGCGGCGCTTCTCGTCCGGCGCACAGCAGGGATTGAACCGCCCCTTCGCGCTGACCCACGCCTCTTGGCCCAGAAACGGACATTTCCCGCCGGGCGCGATATCCTGCGTGGCGCCTTCTTCGAGCAGATAGATATTCTCGAGCAGAACCGTGCTGCCGTCGGCGAGCTTGTGAGTCTGCGCGGCTCCGCGTGCTTCGAGAACCGCCTCATTCCAGCGACGAATGGCCTCGGGGCTTCGCCGCATCGACTGGTCCTCCATTTCATCGAAGTGCACCCACAGGTGGTGTCCTTTGACGCGGTTCACGCCAAGGTCGGCGGCCAATTTGACGATATCGGCCAGTTCGTGAATGTTCTGCTCGAGGAAGGTGAGCTGGAAGGTCACGCGGCAGAAGTTACCGCCCGAAGCCGCGTGCTCGTCGCGCACGGCGATGAAGGTGCGAACGTTCTCGAGCACCTTCTCCCAATTCGAGCCCAGCATGATCTTCTCCTGGGTCTCCTTAGTCGCCCCGTTCCACGAGATTTTGACATCCGAGGTCACCGGCACGATCCGCTCGGCCCAGCCGCGTGCTCCCTTCTTTGAAAAGGTTCCGTTGGTCGTCAGGTTCAGCTTGACGCCAAATTCCTCGCACATGTCGAGGATCTCGTCGAAGTGCTCGTAGAGCAGCGGCTCCCCCATCGTCGACGGTATGATCTCGCGAAGCGCGGTGCCCTGCGAATCCTCGAGCACCTGGCGGATGAGGTCGATGGCCATAATCCGCCGCGGCTTTCCCGCCTGACGCCGCAGCGTCTGCTTGTCGCTAAACTGCGAGTGCTCCTCGCACATGATGCAGCGCAGATTGCAGGTGTCCGGGTTTGTATCGAAGGTGATGCGCCAAGGGCCATCGAGCTTGTCCAGGTGCGCCTTGTCGCGAAGCTCGAGGACGCGCCCGTAGATGCCCTCCATGTGACGGACATGCTCCTTCATGGAGGGAATGTCACCCGTCTCCGAATGCAGATACCCGTGGCGTCCGAGCTGATCGGCCATCTGCGGCTCGAGCACAAAGCGCTGCATCTGCTCGGCCAGCGAGTCGGGGTCGCGGTGGCGAAACAAAAGACCGTTGACCTCGTGCGCGACATGCTCGGCCATCCCGCCTACGTCGGCCGTGATGACAGGCACGCCCGCCTGGAGCGCCTCGTGAATGACGAGCGGGGAGTTCTCCACCCACACCGACGGCACCACGATGGCGTCTACTTTGTTGAAGACCTGCTCGACGATCTCCTCGTTGCGATACTCCGGCAACCATTCGATGCGCTCGGCGGCATCGCCCGGCAGCGCCGCCGCCTGCGCCTTCAGCGCGGCTGTATTCTGCCCGCGCGGGCGCCCCCAGATACGCAACAGCGCCTCGCCCTCGAGTTTGCCGAAGGCTTCGATGAGGTGGTTGATACCCTTCGCCGGGATATGCGTGCCGATATATCCGAAGGTAAATGGCTCGCCGGGAACACGCTCGCGGCCTTCGAAGCGCTCCAGCTCGAAGCCATAGTCGAGATACAAGAGTTTTCGCTCGGAAAGCCCGAACTCGTCGCGGTAGCGCTCGTATAGGTACTTCGATGGCGCGATGAACAGGTCGACATGCTCGACCATCTCGCGCATATGCTCCATGCGGCGCACCACCCAGTCGGTCCACATCTCCACGTCTTGCTCGCGCTGTCCGGGACTCCCCGAAAAGTAGCGCGCGTAACAGCGCTCGGCGCACTTTCGGTCCTCCTGGCCGTCACATGCCGCCCACAGGTTTGCCGGATCTTCAGGGAAGAACTGCATGAACTGACCCCGCGGACACATCACCCAGTAGTCGTGCAGCGTGTAGACGATGGGGATTTCTCGCGCTGCAGCCTCAGCCAGAAGCGATGTCGACACATGGTTGAGATGGCCCACGTGAACGACGTGCGGCTCGTAGTCATCGAGCACCTCGGCAAAGCGCTGGTCGACCGCGACGTGGCGGTAGCGGTCTTTGCTGCGCGGCACGTTGACCAGGTACGTGAGCACGCGCGAGTCGAGTTCGTCTCGCTCGGTGCGCATGGCGAAGTCCATCGCGAACGGGTCTTCCTCGCGGGTGAAGACACGCACCTCGTGGCGCTCGGCCAGCCCGTGGCACAGCATCTGACTGTAGACCTCCGAGCCGGCGTTGTAGCGCATCGGATATCCGTGAATGACTTTCAGGATTCTCATACCGTCCCCCTGACTGCTGCGGACGTCTTGAGCGCGACCTCAAAGTCGCGAACCAGACGGCGGACTCCGTCCTCAATACCGATCTCGGCCTGCCAACCGAGCAGCTCGCGGGCCCGTGATGGATCGCCCCAGAACTGTGCGACATCGTAGTCCCGCGGCGACGCCTCGTTGATAAACGAGTGGCTCCCAGCAGCTTCGACCGCCATCTCAGCGAGCTCGCCAAGCGTCGTCGGTTGCCCCGTGAGCAAATGGATGGGTGGTAGACTCTCCTCACCGCTCTCGAGCGCGTCCCGTACGGCGAGGATGCCGCGTACGGTATCGTCGAGATGGGTGAAGTCGAACGTGTGGTCACGACCGTCGACCCGAAGCGCCGTGCCCTCGACCGCGCCCCGAGCGAAGGCCGGCACAACTCGGTCTGCGTGGTCATCGACGCTTCCGTAAACATTCGACAACCGCACGACGGCCGTGCATAGACCGCGGTTGCACGCTTTCAGGACCGCCTGTTCGGCCTGCGCCTTCGAGCGCCCGTAGACGTTTACAGGCTTGAGCGGCGCATCTTCAATCACCGGAAACGCCTCGGACTCCCCGTATACCTCACGACTACTCGCGTAGATGACCCAGGGCTTCTCGTGGCATGTCTCCGCCGCTTTCAGGACCTCGAGAGTGCCGCCGAGATTGGTATCCAAGCACATCTGCGGGTCCCTCTCGCCCCATTTGACACGCGATACGGCGGCCAGGTGGATGACGCCCGTGCATCCGGACATCACCCGGCGCAAGTCTTCAAGATTGCGAACGTCACCGTGGGCAATCGAGCCCGGCGCCAGGCGTAGGTCCAACTTGCGAAGCTGAATCTCCTCCGACTCGAGTTCTCGAACGAGCGCCGAGCCGATGAGGCCCTCGGAGCCAGTAATCAATATACGTTGCATGTTACATCCTGATGTAAGGTGAATCGTGACAGCAAATACGAGGCTGGCACGGCCCGACTTCGGGCACATAGTCCCCTATCCGGGTGCTCCGCTAAGAATGCCGAAGCCGGACCGGTGCTACTGGGTCAGTATGAGGAGATTATCCGTCCCGAGACATGCGGTAGGCGTGGTGCTCGGGGTCGAGCTGCCTAGAGCGGTTGTCCCGCTCGTCTTCAGTCAACGGACGCGACGGCTCCGCACCGGGACGTGAAAGCCCCCGCGAGGACCAATAGGCGTCATGTTCGGGGTCGAGTTGGCGGGAACGGTTGTCCCGCACTTCTTTCGATTGGCCAGAGTTAGCCATGTCGTGCCTCCAACTTGAAAGGAAGCCGACCGGTACGAGGTCACCTCGGTCGAGGCTCCAGCGAGGCGTCACCGGATATCTGACAACGTAGGGTCGGGTTGAATTGTCAAAGCTCGAGTCGCTTCCGACCCGAGCATCTTTAGGTTAGCGCCTCGCATCTTGAAATCAAGCGCCAGTATTTTGTAGCCCAACGGGCCATGTTGGCAGTCTCAAAAACACTACGTCCCGATACAAGCCGGGTGATTTGACTATAAAAACGCCCGTGACTATTCTCGTGATGAAAGCGAATCGAGCTCTCCACGTCCCAATTCTTGTCTGGGAGGTGCGGCTACTTGCAAGGCCGTTACTGAGGCAGGTTCTATTCGCAGGGCATTCGCCACTAGAACGTCAGATCTACGCTTCATTCTCGCGCTAATCCCGCGGACGCAATGCTCCAGGCGTCTCCTAGACTTGAGGGAAGGATGCAGTCGATATCTGACATCACTCTGCATCGGAGCATCCCCATGTCAGAGAAGAACCCCCTTCCAGATCACGCGGCAAAAACCGCCGCGATCAACTCGACCCACAGCACCCGACGTACCACCCCAGTCGGGGCCCCTCCAGACGCGAAGCCTCTCGAAAGGCTGCCGAGACAACTCAAGAAAACCAGAAAGCTGCCCGAGAGGATTCGGAATGATTCGTGCGTGAGCGGGCGACGAGCCCGTCCCAGCGCATGCTTACATCCAATTGCTTCTGAAGACTCAGGTCGCGTTGCGTCGTCCACGTGAGCGCAGCGCGGCCTGACACCTGGTCCCTCAAAGCCGATTCATTCAAGCGATCGTCGGGACTCTTGCGTTCTGCCGCATCCTTTTGAGCACCGTCCAACTCGCGCTGCTGTGTCTTTGGCGTTGTGCCACCCGGTACTTGCTAGGACGTGGGGAGCACGGGGGCGATGACGATCTGCGCCTGGAGTGTTTTCTATGAAAAATTTTGTGAATGTTCTTCCGCCGTCCGTCAACTTCCACCTCAACAAAGCCTGCAACTACAACTGCAAGTTCTGCTACGCACGCTTCGAGGACTCTGCCGAATATCTGGGTCGGGGCATGCTGCCGAAGGACGCCCAGCTCAATGTCGTGCGGGCGGTGGTTGACGCCGGATTTGATAAAATCACGTTTGCCGGCGGCGAGCCGACGCTGGTGCCCTGGCTCGACGAGCTGATCACCGAGGCCAAGTCCAGAGGGATGACCACGATGCTGGTCTCCAACGCCTCGCGCCTCGATGCTTCCGCCTTCGACTCGCTCGCCAGCAACCTCGATTGGCTCGCCATGAGCATCGACAGTTCCGACGCGGACACTAACCTCGCCATCGGACGCTCCCAGGGCGGCGAAGCCCCGGACGCGTCCGACTATCAGCGCGTCGCCCGACGAGCCCGCGAGTACGGTGTTCGGCTCAAAATCAACACCGTCGTCAACCGCCTGAACCTCGACGATGACATGAATGACTTCATCCGTGAGATGGACCCCGAGCGATGGAAGCTATTCCAAGTCTTACCAATCGAGGGGCAGAACGATGGCGACGTCGAACCCCTGGAAATCACCCGCCACGAGTTCGAAGGTTACGTAGCGCGCCACCTGGCTCTCGCTCGCTGCGGCATCGACGTGGTTCCCGAGTCGAACGAGGATATGACCGGCTCGTACGCCATGATCGACCCCGCCGGCCGCTTCTTCGACAACACGCTGGGAGCCCACACCTATAGCCGACCCATCCTTGAGGTAGGCATCAAAACGGCGTTCTCACAGGTCAGCTTTGACCTGCAGACCTTCGAGGACCGCGGCGGCCGATACGACTGGTGAGCCCTCATTAAGTAGGGGCCACCGAAAAGCGGTGGCCCCACCCAATTCACGCCCAAGACACATAAATAGGAGACCCTATGAAGACTCGCGACCATGCACCTCGACTCATCTCGCTATCCGGGAAATCCGGCGCCGGCAAAGACACCCTCGCCAGTATCCTGGTTGATAAACACGACTACGAAAGAGTGGCGTTTGCCGATCCCATCAAACGTTACGTCGGCGAACTCTTCGATCTGAGCACTGAGCAATTATGGGGCGACCTCCGAAATCAGCCGGACGAACGCCTCGACCTTGCCCCTCGCGAAATCTACCAGCGCTTCGGCGACTTCTGCCGTGAGATCGACCCGCAGGTTTGGATTAGGAGGTGGCACCGCGCTGTCACCGTTCGCCTCGATGCAGGAAGCCGGGTTGTATGCACTGACGTTCGAACACCCAACGAGCTAGAGCGTGTAAAACAGCTCGGAGGGAGCTGCTGGTTCATCGAGCGACCGGAAGCAGGCGCGCCCGGAAAGCTCGGCCGGCACCGCACAGAGCAGGCGTTGACAAACGGTAGCCGCGAGAGGTTTGACGCGGTCATCAACAATGACGGGACGCTTGCGGAACTCGAAATGAAGATTCACAGCAAAATGAATCTGGCCAAATGACAATTTGCATTCACGCGTTTGGCCAACAAATCAATATGCTGAGAAGTTGGCTGGACGCACACCCTTCCAGCTGGTGTCGAATATGACAAGCACCTGCGCCGGGAGGCGATCGGCTCCCGGCGCAATCTTGCAAGCGGGCTTAGGCCGCTACGAACGTGGCGTCTTGATGCGTCTGAGCATCTCCTTTCGTCTATCCCCCGACAACTGTATGCTCGCTCCCAAACGAACCCCAAAAAACACACAGGGGCCGCGACTGCCACGGTGGATGACATATGAATGACGCACAGCACTCGATCTGGATCTTTCAAGCCAATCCCAAAGAGTGGGATCTGCCCGCTCACCTGGAGACGATGGAGGTTGGTCACCTGGAGGAGTGGCGCATCAACCAGCATCGCGACGACATCAAATTCGGCGATATTGCTTTGCTCTGGTCGGCCGCCGGCGGTGGGCTCCGTAAACGCGGCTTCTATGCGGTAGCGCGGGTCATCGGGGACGTCTTTCGCCGCCATCTCGATGGTACCGTGTCCCAATATGTCGCTCCGCTTCGTATCGAGAAGCTCCCGGATGAGCCCGTTCTTCACGAGGAGCTCACCGGCGTTGCAGAACTCGAAGACTTGTCGATTCTCAACTACTGGCAGGGCACCAACTTCCCTGTGACGCATCCGCATTGGGACGAGCTGGTCGAGCGCTTTCCACAGCTCGACATCGACCTCGAAGCAGAGGTGGAGCGGGTCGTGCTTCCTCCGTCTCGCAGGGAAGAGCTCGCTGAGCTCTTTACCGAATGCCTCGACGACTACGACTGGGCTGCCCATCTGGACAAATACGCACCGCTTCGGGAGCAGGGCCAAAAGAATTACGAGCTCGTGCTCGAAGCGCGTGAGCGTGGGGACGACATCACCGACCTCGTCCTCGAGAGGTTCCTGCCCCATGTCGATACGAAGTTCACCCGCGATACCGGCCGCTGGCGGCACCTGGCCCCTTCGATCAACAAGGATATCAAGAGTTGGTACGAGGGCAGCGGCTGGACCGACCCCGACGATTGGCCCGAGATCAGCCGGCAAATCCTCGCCTTCGTCGAGCGCTGCGTCGAGCATCCGGATGCCCTCGAAGAAGCCTGTCAGACCTTCTCCCAGAGTCCACTCAGCACCGGGTTCCAGACGGGAACGCTATCGCCGATTCTCAACGCGATACGACCCGACGAGTTCCTGCTCATCAACAACAAGTCGCGGCACGCGCTCAATTACTTCGCCGGCACGGATTATGACCAGCAACTGGAGGATTATGCCGCGGCGAACGCCACGTTGCGCCGACTCGTTGCCGATGCCGAGGACGTGCTGGCCGTCGACGAGATTCGCGAAAACCAACACGATTGGCGCATCAACGACGTCTTCGACATGTTCACCCACTGGCTGACTGCGAAGAAGAAGTTCGACTTCTCCACGCCGGAGGCCAAATACTGGAAGATCGCTCCTGGCGCCGACGCGTGGCAATGGGAGGAATGTCGCGATGGCGGCTTTATGGCGATCGGCTGGGGTGGATTGGGCGATATCTCGGGGATGAGCCTCGATGAGTATTACGCTCGCCGAGACGAATACGTCGCAAGCCGCGATGACCTCACGAACACGGCCGTCAACCAGGTTTGGCGATTCTCGCGCATGTCCGAAGGCGACATCGTGGTCGCTAACCGGGGCATCTCACGCGTCATCGGCATCGGGGTGGTCACCGGCGAGTATTATTACGACGATTCGGTCGACCGTCATCCGCACCGGATACCCGTCGAATGGACCGACACGACGGTGCGCAAAGTCGACCAGCCCGGCTGGCGCCGCACCTTCGTCAAGCTCGATCGCTCGACGTTCGAGGAGATTGATAACGCGCCCATCATCGACGACGGCTCCGACGTTGTCTCCAGCGACACCAATGACACCAGCTCCGGCGACGAGGTGCCATCATCACCCATTGGGCTAGTCGAGAGCGCCACCAACGTCATCCTCTACGGCCCTCCCGGCACCGGCAAGACCTGGAGCACCGCGCAGCGCGCCGTCGACTTATGCCTGCACCCGGACACGGAGATGAGCGCCGAGGAGATTGCATCTGAGTATAGCCGCCTCTCCGGCGAAGGGCGCATCGAGTTCGTCACCTTCCACCAATCATACGCCTACGAGGAGTTTGTCGAGGGTATCCGGCCGGTAATGACCGAGGGCGACGAGGAGGACGGAGAGGTGCGCTACCGCTGCGAGCCAGGCAGCTTCAAGAGCATTGCGCTTCGTGCTGCGGCTGAGGGCGTCGTCGTTCCCCAGTCTGAAGTGACCTTCGAGACGCTGTGGCAACGGCTGATCGAGCGTGTTCGCATCACCGAGGACGAGGGCGGCACTCCCTTTCTGCTCGAGGACTACAGCGGACGCGAGTATGCCGTGTCAGTGACGTCGCAGAGTAACTTGAAGGCTCGCAAGGTCTTGCGCGAGCGAGGCGGGCTCCAGTTCACCGACGTGTGCCTCGGTTCCTCGAAGAATTACGCCCGAGTGCTCTGGGAGAATCGAGGCGAACTGCCCAGCGATTACAGCGAGTACAGTTACCCGATGATCACAAACCTCATCGCCGACGAGCTTGGAACCGGTGGTGGCTGTCACGCAAATCTACTCTGGGCGGTCTTCTTTCAACTACGCGACCTCGCCAAGGAAACCGATCCCGTTGCGGCCAGCGAAGAGCTGACCGCGGACCAACGCATCGAGCTATTCAAGGACTTCCTGGTGCGCGGCGAGCGAAGCGAGGTCACGCTCAACTACGAGGACGCGCCCGACTATGTGCTAGTCATCGACGAGATCAATCGCGGCAATATCAGCAAGATTCTCGGCGAACTCATCACCCTGCTCGAGCCGTCCAAGCGGCTGACCGAGAAGGACGAGCTCATCGGCAAGCTGCCCTACTCAAACGAGCGCTTTGCGGTACCGCCCAACCTGCACATCATCGGCACGATGAACACCGCCGATCGCTCCATCGCTTTGATGGACGTCGCGCTGCGCCGCCGCTTTAGCTTCGAGGAGATGCTCCCGGACTGGCGCGTCATCCGCGACTCGCTGCAGGCCTCGCTGACCGAGGAGGTCTACGGCGGCAAGGATAGATTCATCAACTTGGTGGTCGCCGTCTTCGAGAATATCAACGCGCGCATTCGCTTCCTCTACGACGACGACCACCAGCTCGGCCACTCCTACTTCATGGGACTGACGGGCTACAAAAAGCTGCGCGAGGCCTTCCTCGAGTCAGTCATCCCGCTGCTGCAGGAGTATTTCTACGGCTCGTGGGAGCGCGTATGCCTGGCGCTCGGCTGTCCGTACGATGCACGGGGCGAGGTGGGCCGAAGCGACGGCCACGCCACGGACATCGACGGCTACCGGGCGCCACTGGTCGAGACGAGCTCGCTGCTCGAAAAGGGCCTGCTCGGCATGGACCACGACGACTTCGAGGACCAGCAGAGCTTCGCCATCGCCGCTGACTTTTTGGAGGGCAACCTCGAGGCCGCCCAACTCGAGACCTACTTCGAGTGCATCCTCTCGGGCGAATACCTCGCCAATTACAACAAGCGCATCTACTCCGGGGAGGCGAATTAGTGCGCCGGCTCGCAGTCCACGAATACACGCGGCTTTACCGGGGCTCGGACGGCGTCACGACCGGCACGCGACGCGGCGGACGGCTCTACCTATCCGACGTCCACTTTCGAAGGCTCCGAAACTACGACGAGGAGCGCGCAAAGAGCGAGTACCACCAGATCTTCGACTGGCGCCGCCGCTACGCCACCGCCCAGCAATGGGTGGGCGTCATCCAGGTGCCCGGCTTGTCCATCGAGGTTCTACCGAAGGTCGCCCCGCGTGCCTCTGAGGAACGGCCCGACGAGCAGACCGAGTTCTCCCGCAAGAACCTGCTCTACATGCTCATACTCGCCGGCAAACTGCCCATCCGCGAGCGCGACCTCGCCGAGCAATCGGCCGCCAAGTCCCCGCTGCTCGAAACCCTCATCGCCATCTTCGCCGAGCGCCTCTTCTTCGAGCTCAACCGCGGCCGCCAACACAGCTACCTACGCCGCCGCGAGAACCTGCCCGTCCTCAAAGGCAAGCTCGCCTTCTCCGAGCACATCAAGCACAACATCGCCCGCAAAGACCGCTTCTTCGTCGAGCACGACGAGTTCCTGCCCGACACCCCTCTCAACCGCATCTTCAAGGCCGCCTGCCGGCTCCTCTTCGAGACCACACACACCACCCACACCCAAGAGCGCCTCACCTACTGCCTGATGCTCCTCGACGAAGTCGCCGACATCAGCATCCGCGCGCACCACTTCGACAAGGTCATCATCAACCGCCAGAACGAGCGCTTCGCCGACCTCTTCGAGTTCAGCCGCCTCGTCCTCAGCGGGCGCGCCCCCACAGCCCAAGCCGGCGCCCAGAACACCTTCTCGCTGCTCTTCGACATGAACGTCGTCTACGAAAACTTCGTCGCCGAATTCCTGCGCCGCTACGTCCTCACCGGCGACCTCGCCGACTGCAAACTCTTCGCCCAATCGACCAGCCGACTCCAACACCTGGTCTACCGTCCCCCGGACGAACTCCCACCCGACTACCGCCCCCGCAAACACGGCACCAAGACCCTCGCCCTCAAGGCCGATCTCCTCATCGAGCGCGGCGACCAACGCCTGGTGATGGACACGAAGTGGAAGCGGCTGTCCGAGGAGAAAGGCGGACGTCAGGGTGTGTCGCGCGACGACCTATTTCAGCTCTTTGCGTACGCGCATAACTATCGGGCGCAGCATAACGTGTTGCTATATCCGAAGCCGGCGGGCGAGGTGGATGTGCAGGTCTTTGACTTGCCGGTGCGGGAGGGGGGCGAGTCGCCGCAGCAGATACATGCGCGGTTTGTGGATTTGAATCGGGATTTGCGGGCGTCACGGAAGGTGCTTGTGGCGGAGTTACGCGGGCTGGTCGGCGAGATGCTTTTAGCTTGAGATTTCCGAGGGTCTCGGCTTTCGAATCCACAATGGAGGCGGCGGGAATCGAAAAGAAAGAGCCCACTTTCGATAACGTATATTAACAAGTGTAAACGGTTCTAAAGAGCAGCCTGATGAACAAGCGACAGCAAATTCGAGAGATTCTCTCCGACAAGGGATCTCTACGCGCACGTGAGGTAGGCGAACATGGCATCTCACCTGCGTAACTTAACCAACTCGCCGACGAAGGTGTCATCGAACGGCTCGCCCGCGGCATCTACGCGCGCGCCCACTAAGAAGCTACCGATCACTTCGACCCTGGTCATCGTCCCAAGGCGCGTGCCACACGGCTGTTCTGCCTGCTTACAGCACTCCAGTTCCACGACCTGACTGCCCAGCTCCCCAGCGATCTGTACCTCGCCATCGAGCGCAGTCAGCGCGCGCCGGATCTCGACTCACCCCCGCTCAACCTCTTCCAGATCTCTGAGAGCCAGTTCAACGCTAACATCGAGGAACACGAGTTCGAGTCAGCTTCCACGCTGCGCGTCTACTCGCCGGCACGCACCGTGCGAAGCCGATCAGCCTAGGTGTCGCGATGGAAGCACTGCGAGAAGACTGGCGATATAGGCAATTTACGATAGATGAGGTGTACAAGCACGCGCGAACATGTCGCGTCCAGAAGGTGATACGTCCGTATCTGGAGATGCTTCAGTAATGTGAAACGATCTCTCAGACCAGATATTAGATCTTGAACACTTTCTTGCAGTGAGGGCACTTGGTGAACTTGGTTACCCCAAGACCCGCAAGAGTACCACCTACTAAGGCGCCGGGTATGGTGCCTGCAATGGCTCCAAGTGGTCCTGCTACGATTCCAATGCCGGAGCCTACGTATGCGCCGCCTGCCGCACCGGCAGCAGCAGCTCCTGCTGTGACTAAGTGGTTTGAAGGGTCGAAGCGCTTGTCGCATTGAGGACAGTTGACAGTTGCCATAGGTTCACTCCGTTTTAGCTGCAGTTGAGTAGAAAGTGACATCAAGACGTTGCCACAGTTTGTCGTTTTTCCATGGGCTATCGGCGCACGTGTTCCTTGACACGTATTTGAACCGTCGCGAGCACTATAACTACTAAGTCGTCGCCGTTAGCCCGCTCCCCATCTAGGGTGCCGCAGTGACACCAATGAACTATATCACATCGGCTTCGACCATTTAACAAAAAAACCCATTTCCATGCTTTGTCGAAATTGGGTTCCGGTGTCTCGCACTAGCAAGGTGTCGGGTGCAAGGCAGTCGCTTGAATTCTCCGGTGCGTCGAGCTAGCAAGAGTGGGGGCTCGCCCTAAATAGAGTACGTCACAGAACAAACTTGTCGCCAAGCTTGTTCTTCAAAACCTTTAGGACATCCTTGCCGTCGTTTTTGCGGTAGAACCGCTGAAACGCATTGCGAAACTCATCTTTCGACGGTGCCAGGACATCGTTTTTTATCAAGTAGTGATATGCCTGTCCCAAGGAGAGAGTGATCGCGCCGGCGATCGCAGCGGAGGCGACTGAGCCCAGCGCGGGAATAAACTTGATGACCTGCTGGAAAGCAAGTCGCCCGCTGACCGTGCTGAGAGCTGGCGCCAATAGCTTTACGGCGTCAATGTCATTCGGATTCGCCTCATAGACCGTCGCAACGCTGGTGATCATCGCGACCTGTATCGGAGCGAGCAACGCTGCGTCTGGAACTCCCGGGAGCGGTTGCATCGCGGCGGCGGCCGCGCTGGCTGAAGCAGCGTAGATCACTCCGTTCGCTCGACGCTCTCGGATCCTCGCGTCCTTCACCAAACGTGCATAGTAGGTCTTCGCAGCCTCGGGCAGCGCCTCGAATACGTCCATCCGAAGCTCTTCAATCCCGTACTGGTTCGCACGATCGTTCCAGAACTCGCTCGCTGAACACGGTCGGACGAGCGCGTCATAGCGCCTGGAAAGGGCCGCATCCACGTACTTGACCCATTTGGAAATATTCTCCGCCTTTTTACTCGAGGGAGGCTCCAATTGGAGCGTGGATGGGTCCCAATCTCTAGCAGGCTTCGCCATGTCGATCTTGTTTGCAGCGACCAACAGCGGCATCGCGTACTCAGCTCCGCCAAAGTGCTTGCGGAGGCGATCGAGGAAATCAACCTCCATATCTAGCGCTCGATCGGGATGCCCGACGACCATCAAGACCAAGTGAACGCGGTCGAGCAGTCCCAGCATGGTGGAGACACGCTCATCGTGCTGGTCCGCCTCGCCAAAACCAGCGACGTCGTAGACCCTGAGGGCAATCTCGTCTTTGACATCGACAACCTCGGGCGTCTGTGTCGTAGGAACGACGCCAACCTCTTGCACGTGTGCTCCCGCGAGTGCGTTGCACAGCGACGACTTACCAGCACCAGTCTTACCGCACATCAGGAGTGTAGGCTGCTCGCTCTCCTGCTCAAGTTCCTCGGCAGCGCGCCTGGCTTCAGCGTGTACTTGCTCCTCAAATGTTGTCTCTCCCATCTTCCTCTCCTATGCATTAAGGTGATGACTTTCATCCGCACTACCTTCACAGGCTCAGCGCTTGAGACGGTGATCGAGCTCACGGCTGACTTCGCCCGGCTCAGGCACTCCGTCGGACTTCTGAAGCACTGTGAGGTAGCTCTTGCCGATGATTGAAGTGAACACTGCCGAAGAGCTCGCTGAAACTAGGCCACTCTTTTCTGGCAATAGACGCTTCACGAGTTCACCAACGCCCGTGTCGGCAAGGGTGCCTATTACGGCGCGAGCGATCGCACGGCTATCTGTCGCGCTGACACCATAGAGCCGTCCCAAGGCAAATAACATTGCGGTCTGAGAAGCAAAGGTGCTCCCAACATTGATCAGCCGTGAAGTTGCGAGGCTGCCCACCGTTGTAGCTGCGCAGGCAGCAGCAATGATAAAATAGGCCTTCATGGCCTTGCCCGAATGTGCTGTCATTTGACTTACGTCATCTGCACTCTCGCCATCATCGCCATATGGCTTTGTCAAAGGCGCAGCACCAGCGATCAGTGTGGCGACCAACCTCTCGACGCGCTCAACCCCGACCGCTGACGCCGGTGGGCTCTCTACACTGAACAGTACAGTTTGCTCATCAGGAATCTGTAACTTGCTGCTGATGTATGCAACCCACCTGCGTATGTTTTCCTCTTTCTCGCTCGCCGGCTCTTCGTGGCCATAGGCGTCGGGATTCCAAGCGCGAAGCGGACGGATCAGGTCCACCTTGCTACAGACCAATCCAATCGGGACATCGCCCAAGAACTCTCGCAAGCTCCAGATAAGGTTAGCCTCGCTCTCAATGGCACGATCAGGCGCTCCAAGGACAAGTAAAATTGCCCCCCGAGCGTGCGTCTCAACAAACTCTTCGAGCTCATCGTAGATAGGAGCGAGGTCACCGTCTGTTGTATTGAGCGACACCTCATGAAAAGTCACAGTTGGGCGCGGGCCCAAGTCCGCTTCGAGCGCCTCGACGAGCGTACTCTTTCCGACTCCGGGCTTTCCCATCACAAGTATGCCCGTCGCTCGCTGGTCCTCTGCGTCGTCGAACGCCTTGTCGAAGGCCCCCTTCGTGTCTCGTCTGTTATCGTTCACTTCCCACCCCTCGCAGCTTCCTTTTTCAGGTCCTCCTGGTGATTCTTGGCTTCACGGTATTGCTTACGCAGTTCCGCTTTTACTTCAGCAGGATCAGGGCTGAACTCTCCACGCGCGAAAAAGTTGAGGTAGGTCTCGCCGATCGCTAGCGTGAGGGCTCCAGCGATGCCTGCTCCGATAACATTGCCAAGGCCAGGGATTAGTTTGACTAGTTGTTGGGCCAACAATGGCCCCGAGACAAACGCGAGTGCCGGCCCGAGCATCGCGAGCGCGTTTTTCATGTTGATATCAACTCCGTAGATATACCCCACGCTGATGATCATCGATGCCTGTATGCCGGTGAGTATCGGGGCATCAGCCACCGGTATCGGCGTCGCCGCCACGCCAGCCGCCGCCGCTGCTTTGGCCCAAATTATGGCCCGCGCCCGAGAGCGTTTAATCTCTTCCAGGCGAAGCGCGCGGGCGGCATAGTTTTTGGCCGCTTTGGGGAGCAGCTCGAAGATCGTGAGCTGGAGTTCGTCGAGCCCGTATTGGTTTTCATAATCATCGAAGTGCTCTCCGGCAGCGACCGGGACCACGTGGTTCTTCACCCGCGACGCCCGCTTCACCTCGCCGAGCCACTTGTTGATATTCTTCTCCTTCTCGCTTTTGGGCTTCGACAGGTCTAGTGTCGAGGGGTGCCAAGTGCGGATCGGCCGGAGCATGTCGATCTTGTTCGCGGCGATGACAAAGGGGAAATCTTCTTCAATCTCCCTGACGTCCTCAAGGAACTTTCGCTCATCTTCGAGCGCTCGATCAGGGGCGCCGATCACGAGTAAGCCTACATGGGCGTCTGGCAGATTGTTGAGAATGAACCTGACGTTTTGAGTGTGCTTATCTGCTTCCGCAAACCCGGGCACGTCGATAAGCTTGAAGTCTGCCGCGCCAGCGTCCCAGTCGAGTTCATTCATCTCCATCGTGCATGGCACGACATCGGTCTTTTGAACTTGTTTTCCTAGCAGAGCGTTGACGAGGCTCGACTTTCCAGCCCCCGTCTTACCGGTCATGATGATTCTCGGAGGCTCGCCGAAGTCAGACATCGCTTCACGAGCAGCATCCTTAAACTTCTCCCACTTGGTAGCAGGCAATGCGGTCGCCTGTGTCATCACATTCCTTCCTCAATTAGATTGATTATTTCTGAAATTCATCTTTGCGTGCTTTGTACTCCTTGTACGCGCTCTTCATGCGCTTCTTGATTTGGCTGGGTGATGGATCGAAGTTGTGGTGCATGAAGAAGTTGTTAAAGGTGTGCCCCATGGCGAGCGTTATGACGCCGGCAAAGGCCGGACCGATGACTGATCCAACTCCAGGGATGAACTTCGTCAACTGCTGTACGGCGAGCGGCCCGGCGACCCCTGCAAGAGCAGAAGCGGCGAGTCCTCCAGCGGTAGACAGCGTTAGTTCAAGCCCATAGAGCCGCGCCAGTGACACGATCATGGCTGCCTGAATTCCTGAGATGACCACTGCGTCTGCTAACGGAACAGGGACAACGGCGGCCGCAGCAGCGGAGCCCGCAGCGGCATAGATGATCTGCTGCGCCTTCTTGTCTTTTGAGCCTAGCAGCCGCTCTCGCCGGATATAGTCAAGCTTCGCTGCGTCCGGGAGCATCTCCTTAATCTTGCCGCTTAGCTCGTGTAGGTTGTACTGGCGCTCGCGGTCGTCAGCGCTCTCTCCGGCTGAGCAGGCGACGAGTTCCCGAGCGCCGCAATTTCGGAACGTCTTTAAGAGGTAGCCCAGCCACTTCTTTACCTTCTTCTCAGCGGACGAGTTTGCCTTCTTTACGTTGAATGACGATGCGTCAAAGTCTCGCTGGACGGCGTCTACTCGGCTCGCGGCCACCAGTATCGGCACGTCCGGCTCGACCGCTTTGATCTGCTCGATAATGGATTTTTCCCAGTTAACCGCTCTGTCAGGATAGCCGACGACGACGATCACTGCGTGCGCCTCCACCAACTGGTCGATAAGTCCGTCTAAGTACTCCTCATGCTTGCCGAACTCTTTAAGCCCTGGAGTGTCGACTAACACAGTCGTCTGCTCGCCGAGGTTCCACTCCACCGACGCACTGCTCGTCGTCGTCGGGGTCACTCCGACTCGCTGAAAGCTCCCGCCAAGTAATGCGTTGTAGAGGCTCGACTTACCTGCGCCGGTCTTGCCGACCAGTACGAGCCGGGGGAACTTGTTAGCTACTTCACTGGCTCCTGCCATTACATCCTCTCGGCTTTACCGTTGGGTGCGTGAAACAAATTGCGATTTCTGCAGTTGAGCCAACCAACGATAGGCCTCTCCTCTTAACCCTGTTGGTGTAGTCGCCAACTGGATACATCAGTGCAGTCTGGGCCGTTCGAAGCGCCTTTCTCGCGTGAATCCCACCCTCGCCCAACTTCTACTCTAGAGCTAGAATTGTACCATCCATCTCCTCAGTATCCGTTTAAAAACCTTGAGGAGGCCAACGCGGCTCGCCGTTCTCCGAGGCTATCAGCGTTCGGAATAACCGTGATTTCGGGGGAGACTGGCCCTCCAACGGCACCAGCAAGAAAGCCCTCCGGGGGTCTATGACGGAGGGCTGGATTAACTATGGTGCGCCCCCGTCAGATTGGTCGTGGCGTCTGACTTCTACTTCGGTAGTTTTGAGTAAGGCTATTAGGTCGACGTTATGAGCACAAGGGCCAAGACGAATTTACTCCCACATGGAAGATCGTATGACGGGATATTTGAGGGATTCGTAGGGCCAACGAGGCCGGAGAGACATTTGTCTATCGAGCACGGTTTCGGAGGCGAGACGGTGGAAGCCAAGTCTCATTGTACATAGTCATACCGACTGAAAACACGTAGCGGCTCGTCCGTTCGTGCGGCCGCACAGCTTTCGCCATTGTATACCGTGCAAACGCCGACCACAGTTGCAGCAGCTGCGAAACCAGCATAGTCTCGCCATCGACCAGATCCTGTCCATCGATGCTGTGAGCGCGGGAGGGCGCTATTTATGAGCTTTGAGAAACCTCTACCAATTCGTGAGGTCATCCGGAACATCGCGTGCAATGACTGCGTCTTGCCCGCGATCTAACGCGAGTTCGTTTGGGATCGTGAGCAAATCGAAAAGCTCTTCGATTCATTGTTGCGAGGCTATCCCATTGGGTCATTTTTGTTCTGGAAGGTCGATACTGAGCAGACCGGCGAGATTCAGTGAACTCGAAGCCTGCCAACAAAGCGAGCGGCACCACCGCTGCCCTGCTGTGCGCCAGGCCAATACGCCGGTCCAAGTCAGCGAGTCGCGCGCGAAAGTCATCTCGCGCGAGACTGCGCACACGTGCACCGAACTGCGCCACGGCGTCAGCCCGAACAGCATCGTCTTCGAGACTCTGTCGCACCCGCAGATGATATTCGTCCAAGCGCTCAAGCACGCACTGAGTTCGATGCACGCTATCATCCAAGTCTATCACCATGAGATTAACCTGCTCCCGCCCACACCGCTTGCTGCTCGAGTGTGGGCGTAATTAGGAGTTCTGCTTGTGAAGCAGATCAGGCGCCCCGGCAGCGCAGTGCAAAGATGCGCTTGGCGCTTCTATCAGTTAATACTACAACGTCACTTTGCGTCGATTAGAGGAAATGGCGCTGCCAGAAAAGCGCGCAGTTGGGGATAAAGTGCAGCAACTCCTTGGTTTTCTGGGTGAGTCCGAGGCCTTAGGGCCACCAGAAAACCAAAGCATGGAGACGCCATGGAGTTGCTGCACACCCCTATCAACGATTGGCAGGCACGATTTCTTGCATTTTTTATCAAGTTTTTTGCCGATATTGCCCGCCGTGAGGTCATTGAGGCCGCCAGAGGCTACCTCATCGGTCTTTTGTCGGGTCTGGCGAGCAAAAACTGCTGGACGATCGCCGAGGCGACGGGTGCTGTGGACCCACAAGCACATCAGCGCTTGCTTCGACAGGCGAGTTGGAGCGAGACCCAACTCAGCAGGGCCAGACGAGCTTGTATCGTCAAGCAGTTCGGCCAGCCCGACGGGCTTTTCATCCTCGACGAGACCGGTTTTCTCAAGCGCGGCGACAGTTCGGTGGGCGTAAAACGCCAGTATTCGGGCACCGCCGGCAAGGTCGAAAACTGTCAGGTGGCGGTCTTCGCGGCCTATGTAAGCAGCGAGGGCCGTACGTTGTACGATACGCGTCTGTATATGCCTGAGGAGTGGCTCGACGATAAAGCTCGGCGCGATAAAGCAAGGGTGCCTGAGGAGCTCGAGTTCGCCACCAAGCCCGAGCTGGCCGCCCAGATGGTCGACCAAGCTATCGACGACGGGTTGCCCATCAGCTGGGTGACCGCCGATACCGTCTACGGCCAGGGATTCGAGCTCAGACAGCACCTCATCGACTGTGATCTCCGGTTCATCATGGCTGTGCCGAGAAAGCAAAAGGTTTACCTGGAACGTCCGGTCATGCTGACGGCCGCGCCGGCCAAAGGATCCGGTCGCCGACGCCGTCGAAAACGGGTCAAAGGCACGCCCGAGCGTGTCGACGAGATTGTCAGCAAGTTTGCACCAACTGACTTCAAGCGCATCGAGGTCGGGTAGAGTCGACGGTGGGTGCGACAGCGTTAGACTTCCGGTGTAACTTGGATCCT
>CAYLTX010000069.1:0-32875 GCA_964386725.1 uncultured Bradymonadales bacterium | reverse complement strand
AAGTCACCCCGAACGTGGCTGCTTGACAGCGGCGGCCCTAAAGGAGGCCTTCGTTGCGCTGCGCTCCACTACGGCGCGGCGCCAAAAAAGCGGCGCCTGAAAGGCACGGCAACGGCGTTAAGGCACACCCGCATACACAAAATCCAGCGGCAACTTAGCAGCAGCCTTTTCGGTAAACCGCAGCCAGCGGCCCTGTTTGGCGCGCGAGCGGGTGGGGCCGTCGCAGGCCTCGTCGCGCAGGATGCGCTTGTAGAGGTATTTGGCGGCGCCGCGTTGTTTTTGGAGGTCGAGGGCCCAGGCCAAAAACAGGCCGATTTCGGCGCGGCGCGCCGGGTTGGTGACCTGCTCGAGGGCGCGGCGGAAGGCGCCTTCGGCGCGCTTGGCGCGGCCGATGCGCAGCGCCAGCAGGCCGGCCAGTACGTGCATATTGGGCTCGCGGGGGAAGAGCGCGAGCGCGTGTTCGATCAGGATGAGCAGCCGGCTGTCGCTCTCGCCGGCCCAGAACCGGTGGGCGGCCTTGCGGTAGAGCTCGAAGGCCTGGCCGTGGGCGCTCTGGTGCCAGCCGCGGTCGACGATGAACGGCGTTTGCGTCAGGTCCGGCCCGCCGGTGTGGCTGCCGTCGGCGTTGAGTTCGAAGGGGATGAACCAATTTCTGCACGTCGGCGAGCTGCCGGCGGCGACCCACACGCGGCGATGCTCGGGCTCGAAGACCACGCTGGCGACGGTGTTGACGTTGGCCAGGGTGGGGCCGAACAGCCGGCGGCGGTCGGAGTCGGGGTCGACGAAGTCGCCCAGCGTGCCCGCGATATGCTTCGCGCCGAGGTCTTCGCCCGAGTCGGCCAGCTCGGAGAGGCATTCATTGACGCGGGTCTGGCGGGCGTGGTTTGCGCGGCGGTATTGGGGGTAATAATCGACCTCGAGGTCTTCGAGATCGGAGCCCCAATATAGATTGCTATAGCCGAAGCGGTCCTGCGAGCTGGGGATGATGTGGAAGTTCTCGTGGTCGGGGGCGACCTCGTAGATGGCCGCGCGCCCGGTGTCGCCCTCGGTCATCACGTAGGTCCAGCCGGCCACCGGCGGGTGGTCGCGCAGGATCGCCACCGCCTCCTCGAGGGTGTGGGCGTGGCGCATGGCGGCGTCGCCGGCGCATCCGATGGGCACGCCGTCGAGGTCGAATTCGTCGACGAAGTGCTGGTGGACCACCAGCGTCAGCCCGGCGGCGTTCATCGCGGTGACCCCGCCGCCCAGGATGCCCGCGCTGGAGACCGCCACGTAATCGAGGCCGTCGTCGGGGTGGTAAAAGACCACGCTGGCGTGCTTGTCCCAGTGCTCGACGCCGAAATAATCGAAGTTGCGCCCGTGCAGCGTGGTCCCGGCCAGCGGCGGCCGCACGACCGCGCTGGTACAGCCGAAGCTCGGCGGCGACCCCAGCCCCGGCGCGCGATCCGTGCCGAGCAATTTGTGGTATTGGCCGATGACCCACAAAAACGTCTCGGGCATCAGATAGGCTTTGAACAGCGTCTCGACGTTGAGGTCCGCCGCCCTGGCCAGCGCAGCTGCTGCTTCGTAGAATTCGCGGGGCAGGCTCTCCTCGAGCCGGCCGGTCACCCAACGATGCGTCGCCCAGCGGAGCATATTGGACAGGCGCGCCAGCGGTGAGTTTTTGCGCAGCACCGTCTCCAGATAGGTCGAGAAAAACGGCACCGGCCCGGCGTGGATCGACTCGCTCATGCGCGAGCCCAGCTGAGCGCCCATGTCGGCCATGCTTCCGCGCACGTTCAGAAAGCGCAGGTCCCCGTGCGGCGTCGTCACCCGACCGGGCCTATTGGCGCGCTCGGGGTGGACCACACAGGGTGGATCGGTCGGGTCGGAGCGGTTCCACGCGTGCGTCTCTTTGCGTGAGGCGTCGCGTGATGTGTCCGGGTTGTCCTGAAGGTTGTACATTCGCGGTGTGATGGGGCGTTGGGTCGCCCGACTCATTACTTGAAATTGATAGCTTCGGCAAGCTGGCGACTTATAAGCTTGGTCTATCCTATCGGGGTCTGTAGTATGAGGCGTCTGTTGATTTTGACGCTTTTCCCTTCGAGGCTTATGCGTTCGACGACGACCACATCCCCGACGATTGCCATCTTTTGTGCCTCCGTGCTGATCGGCGCGACGCTGTGGCCGGTTGCGCCTGCTGTGGCTCAGCAACCTTCGGAATCCGGCGGTGGCCAGGATTCGGCTGAAGAACAATCCGCCGAGCAGGACGAGCCGTCCTTCAAAGAGCTCACCCAGCGAGCCGGCCGTGCCTTCGGCCAAAAAGATTATGAGGGCGCCGCCGAGGCGTTCAAGCAAGCCTACGAGATCCGCCAGGTGCCCAATCTGCTCTATAATATTGGGCGCACCCTGGAGAAGCAGGGCGAATTCGAGGAGGCGGTGACCTATTATGAGCGCTTCGTCAGCCAGCCCGACGTCGAACATAAGGCGCGACGCGACGCGCTCGAGCGGCTCAAGACGCTGCGCGAGGTGATCGCGCTGCGCGAAGAGGGCGAGCAGGACCAGGCCGAGCGCGTCCAATCGGAGCGCGACGCCTCCGAGGACACCGCCCTGGCCCAGACCGACGTCGATGACAAGGACGCGTCTGGCCAGGCTGGCGATCAGCCCGCCGATGATCAGCCGGATCAAAATCAGCCTGACCAAAATCAGCTTGGCCAAACCAGCGTCGAGGAGAGCTACACCCTCGCCTACACCTTCACCGGGATGGGCGTGGCGTCGCTGGCCGCCGGCGGCGTCTTCGCCGCCCTTGCCGCAGGCTCGAGCTCGGATGCGGACGACGCCGCGACGCTGTCAGCGAGGCGCTCGGCGGCCGAGTCGGGCGAGCTGAACGCCGGCCTCGCCGACGGCTTCGTCGCCGGCGGTGCGCTGCTCTCGGCGGTCGGCCTGTACTTCTTTTTGGCGCCCCCGACTCACGAAGTCGCCGGCGCCGACTCGGCCGCCAGCCTGCAACCCAGCGTCGGCCGCGACGGCGCATCGGTGACCTTCACTTTGGAGTTTTGAGTAATTGTATGATGCAACACGCCAAGCGTCTGACCTTCTGTGCTGCTCTAATCACCGCGCTCCTATGCGTCGTGCCCGGCTGCTCGTATATTTTTGATTTCTCCGAATGCGAGTCCAACGAGGAATGCGAGCGCTTCGACGCCCCCGAAGATGGCGAATTCTTCGTCTGCTCGGAGCAAAAATGCGTCCTCGAACCCCAACGCGAATGCCGCGAAGACGCACACTGCGCCGACGATCAAAGCTGCGAAAACGCGCAATGTACGGGAAATGAAGGTGCGGGAAGTGAAGGGTGACGGAGGCTACTTAGTCGATCGGTAGGAGTTGGACGTCGTCATTGTCGTTCGTTGATTCCTTTTCGACTTTGTCCTCGTTTTCGACCGGGAGCAACGCGGCGCCGTCGTCGCCGGCGGGCTGTTCGGGCTTGGGCGGCGCCTTTTTCTTTTGGACTCTCTTCTTCGCCTTTCTTGTCTTCTTCGCCTTCCTTGTCTTTTTCTGCTTCTCGGCGACCGGCTTTGTCGCCTCGGCTTCTTCGACGGCCGGTTCGATCTCGTCTTCGGCGGCTTCGACGGCCTCGTCGGTGCCTCCGGGCGGGGCGTCTTGGGCGGCCTCGGCCTGTGCTTTTCGTTCTCTTTCTTCGCGCAGCTCACTAAGGGCGGCCTTTGCCGCGTCGAGGGAGCCGTCTCGGCTCAGCGCCCGTTTATAGGCGCCGATCGCCTCGTCGATGCGGCCTTGTTCCTCGAAAAACTCGGCGTCGCTCAACAGACGTGCGATCTCGAGGCGGTCCTGGGACGCCGCATACGGGCCTTTGAGATCAGGATGGTGCTTGATGTCAGATTCGAGCAGCTCGAGGGTGTTCTCGGCCTGGCCGAGCTTTTGCTGCTCGATGAGCCGCTCGGCGCGCGCGATCTCGGAGGTGATATCCTCGGCCGAGGCGCGGTCGTCGCGCAGCGTCAAGAAGCCGAAGATTCCGGCGCCGGTGATCAGCAGCGCCACCACGACGATGAGCAGGGTGCGCCGAGTCGTGTCCCGCTGGAGCTGCAGCATCTGCTCGCCGGTCACGAAGGTCTGCTGGCTGCCCGAGCCCGGCTCACCGAGGTTCGGCACCGGTTGTGAACCGGAGACCGGCGCAGCGGTCTGCTGGGTCGGCGTATGGAAGCGGGCGCGTTCGAGCTGCACGCTCGGGTCGTCGCTGCTCGCCCATGCGAACTCCATGGAGGTTCGCAAGATAATCTGCTTGAACTCTTCGAGCACGCTCGAGGCGCTGCCGGGTCGCTCGTCGGGGTCTTTGGCCAGCATGCGCTCGATGAGCTCGATGAGCTCTTCGGGGACTCGGTGGGCTTCCTCTAAAAAGTCGACGAGCGGGGGCGGCTCCTCGTGGACGTGCTGGTACAGCACGGTGATGTCTTCGTCGGCTTGGAAGGGCTTCTCGCCGGCGAGCATATAGAAAAAGAGCACTCCGAGCGCGTAGACGTCGACGCGCTGGTCGATGTCGTTGCCCATGATCTGCTCGGGCGATAAAAACGCCGTCGAGCCCACCAAGCTCTGCTCCGAGGTGACGTCGTGGGACCCTTTGACCAGTTTCGCCAGGCCGAAGTCCAGGATCTTGACGTAGTCTTCCTTCCCGTGGCGCTCGGTGAGCATGATATTGGAGGGCTTGATATCGCGGTGGATCATCCCGCGCTGATGGGCCTCCTGGATGCCCTCGAGGATTTGAGCGGCGATATGCGCGAAGACCTGCAGCGACATCGCTCCGTCGCGCTTGAGCCGCCTGCTGAGCGTCTCGCCGGCGACGTGCTCCATGCAAATATAGGTATGCTCATCTTCGTGGCCGAAGTCGTGGATGGCCACGATATTGGGATGCTGGAGCCGGCTCATCCCGCGCGCCTCGCGCTCGAAGCGCAAGCGCGCCTCCTCGTCGTCGGTAAACGAGGAGGGTAACACCTTGATGACCACGTTGCGGTCCAGCGCGCTCTGGCTGGCCAGGTAGACCACGCCCATGCCGCCCTTGCCGATGCAGCGCTTGACCTCGTAGCGATCGGCGATGACCCGACCGACCAGGGTCTCTGGATCGTAAGGCTCGCCCCGCTCCGAAGCCTCGGAGCGCGTCGTCGGGCTGGCCGTTTCGCTGGAGGTGTCTTTGGACATGAATATTCGCGCGTGCGCCGGGGGCGGTGTCGACGCTCAAATTAGCACGGCCAGCCCGCGGTGCGCAATTTAGCCTGCATTTCACACGACACCCGCCCCGGGGCGAGGCTCCGGTAGAGATGCTCGTGAGAAATCAGGGTTAGGAGGGTTAAATACGCCCCTGAATCACGGCGACCAGCGCGGCGCCGAGGCATAAGAAGCCCACGGCGACGAACATGCCGGCCATGACGGGGTGGACCACCGTGAAGTATCCGTCGCCCCACAGGCGCAACGCGCCGACGACGAGCATCACGAGGCTGGCGAGGGTGCCGCCAACGAGCAAAATGCGCGACTCGGCGCCACGAAAACTGCCCAGATCTTCGTCATCATCCAGGTCGGAGAGGGCAGCCAGATCGGGCTCTTGGGGCGCCGGCGCGTCTATCTGTGGTGCGGGAGCATTCTGTGGTGCGGGAGCATTCTGTGGTGCGAGCGGGCTCTGTGGGGCTGTCGTATTGGGATCGTCGAGCGCCTCGGGATCGTCGAGCGCCTCGGGTTCGTCGACGGTCGAGTCGCTGAGCTCTTGGGCCAGTTCGTCGAACTCCGCGTCGCTGAGTTCGTCGAGGTCGTCGTCGGATAGCTCGTCGAAGTCGTCGTCGGACAGTTCATCGAAGTCGTCGTCGGGCAGCTCATCGAAACCGTCGTCGGAGCGTTCGTCGAACTCCGGGGCGAGAGCGTCCGGGGCCTGGCTGTGGGGCTGCTCGCCGGTCGCATCCGGGGTCTGCTCGGCCAGATAACCTTCTGCGGGCGTATCGCCGAAGACGATCGCGCGCATATCGGCCTCGCTCAATTCGTCCAGGCCGGCGTCGTCGACCTCCTCTTCGGCCGGGTCGGTGTCCGGGGTCGAGGCCCCCTGCTCGGCCTTTTCGGCCATCATGGCGTCGAGTTGGTTCCGATCGAAGGTGCGAGTGGCGTCGTGTTCATCGTCGCCATCGTCATCGGGCGCTTGCTTGCGCCTTCGATTGATCTGACGGAGTTCTTCGGCCGACAGCTCCATGCTGGTGGCTGACTGGCGGATCGCGGCGAGCTCGGTGCCCGAGATCTGAACGGTGGCGTCTTCGTCGGGCGCGGTCGTCTCCTCGAGCGCGTCGGCGATGGAGTTGCCTTCGTTTTTGCCGTCTTCAGTCATCGGCGTCGAGTCTCTTCGCTGCCCGCATGTGCGGGCATTGCTTTATTTGAGCGGATACAGTCTGGGCGCGTATTGATACAACGTTTTGTGCTGCAGGTTTGCTTCATGCCAATAACCTAACCCGCAAAACGCAAAAATGAAACAGCTTGGGATAACCAGCGGCCAAATCGTCGGATGCGAGGGGTCTGAACGGGCTATTCGTTCATGGCGCGGCTGCGAATGAGCACGGTCACCAAGAGAAGATTGAAGATGCTCGCCAACACCGCCTGGCTCCAGATCAGCGAATCGAGCCAAAAAGCGGCGGCGGCGATCGATCCGTAGATGAACAGCATGTGGGTGCCCAGGCCCATCATGGCGGCCAGGCGCATCGTCGTGCGGTGGCTGGCTTTATACGCGCAGATCTCGTCGGCGCTTCGCTCGGCGGTGGTGTCGCTGGTGTCACCCGAGGTCAATTTATCCTGAACGACGAGAAAGGTGAGGTAGATCTTGAGCAAGACGCGCTCGAGCAGGCTCCCGTCGCGGCGCGCGCGCTCATAGTCGGCGTGTACCTCTTCGAGGGACTCGATGCCCATGGATTCGCCGCCGCTGGGATTGGTACGCGCCAGGTAAAGCCCCTTGACCTTGTCGTAGACGATGGTGCGGATCCAGGTGGAGAAGCCGGCCACGGCCGCAATGCCAATCCACAGGTTTCCGAACTCTTGTTTGATGCCAAAGCCCAGGATGACGTAGGCGGGCAAGAGGACCAGCACGTCGACGACTCCGTCGAGGATACGTCCGACCCGGCTGCCGCCGCCGCGCGCGCGGGCGAGTTGGCCGTCGGCGCAGTCGAGGATCACCGAGGCGAATAGGAAAAAACCGGCCAGCGCAAAGAGATACGGCTGGGCCAACGCGGTCTGCTCGAAGATCGTGCCGAAGAAGGCCTGATATAGAAAAAACGACCCGCTCCAGCCTGTCGCCAGGCTCGAGATCGTGATCTGGTTCGGCGTGATCGGCGTCGGACGCGCCGCGACCGTGACCAGGGCGGCCAGCGGTCGGTGAAAGCGGGCGTCGATCGGCTCCTCGACGTCCAAGTCCTTGAAGGCGAGCGCCTCGGAATACCACTTGCGAAAGCTCATTGGGGTCACATCATTTTGGGGCAGTCTCGCGCCACCCTGCGTAGAGCCGGCGCGCGTATTCGAGGTCTTCGACGGTGTCGATCTCGGTCCAGCAGTCGACGGGGACGCGGTGGACCCAGAAGGGATGTTGCTCGCCCATTAATTCGGCGAAGATATCCTCGTAATACGACGAGGATCGCTCCTCGTCGCTCATCTGATCGAGGCGCTCGAGGAGCGGGTCGAAAAACGACGCCGAAATGGTCTGCACGCCCAGCGATTCGCCGACGCTCTCAGTCGGGTCGAGCTCTTTGCTCAGGCCGACGACGGGGCGCTCGGCCAGCGGCGCGTCGGTCGGGGCGACGGTGATCTTCATCTCCTCGTCGCCCATCTCCTCGGGCGAGATCATCGCCAGCACGTTGCCGCGATCATCGTCGAGGAGATCGCCGAGCCAACCCGATTTGCGCACCAGGATGTCGCCGTCGCATAGGATAAACGGACGTCCGTCGACAGCCGGCATCGCCCGTCTGAGCGACTCCGCGTTATTGGTCTGGGCGAAGTCGGGATTGTCGCGAATCGTGATGTCGGGCAGGTCGCCATGGCCGGCGACGCAGGCGCGGATCTTCGGCTCCAGGTAGCCGGTGGCTAGCACCGCGTGGTTCACGCCGTGGCTGGCGAGTTGGCGCAAAAGCCGCACCAAGATCGGCTGGCCGCCGACCTCGAGCAGGCATTTGGGCAGCTCGTCGGTCAACGGTCGAAGCCGCGAGCCGACTCCGGCCACGAGTAAGATGGCGTCGCGAATTTCAGAGGGTTGGGTCATGTGGTCTTTTCGTGCGTGTCGTGGAAAGCGCGCGTCGCTAAAGTCGCACATTCCATACCATAACGACCGCCAAACCGTGAACCCAAACCGTAGCCGGGGGTAAGCGAGTCGAGACGCCTTCAGTCGCTCTCGACGTGCGCACCCTCGGATAGGGTCGCCGCTCGACCTCGCTCAAATGACCCGCCCCAACGCCTCAATCGACTCCGGTGAGAGCGGGAAGAGCAGGGCGGCGGCAATACGGCGCGCGTCGAGCTCGCTTTGGGGCTCCTCGTCAGCCACCTCCACGCCATGCTTGCGCAGATGCGCCCGAGCGAACTCGACGGTCGACTCGAGGTCGCCGCGGGCGGCGAGCAAGTGGATGTCGCGGTTCAGGGGAAGTTGCTCGCCGTCTTCAGTGGCCAGCCCCGAGTAGCAAAGCCGCGCGACGGCGAAGGCCGGATCGATATCCTCGCTGGTCTCGTCAGGGCTAGACTTGCCCGCCGCGTCGAGCGGGTCTTCGCCGGCTCGCCAGGACTCGATGAGCGACAGCGTAAAGCACAGCCTGGAGAGCTTCGCCTCGTCGGTTTGTTCCTCCAAAAAGGCGGCGACGTCGGCCAGCGGGGCGTTCACGGCGCCGCGCACAAAGTCGCCCGCCGAGCCAGTCCATCGCTTGAGCCGACGGGTGAAGATGGCGTTAAGCCCGTCGACGTCCTTTTCTTTGTCCCAATCCACGCCCGCGCTGCGATCGAAGTTCCAGCTCACCATGGTCGCGCCGGCCTCGGCGCCCTCGCGTTGCCATCGGTAGTCGATCATCTCGAGGTGGGCGCGAAACGGGCCGATGCGCGTGCTGTCCTCATCTTCGAAGCCGATCGGGCGAAGCGCGGTCAGCGCGGCGGCCAGCCGAAATTCGGGCGAGCCGTCGTCGACCACCACCAGCCACTCCGGGGCGAGCGGTTGGAGAGGCGGCAGGCCGGCGTCCTCGGTCCAATCGGGGTGCTCGGCCATGACGAACTCACAGGTGGCCAGCGCGGTCAGCAGGCTGCGGGCGTGGGCGCGATCGCCGGTCTCCAAGAGCTTGTCGATAGAGCGGCAGGCCGCGCCGTAGCTGGCCAGAAAGTCGTCGGGCGCGCTGACGATGTCGATCTCGTCGACCGCGTCGGCCCACGTCACGATAGGGGCGATGAGTTCCTCGGAAAGATCAGTCATTGAGCGGCTCCATTTTCTCGGTCTTCTCGATGACTCGGTTGAGCATCTTATGCCATTTGGACAGCACCTTGTCGGCGCCGAGTTCCTTTAAGCGAGCGGTATTTTTGCCGACGAATTCCTCGAGCGCATCTTGGACTCGAAAAGGCTCGGCCTCCGAGAAAACCGGCTGGCGCTGGGCCTGCTCGAGCAGCTCGAAGCCGAGGTCGAAGGCGCGGCTCAAATGCTCGACGCTGCCGGCGCGGCTGGCCGCCTCGAGCAGTTGTGCGTAAAAGCCCCAGAAGCTCGACTTGCGGGCGTGCCTGGCCAGCCCCACGGCGCGGCCGAGCGACTCGACCGCCGCGCCGAGTTGGCCCAGCTTGAAGGAGTGCTCGATGGCGCGCTCGAGCGCGGCCAGCGAGGCGTCGACGGGGTCTTGGTCTGATAAGGTGTTGGCCGAGGCGCGCGCCTCCCACAACAGCGACAACTCCTCGTCGATCAGCCGCGCGGCCGGGCGGCATTCGGGCCGGTTCGGGATCTGTGCGCGCGCTCGGTCGAGCCGCTCGATGGCATCGTCGAGTTGGTCGGAGGCGCGCGCCTCGCGGGCCTGGGCGACCTGCTCGGCCACCGAGCGATCCCGTGTCGACGCGGGTCGAACAGCCTCGTTGGCGTCGTCGTATTCGGCCAGCGAGGCCGTCAGTAGATCGAAGGGCTCGAAGCCGAGCTCGTCGTCCATCGACTTCGGCTCGAGCTGTTCGTCCTCCAGCCACCGCGCGTGTTCCAGGGCGGTCTTGCGCAGCGACTTGGCGCTCTGCAGACAGCCCATCTTGGCGCGGCATCTGGCAGCGATCAGCGCCGCCTGGCAGGCCGCACGGATGGTGCGCTCGGGATCATCGGTCGATTGTACGCCCAGCAGGGATAGCAGCGTCCTCTCGGCGCGGCGGGCGAACCACAGCGTCTCGCGGGCCTTGGCCAGGCGAATGAACTCGTCTGTGAGGCCCGCGCCGGCACTCTCGGACTCTTCATAGGCGCCCGTCAGAAACCGTGCAGCCTCCAGAAAACGACCCGCCTCGATGAGATGATCGACCAGGATGCGATTGACCGCGCCCATGGCGCGCTCGATATGAGTGGCCTGGCGGCCAAAGCGTCGACTGATCGCGCTGTGGGTGTCCTCGGAGCGCGACTGCTGGAGTTGGCGGCGGCTCTCGCGAAGCTGGCCGCGCTGCAACAGCAGGTGGTTGGCGATGCGTCCGTGGGCGAGTCGGCGCTGCTCGGCGCCCATGCGCGTGCGAAGCGCCCGGACGTACCGTCGGCTCTCGAAGACGTACATGCCGCAGCCACCGGGATCGAAGGGCGCAGAGCGGCCGACGTGGCGTACGATCTTCGTCTCTTCCGAAGGGGTCGCTCCGGAATGGTCCTCGGCCGGGTGATTTCTGGAGAGACGGTCGAGCGCGCGGATAACGTCGAGCTCTGAGCGGCTGCACACCGAGGCGAGCGTGGCCGGGCTGAAGCGGCGCCCCTGCAGGCTCGCCGCGGCCAGCAGTTGGCGATCCTCGGCGTCGAGCGCGTCGATGGCCTCTTCGATGGCCTGCCGGGTCGCGCGATCGACGTCTTCGTCCGATGCGGTGCCGTTTTGCGCGCTGCCCTTGAGGTGCAGCCGCTTGAGGATGCGGTTTTTCGGGTGGTCGTGGCGCCGCAGCCGCTTTTTGACGCCGCTGAGCACCCCGCGGCTGGCCGCCAGCCGTGGATCGAAGCCGAGCACCAACAAAAAGTGGGCGGGCTCGTCGTGTTCGAGCAGCGTGTCGAGCACACTGGCCAAAAAGCCGAGCGTCTGGCCGTCGGCGGCTTCGAGCTCGTCGAAGAATAGCGCCACCGGATGGTTGGCGGCGAGCCCGAGCACGCTGTCACGCAGCAGCGCTTTGGGCGCGCTCAAAAGCCGCTCGCTCGAGCGCAGATCGTCGGCGCCCTGCTGGCGAAGGATCCTGGCCATGACCGGCCCGAGGGTGTCCAAATACTCGTCGGGCACAAAGCCGGACAGCCGGCCGATGGCCTCCAATTCGTCGACCGCAGCGCCGTCGCCCGCCGAGCCCAGCCCGGCGGCGAGGCCGGCCAGCGCCTCCCACGCCGGCCGAAGCGGCTCGCTCCAGGCGCCGCTATCGGCGCAGAGCCCGCAGCCCAATAGCTGTGGCTTCTCGATGGTCTTCTGGTCGCCGATCTTGTCGAAAAAGGCGCGCACCAGCTGTGCCTTGCCCACGCCGTCGGGGCCCTCGACGAAGACCACACGCGGCCGGCCGCTCAGGGCCACCGCCCACGCCTTCTGTAATTCGAAGAGTTCTTCTTTTCGCCCGGGTATCTGCATACTCGCCCTTTGAAACCAATGGCTCGAGCGCCGTTTGGATTGGCTATTTCTTATAGACTTTGGTGCTCGACCAGGCGGTCAGCCGCCGCGGGATGAGCCCGCTCAGCGTCGTCCACGCCTTGATGGCCGCGCCGTAGACCGAGTTTATCCGGCCTTTGCGCGCGTCGGCCAGTGACTTTCGGACCACGTCGGGCGCCTTGGCGAAGACCGCGCCGGGGGCGTGGCTGTCACCGCCGTCGAAGGCCACGTCCTGGAATTCGGTGTCGACCGGGCCGGGACAGACCGCCGTGACGGTGATGCCGCGGTCGCTCAGCTCGGCGGACAGCGCGTTGGAGAGGTTGACCACGTAGGCCTTCGAGGCGGCGTAGACCGCAAAATTGCCCAGCGGCCCGAATCCCGCGCTGCTGGCGATCTGCAAGATCTTCGAGCCGCTGGCGCAATAGGGAAGGGTGCGCTGGGTGATCTCGGTGAGCACGCGCACGTTGAGGTCGATCATCTTCAGGTGGACGTCGACGTCGATCTCCTCGAAGGGGCCGACCTTTCCGAAGCCGGCGTTGTTGACCAGCCAGGCGATCGTGGGCTGCTCGCGCTCGAGCGTATCGTAGAGCTCGGCGGTCTGCTCGGGATCGGTCAGATCCATGGCGAAGACCCGGCCCACCGCGCCGACGAGCCGGCCGGAGAGCTCCTCGAGGCGCTCCTTGCGCCGGGCGATCAACCAGACTTCATCGACCTCACGGCGCGGCGCGAGCTGCTTAGCGTACTCCCAGCCGAGCCCCGACGAGGCACCTGTGACGATGGCGACGTTCATGCTCAAACCTCATATAGTCATAGAAAATTGAAGTGGCATGTCGATACCATGCTCGTCGGTGTGCGAGCAATTGATCACCGACGACTTCTGAACAGCAACGGAAGGGCGCAGCGCCCGAAGATTGCGAGGCGAGTTGTGGGTGGATGGGTCGTGCAGGAGGGGATGCTACAAGAAATAAAAATGCCTTCAGAGGACGCAAGCGTAGCCATAGGACACGTGCTTGGCTAACGGTCTGGGGGGAATTACGTGCGACCGTCCTCCGAAGGCAAGATCCACATTATCAGGTTCTGCCCTGGTGTCAAACCGTTTTACTAAAAAAGGTGCGAAAAAGATCGGCGCCCCTCTTCGGCGAGACCAAATGAGTCCCGAAGAGGGGCGCGGCGAGCTTATTCTGCAGCGCCCTCGGCGCCGTCGATCTCCTCGTCGGGGTGCAGCTTGGCGACCAAGCGCTCGCCGGTGGTGGTGATCTCGTCGTGCAGGAAGCGACAGCGCGTCTCGGCGCGCTCCAGATAGCGCAGGAAGACGTCTCGGCGCTCGGGGTATTCTTCCTGCTGCTCGAAGAGGAGCTGGCAGATCTTGACGTCGGTCAGCAATTGGGTGAGCCGCTCGGCGTGGAGCATCGCGTGGGCGAAGTCACGCTTGGGATCCCACTGCTGGGTCAGCTCTTCGGCCCAGTCGAAGATGGGCACGCCCGACAGCGACTTGAATTTGTCGACCGCTGTCTTGGTGACCAGGTGTTGCTGGGCGCTCAGGCTCAGGCTCTCGAGCTTGGCTATGCGTCGGTCGAGCGGGTCGCGCGCCGACAGGCTGCGCCAACGCGTCTGGGCCAGGCGTTTTACGAAGTCCTGGGGGTTCCTCATGATCGAGCTCATGGTGTCCTTCATGGCCATGAGCGCCTGGATTTGGCTGGTGCCCTCGTAGATGGGCATGACCATGGCGTCGCGCAACAGCTTCTCGGCGCCGTACTCGGTGGTGTAGCCGACGCCGCCGTGGATCTGGATGGCCTTTTGGGCCATCTCGACGGCTTTTTCGGCGGCCAGATATTTGACCAGCGGGGTGATCTCGCGGGCCTTCCACTGGTGTTTTTTATATTTTTTGCGCGCGCGTCGCTTCACGGCCTCGTCGTCGGTGAGCCGGCCCATGATCTGGTACTTCTGGGCGATCTCCTCATGGTAGGCGGCCTCGATGACCAGCGCGCGAAGGCCCTGGATATCGGTGCGCATCTCCTCGAGATAGTCGGCGATCATCTCGTGGCGGTCGATGGTCTTACCCATGCTCTCGCGCTCGGCGGCGTATTCTTTGGCCATCCGATAGGCCGACTCGCACAATCCGATACACTCGAAGCTGATCCCCACGCGCGCGTTATTCATCAACAAGAGCATCTGCTTGAAGCCCTCGCCGCGCTCGCCGATCAGATGGGCGGGGGTGCGATCGAAGTTCATCGAGCAGGTCGCCGACAGGTGGTGGCCGAGCTTCTCCTCGATGCGCTCGACGGTGGCCACGCGCTTTTTATTGCCGTCTTCGTCCTCGACCCAGGCGGGGACCAAAAACGTCGATAATTTGGCCAGCCCGGCGTAGGCGCCTTCCTCGTCGTCGGTGGGCTCGGTGCGGGCGATGACCACGTGGTATTTTCCGTGGCCGGAGGTGATGAAGATCTTATTGCCGGTCACATACCAATTGCCGTCTTCGTCCTGCTCGGCCTTGGTGCGCACCGCGGCCATATCACTGCCGGCGTCCGGCTCGGTGATGTCCATCGAACCCCAGGCATCGCCGCGAATGATCTCGTCGATGGCGTCGCCAAATCGGGTCTCGGTGATGTGGCCGGTCTCGGGGTCGAATTCAGTGGTGCCCTCGGTGATCGAATAGACCAGAAGGGCCATGGCGATGCCGCCGTGGAAGCCGTGATGGGCGGCGATCGACACGTCCGAGCGGGCCATCATCTCGGTCTGGAACATATAGACCAACAGCGGCATATTCATGCCGCCCAGCTCGCGAGGCACGCTCATGCCGTGGACGTCGAGCTGCTTGATCTGCTCGAAGATGTCGTCGAATTTCTCCGGAAAGACCACCTCCCCGTCGACCATCTCGGCCCCCTCGCGCTCCATCTCGGCGACGTGCGGGTCGATCTCGTCGGCGACGAAGCGGCCGATCATCTCGAGGACGTTCTTATAGAAGTCGACCGCCTCAGCGGTGTTCTGAAAGCCATACTCGTAGTTGAAGTCGTGCTCGGTCAGGCGGACCAGAGGCTCCCAGTCGATCCATTTGTCGACGTAAAACCTGATGTCTTCATTGTCTTTGTAGAAATTGCCCATGTGATGACCTCGCGCGATACAATGAGTGATGTGCTACTTGTCTAGTATTTCGGGTCCAGCGTTGTCCGGCTCGACAAAGAGGCTCGAGCGGGCCACGCGCATCAATTCGGTGATCTGGCGATCTCGAGCCGGCTGATCTCCGTCCGAGGGGCCCAACAACGACTCGACGACGTCGCCCACGGCGATCCCGGCGACGACCAACTGGATAATCTGGAGGATATAGGCTTCCGGATCGACATCTCGATGGAGATGGCCGTCTTGTTGGCCGCGGCGGATATAATCGGACAGGATACGCATCCACGGGCCCAGATACTCGCGAAATAGGTGCTCGAGCTCCTCGGGCCGATCGAGCATCTCGCGCACCAGCAGCCGCGCCCGGTCGGCGTCGGCCGTAAAGAAGCCGACCACCTCGCCGAGCAGCGACTCGAAGCGATGCTCGCCGGTGGTCGCCGCCTCCAGAAGACGCGGCAGGACCTCGTTCCAATGGGACATCACTTCATTGAGCACCGCCCGGCGAAGCTCGTCTTTGGACGGAAAATGGTAGAGCAGCGATGGCTTGGCCACGCCGACCTCGTCGGCGATCGCCTGCAGTGGAGTGCCGTCGAAGCCGCGCGCGGCGAATAGGCGCGTGGCCTCCTCGAGGATCTGAGTGCGCACGTCGGGTGCGTCGGGCTCGGTTGTGGGTGCGTTTGCCATGTTGCCTACCGATTGGTTCCGTACTGTCTACCAAATGGTAGGCAATATGGCAATTATGGCAAGTGGGTGGTGTGCTGAGGTTAACGGTTGCTGAGGACCCCCGCGGCGGTCCTCGCCGCCGCGCCCCCCGCTGGCCGCGGGGGGCTGTTATTCTGCCTCAATAACCGGGGCGGGTGTTTGGGCGGTATAATTCTCCCCTTTTAGGGGAGGTGCCGAGCGTAGCGAGGCGGAGGGGTTCCCCGGACGGCTGGGAGCCCGAGGTCGAGGGGTTCCCGGCAATCATCGAGCTTCTGTGTCGTCGGCCGCTTCGGCCGCTTGCTTGCACTCGGCCTCGCTGGAGAACGTCTCCCAGTCCTCGGGCGCCTCGCAAGGAGTGCTGTATTGGCAGCAGTCGCCGGTCTCGGGGTTGAGCGCCCAGGTGATCACTTGGGCGCACATGCCTTGGGCCTGGCGGGGTTCGGGGCAGGCCTGGGGTTGGCCGTCTTGGGTTGTTTCGTGGGCATCGGGCTGGTCGTTGGTAGCGTCGGCGTCGGGTTCCGATTCACCGAAGTCCTGATCGGCGACGGGGAAGTCGGCGTCGGGCTTATCGTCCTCAGGCGCATCGTCGGTGGTTGTGCCGGCCTCAGTCGGTGCGTCGTCATCAGTGCGTTGGGTCTTTTTGTCACAGCCGAAGGTGAGCAGGATGAGGCCTGCGGCGGCGAGAAATATCCAGATAGATCGAAGCATCATCATCTCCAGAGACAATCAGTCATCGCGGGAAGCTTCTTCACAGTCGGCCTTGGTCGCGTACGTCTTCCAGCCGGTCGGCGAGGCGCAGGCGGCCTCGTAGCGGCAACACTGGCCAGTGTCGGGGTCGCGCGCCCAGCTTTCAAGGCGCGAGCAGGGAAACTCGTCGACGTCGCGCCCCTCGGGGCAGCGCGCGGGGCGCTCGCCGTCGTCGGCTGCCGGCGGAGATGCGCAGCTCGTGAGAGCGAATACGAGCGCGGCGAGCACTGTCAGCAGATAGCGCATTCGTTCCCTTAGATGCAGGGGGGGACGGAGTTCAGTCGGCTCTCAACCCAAATGTCGCCCCATAATCTGCACTTTTCAAGATCAGCGTCGCCCGCGGCCCAGGCCTGGAGCACCCGTTTGCTATCGCTGGTGCCACAGCTCAAGCGCCAGCGGATCCAATCGCCAGTCGGACGATGAAATATCATCATATGTTGGCAGATTGGTCGTGAGATCTACGAACGTCGCCGTCTGTACTGGGGTCGCACGCCTCGTGTTTGTGGAACGTTGCACACGCTTTCTACCGCTAATATGACCCGTGTTTGTGGTCGCTGCCTGCCTTGGCCTGTTGCCACTTGTCTGGGGTTCTGCCGATCGATGGCGAGGTGGCTATGTCAATCTTTGTTTGCGAAAGGCGACCGCCTTCTGTTAACCTCGATTCACATTTAATCAAGTTTACAGAGGAGTGTTTGGAGGGCCGACGAGTGCCGCCCGGTCGGCACGTTGCTGTCAAGTACCGATCGCCTAGGTGTGGGAATACGTCACGGCCATGGCGGCAACGACCGGCGTCTGGTGTGCTTTTCCCCATATGGTCGCCGGTGCGAAGGACATGGCTCTCCAATCAAAGCGGGGTCTTCCGTGCGAAGTGGTCGATATGATACTGCAGTGGTTTTATTATTTGCATGTTTCCTCCTTGCAGGCGGTTTGGGCTGCGACGGAGACGAAGTGCCACCGCCTCCAGAAAGCGTCGGCGAGACGGTTTCTTGCATGTGTACTTGTCAGGCCAGTATCGGAGATCCCCAGCAGATTCAGCTCGACGTTTGTTTGGGGGAGGGCATGTCGCCGGACGAATTTTGCCGGGACGTCGTCTGCCCGTCCGCAGCAGCCGGCATCAGCACCGAAACGCCGATTTGCGTGGAGTGTGACTTCGAGGATGCGACCGAGCCGGTAGAGGCTGCCGAGTGCGAAGGCGAGTGCGAGCGCGAGGTCTGCGACGTCCAATTCGCCGATGGCGAAGTCGACGTTCCCAACATAGAGACGTGTACGACCCTCGTCGACGAGCAGGATAGTTGCGCGAACTTGCCCGGCGGCGAAACCACGCTGTGCCGACCCGAACCCGGAGCAGACAACCCCGACGACGAAAACGGAGACGCCCTGACGTTGGCGACGCCGCGTAAATCCGGGCTTTTGCGTCATTTCTTGGAGCCGCGGACCTCGCTGGAATTTTCTAGGCGTTCGATTGCCGATATCGAGGTCGGCGATGCGAGTCGTCGAGTGGCCGTGCGAGGAACAGGGGAGTTGATCGGGCAACCGTGCCCGAATCAAAGTTGCTTGCTTCGTCTTTCGCTGAATCTGCGAGGTCCCTCGAGCTTCGATCTCGACGGATACGAGGTGTCGGACACGACGATCTTTGGAGGGTCCGGCCGTCACGAAATCCAGCTCAACAGTGCCGGAATCGGAACACTCAATCGGGGTAAGGTCGCCGGGACGTTCATTGGCACAATCGAAGGTCACAAAACCGGTTTTATCGATTCGAACAAGGCGCCCATCACTGTCGAGGTGGATTGGAATGCCGGCACCGTCCATCTCTTCGATGGGTTTTCAATTCCGAAGGATGGCGACCGACCGCGCATTGGCGTTCGACTCGATCTGTTGGGGGACATGCTCAATCGGCCGCCCAACGCCGATGCCGGACCCGATCAAATTGTCGAATGTACGTCGCCATCGGGGGCATCCGTGCCGCTGGATGCCAGCCGAAGTCGCGACCTGGATGACAACATCGAGTTCTTTAGTTGGCGAACGGGACCGGGGAGTACGACCGCTCGATCGGAGGTGACGACCGTAGGAGCTGGCACGGACGTGACGCAGCCGGTTTCCACGACTGTGCCGCTGGGAAAGACGACCTATGCGTTGTCACTTGCAGACGCAGCCTTCCAGATAGACTCCGACACGACCACGGTCCATGTAGTGGATACGACGCCGCCCGACATCGAGGAATTCGTCTACGACGGTCCCTCGTGTCTGTGGCCTCCGAATCACAAATACGCGGTGCTGCGCGTCGATCGTGAGTTTCGTGCCATGCTCACCGATGCCTGTGACCCCAATCCGTGGCTGCGGCTCGATCAGGTCACCAGCGATCAACCCGATGACGCAGTCGGCGACGGGCACACGACCGACGACATCGTCGTATTTCCCGATCGCGTTTGTATCAGAGGGGAGCGTCAAGGCGGCGACGCAGCAGGCCGGCATTATCGAGTTCACCTGGTGGCCAAGGATGCCTCCGGAAATGAAAACGACCCGGTGGTGGATATCGTGGTGCCCCATGATGCGCGGTCTTCTCAGCGCTGCGACGAGATCGAGGCGGTCGAGGTTGTCAGCGACGGCGACCCCGAGTGTGATCCTGCCGCGGCGCGTGAGGCCTGGGAGAGGCTCGCCGAGGAGGAAGCGAGTACTGACAGCGGGGGCGTCGGCGAGGTCGACCAACGCGACGACCCGGTTGCGGCAGACAGTCCGGATACTGTGGGGTGTTCGGCGGCCGAAAGCTCGAGTCGTGCCTCCACGACGCTTGCCTTGCTCCTCGTATTGGCTGGAATCGGATTGGCGGTGCTGCGCCGTCGTGTCGACCAGAGGGGGTAGCCTCGAGTCGACTCGGGTCGTTGTCTTTCGAAGGAGTACGCTATGGACATATTGTCGTCATCCCGCGCTTTCGCCCTCACCGTTATCGGCGCGCTCGCCTTTCCGGGCATCGCACTTGCTCAGCAAAGTGCGTGGGCGCGTATTGACGTCGAAGGGGAAGTGCCACCGCCCAGAAGTCGTGCATGTATCGGATACGACGTGAGTCGTGATCGTATCGTGTTGGTGGGAGGCCAAGGCACAGCGTCCAACTCCGAGGTCGACGTGGAGTTCGAGACGTACCGGGACGATAGCTGGGAATGGGACGGGGAGCAGTGGGAAGAGGTGACGCCTCCCGGGGGCAATCCGGCGAAGTGTTTGGACGAAAGCATGACCTACGACCCTCGCCTCGAGCAACTCGTCATGTTCGGGGTCCAGGTGCGCGACGATGGAACGGTGGCCAATGCTACCTTTGGGTGGGACGGTGCCCAGTGGCGCGAAATCGCGCCGCAAGGGCAGCCCCCCCAGCCTTCTCATCTTCGCCTCATCGGTCATGCCGTGGCGTTCGACGAACAGCGAGGACAGCCCGTGCTGTATGGCGGCTGGAGACCAGCCGACAATAATGAGGAGGCGTCCGCTATTCCTGCTGAGGATCGCTGTCGCTTCGGCGTGACGGCGGAGCCTCCCCTGTTTCCGATGATCTGGCTCAACGACACGTGGATGCTCGACGAAGGGGGCTGGCAGCAGCCCAATCCGTCGTGCAATAGTCCCAGCGCTCCGCGCCACGGCCATCACCTCTTCTTCGACCAGACGCGCGACGCAGTTATCTCCATTTTCGGCTCATACGGCTTCGACACCACATACCGAGAGATGCTCGCATGGGACGGGAAGCGCTGGGAGCCGCTTTTTCCTCTCGACCCGCCGCAACTTCCACAGGTGTTCGATCGCTTCGCCACTGCGTATGACACCGATCGGTCGAGGCTCCTATTATACGGTGGACGGCCCACCGACGACGGCGGCAACCTGCTTCGCGGGGAGCCGTTGCGCACCGAGACCTGGGAGTGGAACGGCCAACAGTGGCAGGAGATTGACACCCAGGGCACCCATCCCGGTCGACGCGAGAGTCCCGCCATGGCTTACGATCCGAAGGCGCGCGAAGTGATCCTCTTTGGAGGGTTCATGCCCGAGGATGAGTTTCCCGACGGCGTTCGCAACGACACGTGGGTTCTCTCGATGGCTGCCGAAGAGACGTCGATTGAATCAGAGGGCTGCGGTTGTTCGGTCGAACACCGTCGGATTCCGACACGGCTCATGTGCGTGCTCATCGCCCTGGGCGCCATCGTCTCGAGGCGTTTTATCTGAACAGCTTGCGCAGGCTATCCTCGACTTGGTCGAGGAGGCCTTGCAGATGCCGGGGCGCCCTTTCCCTTCAAAAACATCCTCGGCAATCCCAAACGCTTCTAAGCTCGGCAATCCCAAACGCTTCTAAGGCCAAACTCAAATTGCAGTTCGTGCCGTAGTTCAGGCACCTTAAATAGCAGGCCTTGCAGTCACCGAGGCGCCCTCTATTTGGGGCGACGTCAAAAAACGACGTCGGAAACTACGATTTGAGTTAGGCCCTAGAGACTTATTTGGCTGAACGCGTTCAATGATCGTGATCGTGGCTGAACCGCTCGAAGAAGCCCTCGATGACCTCCGGGGTCACCTCACCCTCGAACGGCTCGTCGATCGCCTCTCTCAACATGGTAGGTTCGATGGGCGAGTCGGCCAGCTCTTTGAAGGGCGGGTTGTCGTAGCCGCCGCCGTCGGCGTCGACGAAGATGGGGTTGGCGAAGGCAAACGGCTGGACGTTGCCGTTTCGCACGACCGGCCACATGCCGGAGTCGCCGTCGCTGGCGCGCACGATGACGACGACATAGGCGTCCTCTTCGATGGTCATCGGGATGTCGAGCGTCTTGGTATAGTGGCGGTGGGCCTGGATATTGTTGGCGGCCTCGACCAGGTCGGCCTCCTCCCAGTCGATGGTGTGCGAGGAGGTCGGCGCCAGGGGATCTTCGTTGGCGCGGCCGGGCGCGGTCACGATGTCGTCGGCGGCCAGGTTGCTGTAGATGTCGACGGTGTCCACGCGGATCCACTCGGGGGTGTCGATGCTCACGCGCACGGTGACCTCGCCGTCGGTGCTCTCGAGGGTCTCGCCGAGCCCGGCGGTGGCGCCGTCGGTATTCTCGAGCTCGACGCGGAAGAACGGCCCGTTGCTGCCGACGACGCGGTTTTGGTTCGACGCCTGGGCGAGCGCCTGCTCGTCGAAGGTGTCGATGGTGTCGTGGTCGTCGCCGACGAAGACGAAGGATCGCGGGCTGCCGCCCAGATCGGAGTAGAGCCGATGGGTGTCGGTCACGGCGGTGGCCGTCGGGCTGAACCCGCGGCTGACCATCGTCAGCCACCAGCGCATGATGCCCCTGAATCTGCCCATGCTGTGGCCGTTCATGACCTCGATGGCGGTGAAGTCCTCCGACCATAAGCCGGTGTCGCCGGTGTCCGGGTCGGGATCGGCGGGCTCGACGCGCTTGTTGTCGCGCTCGCCCAGGCTGATGCCGCGCACCAGGTCGGGCTTGATCGGGCCGATGGTGGTGCGCGGGTGGTTGATCTGTTTGACCTGTGCGTTGTCCGGGTCGCCATCTTGCTCGTCGACCCATGCGAACATCTCGCCGGGGGTCATGTCCCAATCGGTGCCGCGCGCCCAGTCGAGCGCGCCGCCGCGGCGATGCTCGGGGTCGCGCTCGAGTGGAAAGGCGTTGAAGTGGCCGAAGCCGGGCGTGGTCATCTCGACGCCGACCACGCTGGCGATCTGGTCGCCGGCGCCCAGGCGGGCGACCTCGGGGCCGTAGTCGCTGATGAAGTCATGGTCGGTGCTGATCAGCACGTCGACGCCTTCGCCCATAAAGTCGCGCACGCGATTAGCCTTGCGCACGACGCTGTCCGGCGAGGTGACGCCGTGGACGTGGAAGTCGGCCGACAGCGCCCCGCTGGTGTCCACCACCCGGGCGATCTCGGCGTCCAATTCGACCGTGTCGCCCTCGTCGAGTTCGACGAGGTGTCCGCCGGTCTCGGGGGCGTCATTCGGCCAGATCGACCACTCCATGCCGCGGCTGACCGCCAGGCGGTAGCTTCCGGCGGCCAACTCGATGGAGGCTTGGCCGTCGACGTCGGTCGAGACGACGCGCGCGAAGCCCCCGGGCAGCGAGTCGAGGGTGACGTCTTCTTCCTGCGAGGTCGGCATATCCGGGCACTCACCTTCGCAGATGACCGAGATGCGCGCCGGGGTCGGCTCGTCGTCGGGGGTGCGGATGGTGACGTTGACGTGCGCGCTGTCCTTGAGTCGCAGGTTTGCGCGGGCTTCGTCGCGCGCGCCGAGCAGTTGGTTGGGCTCGGTTTGGGAGATGCGCGGGCCTTTGCGGGCTTTGAATCGGTAGGCGCCGGGCGGCACGCGCATCTCGTAGCGGCCGTCGGCGTCGGTTCGGGTTTGGTTGAGCGCGCGGTCATCACCGTTGATGGCGGTGACCCGCGCGTCGCTCACCGGCCGGCCGTCGGCGTCGGTGACCCGGCCGTCGACGCTCGCGGTGTGCATGCCCAGGGTCGGATAGATCTCGTCGACCATCGTCGACAGCTTGCCGTCACCGAAGAACTCCCAATGCTCGATGAGCGCAACCTCGTCTTTTTCGAGGTGCAGCAGGCCCTCCATCGCCGCGAGTTGATTCTCCTGTGCCAGGAGGGTGTTCAGCACGCTGGAGCGGCCCAGAAGCGAGACGGCCACGCCGGAGACCGCCACCTGTGCGCCGGCTACGGGCATCGCGTTGGGGTCGTCTTCGAGCCTGGGATCGGGCGTGGGCACGTAGGCATAGCCGCCTTTAGGCCCGGAGTAGGCGATAAACGGCAGCGGGTCGCCCTCGACGTTGCTCGGCCCCAGCGAGGTGTAGCCCCAACCCTTGAGGCTGCTCGACGGGTTGAAATAGTGGCCGTGCGCGCCGCCGCGCATCAGGTGGCCTGTGGTCATGTGGGCGATATCCTCCTCGTCTTCTTCAACGGTCTCGTCGCCCTCGTATCGAAGCGCGGTGACCACCTTCACGCCGTTCGAGCCGGGGTGCAGGATCATATACCGGGTCAGCTTGGCCGGGATGATCTTGTCGGGGTCGAGCCCCAGATCTTCGAGAATACCCGGCGCATAATCGGCGGCCATCACGCCGATATTCAAAAAGTCGATGAGCTGCAGGTCGCCGCTGACCGCCAGGATGGCCGGCCCGCCGTCGGAGCCGTCGCGGACCACGTCGAAGCGCTCGGGGGCGAGCGTCTGGCCGACGTTGATCATCAGGCAAGTCTCGCCGGTTACATCCTCGGTCACGCTGCCGTCGGCGCGCTTATATTGCGCGTCGACGATATTGCCGCCCCAGGGACACGGGCTCATCGCCCGATCGAGGCCCTGGACGAAGAGGCGAACCTTGTCGTTTTCGAGCACCCAATCGCCCACCCGCGCCTCGACCGCCGGCCCGTCGGCGAGCTGGTCGGCCGACTCGACCTTATAGAGGCTGGCGCGCTCGTCGGTGCGCTCGGTCGAGATATAGTCGTCCAGCTCGATGGGAACGGCGATCTCGTCGGGCAGCGGCCGGTCGGCGTCGGCGGCGGCGTCGTCCTCGGAGCTGGCCGCGTCGATGAGCGGGAAGGCCTCTTCGGCCTGATCGTCGCTGCAGCCAGCTGCGACGAGGAGGGCGATGGTGGCGAGGACAGCGAGGCTATTCGACCGGCTCAAAAAATTCGAAAACATGGGCTGGTGCTCGATCTGTGACGGTGGTGTGATGTTGTGATGACGTTGATGTTAACAGGTTGTGTGGGGGGAATGAAGGTGTGTTGATCTCCCAACCCCAACTGATAAGTTTCCCCACGGAACAACGACGCCCTGATCTTGTTGAATCTTAGTAGAAGGTCGTTCCGCCAAAGACCCACGAGACACACCATGATCCGACGCATCACCATTTCGCTGCTCATTGTCGCGCTGGTCGGCCTCGCCGCCTGCGATTCTCAGAAGGCCGACGAGCCTGCCCAGGCCGATCAAGCTGAACAGGTCGGGCAGACCGAAGAGGCCGAGCAGGCCGTCGAGGAAGAAGAGCCGGACCAAGAAGAGCCGGCCGAAGCCGAGATCCCGGCCGATCAGACGCTCGAGGGCGAGACCGAAAACGGTGAGTTCTACGTGGTGATGACGCCCGAGCCCAATCCGATCCCCTTCCAGGAGCTCTTCGTGCTGGACGTCAAGGTCTACGAAGACGAAAGCAAGGCGACGCTCGCCGAAGGCGTCGGGATGGATCAGTTGCGCGCGGTGATGCCCGCTCACGGCCACGGGATGAAGAACGCCCCCCAGATCGAGAAGACCGACGAGGGCAGCTTCACCGTCGAGGGGATGCGCTTTCATATGCAGGGGGAGGGCAAGCACGGCCTGTGGGTCGTCGAGGCCGTCCTGAACCGCGAAGGCACGATTGACCAGACCAAATTCGACGTCCAATGTTGCCGCGATTGATACACCCATCGCTTCGGAGTGTGAGGGGGCTCGGCCTGATCGCGGCGCTGCTGGTGACGGTGGTGCTAGGGATGTCGGGCTGCGAGCGCGAGTCAGCCGACGCCGACGCTGAGACTGCCCGGGAGGACGGGTCGGTCGAGCTGAGCGAGCGGGAAGTGAAGGTCGTGGCCAAGCTCGGCGCCTCGGACGAGCCGCCGGTCGACGAGACCAACGCCTACGCGACCGACGAGCGGGCGGCGCGGCTGGGCCAATTTCTATTCTTCGACGAGCGGTTGTCCGGAAACGGTGAGGTGAGCTGCGCGAGCTGCCATCAGCCCGAACACGGCTTTAGCATGCCCGCGCGCCTGGGCGCAGGCATCGGCGAGACGCTGCGGCACCCGCCGAGTCTGCTGAACGCCGCCTACCACCACTGGTATAATTGGGATGGGCGCGCCGACACGTTGTGGGCGCAGGCGGTCGGCCCGCTCGAAGACCCCAACGAGCACGGCTTTAACCGCCTCGAGCTCGCCCACCTGATCGCCGGTGACGAGCAGCTTCGCCGGGCCTACGAGCAGATCTTCGGGCCGCTGCCCGAGCTGGCCGACACCGATCGTTTTCCGCCCGCCGGCCGACCTGTCGCCAGCGAGTTCAACGAGTCCGACGAGCCCGAGCATCCCCACCATGTCGCATGGGAGTCGATGACCGACGACGATCAGGCGGCGGTCAACCGGGTGTTGGCCAATACGACCAAGGCCATCGCCGCGTACCAGACCAAATTAGTCCAAAACGACGCGCCCTTCGATCGCTTCGTCGAGGGGCTTGTCGAGAACGACGAGGCGAAGACGCAGGCGCTCTCGGAGCCCGCCAAGCGCGGCCTGAAGCTCTTTGTTGGCGAGGCCAATTGCGTCAATTGCCACACCGGCTCAAACTTCACCGACGGCAGCTTCCACAACCTCGGGCTCGCCCCGCGCGAGTGGATGATCGGCTCGGGCGAAGGCCGCTGGGACGGCGGCCCAACCGTCAAAAAGGACATCTTCAACGCCGCCGGCGACTTCAGCGACGACCCCGACGGCAAGCGGGCGCAGTGGCTGCGATACCTGACGCGCACCCCCGAGGACCACGGCCAATTCAAGACGCCCACGCTTCGCAACGTCGAGCTGACCGCGCCCTATATGCACGGGGGTCACTTCGAGACCCTCGAAGAGGTCGTCCAATTCTACTCGACGCTGCCCGAGCAAAACCCCATCGGCCACCGCGAGGAGATGCTCGTGCCGCTGGGGCTCGACGCCCGGGAGATCGACGATCTGGTCGCCTTTTTGAAGTCGCTGACCGGCCGCCCCCTTCCGGCCGACCTCACCGAGCAGCCCGACTCGCCGATGCTCCCCGAAGCCGCTGCAAGTAGCGACTAAGTACAATCACGAAGATCTGGCGATAAATCGTTCGGCACTGCTGGTTCGGGCTTGGGACTTGGGACTTGGGGACAGGCAACCTCGAGCCCCACGCCACAAGCCTCGAGCCCATGGGCAACTATTGCCCGCTTGGGTGCAAACGACACGAACCGTTCATGATTTCCGTGACGTTACTTCGGAAGCCCTCCCACACCAGCTTCTACATCCCTACACGCACAACGAAACGCCCTTATCTTTGTGTGAGCGCATGTGTTCGAGGAACTTGTTCGCGATCACGGTGGTCGCGGCGGCCGCGCGCATCCACTTGGTGTTTCTTCTGCTCGGCCGGGGGGCAGGGCAGGCAAAACGCAGTCCGGGAGAAGACTCATGGAGAGTTCAGTTGGCGACGTCTTGAATAAGAAGGGTTGGTTTATCCACACGATCGAGGGGGATGCGACTGTCTTGGAGGCGATCAGCAAGATGGTCGAACTCAATATTGGCTCGCTGGTCGTTTGCGATGAGCATCGTCAGGTCACGGGGATAATGACCGAGCGTGATTATTTGGCCAAAATCGCGCTCAAGGGCAGATCCTCGTCGGAGACCAAAGTCGAAGAGATCATGACCAAGAAGGTGGTGGTCATCGAGCCGGGATTCACCATCAAGCAATGTCTTTATTTGATGACTGAGAAGCGCTGCCGGCACCTGCCGGTCATCAGGGACGGAGGGGTCGCGGGGTTGGTCTCGATCGGAGACTGCGCCCGGGAGATCTCGTACGACCGTGAAATTACGGTCCGGTATTTCACCGACTTCATTCAGCGGCGTTATCCGGTTTGAGGTTGCTGGGGGCTGAATTTGAGCGTCAGTGGTGTCCGAGGCTTACCGCGGGTGCGCCCAATCGGTCGCGCCGGTGGCGCGTCCGATGGCGGCTTACCCGCGGCTATGGTTTGGATCGAGCACGGAACCACGTCATGGGTGAATCGGCCTCAAAAATACAGCGCCGGCCGGCGTGACCCCTGCAGCTCCAAATGAGCCAATCAGGTTTCCCCGCCTCGCCGGCCGGCGCCTGGGCGCAGCCCCTCGGCTGCACATCTGGAAATCGTTGGATCTGTGGGGGGCGCTATTCGCCGGCGGCCTCGCCGACGGGCACGGGGGCGAGCGCCGGGCGCGGCTGGGTGTCCGGGCTGGGGCCGGACTCGAAGCCGGGCAGGAATTGGAAGCCGTGGTAGGCCTTCATGCCGTGCTCGCCGAGGTCGAGCCCGCCGACCTCTTCTTCTTCGCTGACGCGCAGTCCCACCAGGGCTTTGATGGCCGAGAACAGCGCAAAACTCGTCGAGAAGCAGAACGCGCCGGCGGCGACCACGCCCACGAGCTGGGCGACGATGGAGACCTCCGCGGCGAAGAGGCCCACGGCGAGCGTGCCCCAGATGCCGCAGACCAGGTGGACGGCGACGGCGCCGACCGGGTCGTCGAGCTCGGCGCGGTCGATGAGGATGATCGCAGCGACGACCAGCACGCCCGCGGCGGCGCCGACGATGACCGCCTGCGACGCGCTCAGGATGTCGGCGCCGGCGGTGATGCCGACCAGGCCGGCCAGCGCGCCGTTGAGGACCATGCCCAGGTCGGGCTTCTCCTGGATCACCCAGCTGGTGGCCATCGCGCCGGCGACGCCGGCGGCGGCCGCAAACGTGGTGGTCACGAAGACCGTCGAGACCGCCGCGGGGTCGGCCGAGAGCACCGACCCGCCGTTGAACCCGTACCAGCCAAACCACAGCAAGAAGACGCCCATCGCCGCCAGCGGCACGTTATGTCCCTCGATGGGCTTCGACTCCCCGTCGACGTATTTGCCGATGCGCGGGCCCAGCACGATCACGCCGGCCAGCGCGGCCCAGCCGCCCACGGCGTGCACGATCGTCGAGCCGGCGAAGTCGTGGAAGCCGAACTCGGCGAGCCAGCCGCCGCCCCAATGCCACATGCCGACCATCGGATAGACCAGGGCCACGTACAGGCCCGAGAAGATCAGAAATGAGTGCAGCTTGATGCGCTCGGCGACCGCCCCGGAGACGATCGTGGCGGCGGTGGCGGCGAACATCGCCTGGAAGATGAAGTCGGTCCAATAGGTATAGCCCGGGTTATACGCCGAGGTCAGCCCCGCCGCGTCCGGCCCCACGCCGAAGCCGGCAAACCCGAAGACCTGCCCGGCGAACGCCTCGCCCGGATACATCAGGTTGAAGCCCACCAGGCCGAAGGTGAGGATGCCGATCGCCAGAACGCCGACATTTTTGAACAGGATATTGACGGTATTCTTGGCGCGGGTCATCCCCGCCTCGAGCCCCGCAAAGCCGAGGTGCATGATGAACACGAGGATCGTCGCCACCAGCATCCAGGTGTTGTTGATCCAGAAGAGCGCGTCTTCGTTGGAGACTTGTTGGGGTTGCTCGGCGAAGGCGCTCGCCGGAACAAAGACGAGGCCGACGAGGGCGAAAAGGGCGAATAGAAATAGAATATGCTTGCGGAATGTACGTGCATGCATGGTGTGTCCGGTCGGTAGATAGAATGTCGATATGTCCCCAAATCGCGACAGCGTCGCTGCCGTCTCGTATGGGGCACAACGCAACGGCTGTGCCACCGGCCGAAAAATATGCGAGGTTTTTTGGCAATCGGGCAGCAGGCACCGGCAGAGGCCGAAATAAAATCCCGGCGCCGATGGCTGCAGTTTTTGAGGTGGCGCAGATACCTACATTTATGTAGGATTCTGCCAGGCGGCCTACGAGAATGTAGGATTATTGCCTGAAACGGCCGTTTTCGGCCGGCTTTTCGGCCTCTTTTGCTGTTTAAATGGTCTCTCGGCGGGATAGGTCGATCCTACGAGAATGTAGGATTTGCGACCTGGACCCCTGGACCCCCCGGACCCCTGAACCCCTGCCTTCCCATGCATTTACGCGAACTCTCACTCCTCTTCGACATCAGCCAGCAGCTCGACCGCAGCCTGGACCTCAAGCAGGTGCTGGGCAAAGTGGTCAAATATATGGTCGAGCAGACCGAGATGACCCGGGCTGCGCTGACATTGCTCAACCGCGAGACCCAGCAGATCGTCACCGAGGAGGCCTACGGGCTCTCCGAGAGTGAGCAGACGCGCGGGCAATTTCGCATCGGCGAGGGGATCACCGGCCGGGTCGTGGACACCGGCGAGCCGGCGATTGTCCCGCGGATTGCGCAGTCCGAGGCGTTTTTGAACCGCACCGGGCCCAAGAGCCGGGCCAAGGACCGGCAGACCTCGTATATCTGCGTGCCGATTTTGCAGGAGACCGAGGTCATCGGCACGCTCAGCGCCGACCGGCCCTTCGAGCGCCAGGAGGTACTCGAGGAGGACGCGCGGCTGATGTCGATCGTGGCGTCGATGATCGCCCAGGCGGTGCGGCTTCGGCAGGCGGCCGAGGAGGAGCGCCAGCGGCTGGTCGAGGAGAATACGCGGCTGCATCGCCGGCTGCGCGACCGCTTTCAGCCCGCTAATATCATCGGCAAGTCCAAGAAGATGCTCAAAGTCTTCGACATGATCCGCCAGGTCGCCCAGAGCCACACGACTGTGCTGATCCTCGGCGAGAGCGGCACCGGAAAGGAGCTCATCGCCAACGCGGTGCACTATAACTCCGAGCGCGCCGAGCGGCCGTTCATCAAGGTCAACTGCGGCGCGCTGCCCGAGAATCTCATCGAGAGCGAGCTCTTCGGCCACGAAAAGGGCGCGTTTACCGGCGCGCACAAAGCCCGCAAGGGCCGCTTCGAGCTGGCCGACGGCGGCACGATCTTCCTCGACGAGGTCGGCGAGCTGTCCCCGACGATGCAGGTCAAGCTGCTGCGCGTCTTACAGGAGCATACCTTCGAGCGGGTCGGCGGCACCGAGACCATCGAGGTCGACGTGCGCATCGTCGCGGCGACCAGCCGCGACCTGGAGCAGCAGATCGAGCAGGATCAATTTCGCCAGGACCTCTACTACCGGCTCAACGTCTTTCCCATCCACGTGCCCGCGCTGCGCGAGCGCAAGTCCGACATCATGCTTTTGGCCGATCACTTCGTCGAAAAATACGCCGACACCCACGACACACCGGTCAAGCGTACCTCCACGCCGGCCATCGACATGTTGCTCGCCTACCACTGGCCGGGCAACGTGCGCGAGCTGGAGAATTGCATCGAGCGGGCGGTCCTGATGAGCACCGACGGGGTCATCCACGGCCACCACCTGCCCCCGAGCCTCCAGACCGCCGAGGCCACAGGCACCGAGTTCAAGGGCGACCTGCAGTCGGCCCTAGACGGCCTCGAGCGCGAGCTGGTGCTCGACGCGCTCAAGTCCACCCGCGGCAATATGGCCGCCGCCGCCCGCCAGCTCGACGTCAGCGAGCGGGTGATGGGGCTGCGGGTGGATAAATACGGGATCGATCCCAAGCGCTTTAAGTGACCAAGGATTTCCATTGGAGTCATTGGACTGACGGCATCTTGCCGTCAGAAAAGGCTTGAGAAAGCATTTCTGACGCCCAGAGGACGTCAGTCCAATGCTCTTAAGACAGCCTCGACTTGTCGCTGGTCGCCCGACGCCTGCTACCGATGACGCAGCACCCCAGCAGCCCAAGCAGCCCCCACATCCCCAGGCCACCACGGGTCGCGTTGCCCGGTGGCGCCACCGAACACCCGGACTGCGTCTGTTCGGTCTCCGACGGATCTGCGGGATACGGCGGCTCCCCGGATCGATCCCACGCGAAGGGGTGTGCGGCGTTATTGGAGTGGTAGTGGTCGCGGTGGGCCTGCGGCCAGCCCTCGGTGGCGAGGCCGCCGTTGTCGACGTTTTCGCGCAGGAAGAACACCTGCCCGCGCAAACTCTGACCGACTACGATCGTGCCGTCGGGCAGAATCGTCGGCGAGGAGCCCATCGTCAGCTCGCCGGCGCGCCACAGCTCCTCGCCCGTCTCGGGATCGAGCGCGCTCAACCCGTTCATCGGCGCATAGATCGTCCCGTCATCGGCGATGGCCGGCGTGGCGAGTCCTCCCCCGTGCGGGCCGCGCGTATAGGTCCACTTGACGCCCGGCTGGTCGAATGAGCTGCTGATGTCTTCTCCGTCGAGCGGGTTGTCCCACAAAACGTCCGGGTCGACCGCCCACAGGGTGCTGCCGCTGATCTGATAGTTCTGGATGAAGTAAAGGGTGCCGTCTTCGCCGACCACCGGCCGCGTGTACCAGCCAAAGATCCACTCCGCCTGAAAGTTGATCAACCGCCGCAGCTCGCGCGTATCAGGGTCGAGTGCGTAGACCACCCCCAGGCGAGACAGCGCGTAGACACGCCCGTCGGGTCCGACGGCCGGTTGGGAGACGATGCTGTCGTTGCGGGTCGCAGTACGAGGTGAGCTGTACACGGGGAAGTCACGCTCGAGCTCCTCGGACCAGGCCAACGAGTGGTCTTCGATTTCCCCGATGAAGCCGGTCCTGTCGGGACCGAGTTCATCTCTGGGCAAATCCGCCGTCGCCCCGGTAAAGAGGTGTCTGTTGTCATCGAGGAGGGTAATTCGGGTGCGAAAATCGAAGTCGGTATACGGCTCTTTTTTCCACCCATCGTCGAACGCATCCACATAGTCGCCTCGCCTCGACAGGGTGACGGTACCGGTCGGATATAGGAAATCTTCCCACTTGCCGTCATTCATCGTCGCATACGCTGCGACGAGCTCTCCGGTTGAGGTCAGGGCAGGCGTCCCGGCCCTGTGTGACGAAGTGAATCTCACAGATTGCCGTGTACCGTTGCCGATATAGAAGTTCGCATGTTCAGGCAGCGCGAGATCGGGAAACTCGACCCGGCGCTTATCGAGCAATTCGCCGTCGCTCGACATGACGTACAGTCTATCTCCAATGAAGAAGTGGAGCTGGTCGTGGTAATCGAGGACGGTGGGAATGATTGTACTTGCGTCGGTGTCGCAACTGCCGTCATCGTGGTGGCAGAGTGGATCTCCCTCCGGGTTACACAGGTCGTACCGCCACCGCAATTTGCCGTTTTTGTCCAGGGAGTGCAGGTTCCAGCGACCCGACCAGAAATAGACGTTGCTCTCGGAGTCGACGAGAAACGAGGAAATCGGCCCGCCACACGTCGAATAACTCTCCACGACTTCGACACAACGCTCGCCCTCGCATTCGACGTCGTCATCCACCGGGAGTGAGGCCTGGCAGCAATCGAGAGGCTCGGTGTGCCGACCCGGCCGGCACTCGTCGGCTTCGACGAACGGCGTCCCCCAACCGGGTCCCGGGCGACATTCGTCACCGTCATCGCCCAGAGCGACGGCCGGGATCAGGAGAACGAGCCAAAAGGCAACGATTGAAAAGTACTGCCAGACCATCACGACTACCCAGCTTTGAATACGGCTCGCGCTCGAAACCAAGGATGTACATACCACAATCTCAAATCTGAAATTGCAATGGAGTGTGTGAGATCGGTACGCTCCCACCGCGTCGACCACTGTCGCTTCGAATGACCTCATTGCTGGGTGATTTGCATGCTGAGCACGCTCAAAAAGCACAAATGGAAGCTGCTCTTCGGCGCCGGTCTCGGCGCGCTTACGGCTGGCCTGGCGATGGGCTGCTGTACGTTTTCGGCGCCGCCTTACGAGGGGCCCGAGTCAGATCACTTCGACGGGGAGCGGTTCTCGAACGTCCCCGAACGCGAGCGCCAGGAGTCGGGCGGGTTTTTGAAGTGGCAGTTGACCAAAGAGCAGGGC
>CAYLTX010000068.1:0-33602 GCA_964386725.1 uncultured Bradymonadales bacterium | reverse complement strand
GACATCGCGGTCGCCATCCTCGAGGCGCTGTCGGCGGTCCACGATCGGGGCATGGTCCACCGAGACATCAAGCCACACAACGTGCTCTTCGACGAGGACGGCCAGGCGAAGCTCATCGACTTCGGCATCGGACAGGCCGAAGAGCTGATGGCGGCCGACGAGGCGGGTCACCTGGGCACCGTCGAATACATGGCGCCCGAGCGCATCGACGGGCTCGCCGTTGACGCGAGGAGCGATATCTACAGCGTGGGTATCCTCGTCTTCGAACTGTTGTGCGGCCACGTTCCCTACCGCGCGGAGTCTGCCTCGGCCGTCTTCCGGATGCACCGAGAGGCTGAGGTCGCCGACCCGAAGGTCTTTCGCTCGGACATCTCCGAGCGCATCCGCCGCGCGGTGATGTGCGCGCTCCAAAAGCACCCCGAGGAGCGCTTCGACAGCGCAGAGGCGATGAGCGCCGCGCTCCGAGGCGAGGGGGAGCCGCCCGAGCCGATGCCCCCGCATCCCGATTGGCGCGCGCTCGTCGAGCATGTTCGCGGCGACCGAGACATGGCCGCCCCCATCGACGAGGAGGGATACGAGTGGGTCGTGTACATCCCCGTGCGTGAATTCGCGGGCGATGACGATGTACTCGCCATGTCGATCCCGCCAATCCGCGACGCGATCTACGACCATATTTCGTATTCTGCGCGCGGGGCAGAAGCTGCGCCGAGCGCCCACCTCGAGACCTGGAGGCTCTTCGACCACTACGGCCTCGCCCGCGGCCTTTCACGCGAGGGGGTCGACCGCATCCTCGACTCTCTCGGAAAGGCGCGGTCGCTCGCCCTGTATGCGAAGCGCCCGCGTACGAAGCGCGAGCCTGCGGGTTGGTTGCGTCTGGCGACCCATCCGTTCGTCGCCCCCGTCGTCCTCGGCGCCCTCGCTCTTGCAGCCGTCTTCGGCGTCTCGGCGGGGGCCAACGGCGCCACCACTTTGGACGCGGCGATCTACTTGGCCTCGTGGGCCGTCGCCGGCGTGGCTTTGACCGTCTTTCTCAATATGCAATTTCTCAGGGAGTGGTGGCTCTCGCGCGTCTCCCACAGCTTCGTGCTCGACTTCGGCCGGCCGCTGGCTGCGCCCGACGTCGGCTTCGGACTCGACCGCCGCGACGTCGAGCTGCTCGACGCCATCGACTCCCCGCGCATCGCGGCCTCCTTCGAGCGAGCCGTCGAGATGGCGCTCCACCTCGACGAATTCGTCGATGACGACCGCCGCAGACGCAGGCTCGCCGAGATCGTCGACGACGTCCGCCGCCTCGCTCGCCAGATCGCCAGCGCCGAAGACGAAGTCGCCGCCGTCCGCCCAGGCGAGCTCGCCAGCCGCATCCGCCAGCTCGACCGCCGCCTCGCCGAGGAAGACGATGCCGACCACGCCCAGTCGCTCATCGACCAGAAGGACAAGCTGCGCCGCCAGCTCACCGACCGAGACCAGTCCCAGCAGCGCCTGCAGACCCTGGCTCAACGCCTCCACGAGCTGTCGACCCGCCTCGAGCGCCTCGCCCGACGAACTCGCCGCGCCGACGACCCCTCCGCCGACGACCAGCCGGTCGTCCTCGACCTCGACGCCGAGATCGCCTCGTTCGACTTCGAAGTCTGGTCTGACGTTGACGTCGAGATTGACGCCCCGGTCAAGCCCGCCGATAATTAGCCGCTACTCGAGTCTTCTAAAAATTCACCCCCGGCACGTGAGGATTATCAATGACGACCGCACTGAGCTTTGACGAAGAGCAGTACTTCTCCCTCGCCAAGATCCTGTTGGCTGCCGCCTACGCCGACGGCCAATTCCACTCGCTCGAACGTGACGTCATCCAGGACTTCTTGGGAGACGTCATCGGCGATCACGAGGTGAACGACCGCGTGATCAAACGACTCGTCGAGTTCGACCCGGAGGACTGCGACGTCGCAGAGCTGGTCGCGGGGTTGAGCATCGAGACCGACGAACAGCACCAGGAAGTGCTGGCCATCATCGCGCGGGTCACCGACGCCGATAAGGAGTTCGACGGCGGCGAGGAGACCTTCATCGGCGAGGTTGTCGCGGCGTTGGGCTAGGGAAGTATCCTGACGTTACTCAGGCCCTTCGGCCGACCCGATGACGACGTCGTGCGCTTGCTCGGCGGTCGTGCCGTGCTCGTCGGTGACGCTCATGCGGATGTGGGCCGGCGTGCCGCGCGGGGGTGGGTCGGCTAAGTCGATGGCGAGGAAGAGGTTATAATAATAGTCCCAGCCGTCACCGCCGGGGAAGGTCTCCTGGCCGGTGAGCCAGACCTCGCCGACGTCGTCGCCGTCGATGGCGATGTCGGCGACGACTTCGAATGTCTCTTCGATGAGATTTTGGCTGCGAAAGGAGAGCACGACCATCCAAGAGCCCTGGACGCCCCAGACGAGCGGGACCTCGGCACCGTCGGTCATCAATGTGAAGCTGTCGCGGTTCGCCTCGTTGACGGTATTGGTGCCGATCTCGAACTCGCCGGTGTCGTCGGCGTCGGCGGTGGCTGCATCGGAATCGGTAGAGGCGTCGCCGCCGTCGCCGCACCCCGCAAACGCCGCGACGACGCTCAGAAGGATCAGCGCGCCGACTATTCTGGACAACCGCGGCATCATGGTGGCTCCCAGTGACCTCGAAGTAACTGCAGGTTGAGCTTGGTTGAGTTCGCTCGACAATAGCTGGCTCGGGCTTGTGGCTTGGGCCTTGGGCCTTGGGGAAAGGCATCCTCAAGCCCCAAGCCCCAAGCCTAGTGTCGAAGGATATCCGTGTGGCCGCAAACGACGCGAACCATACAAATTTCCCGTGAGTTCACGGACTCATAGACACATGCTGCTGCAACTATCACCGCCGCCTTTGCGCAGGCAGACCTCGCCGGTAGTGGCCCGCGTCAGAACCTCCCACTCTTCGGCCTCGAAATTGAACCGTGCGAGGTCGTCGACGATGCCGCAGTCGGTCTTGCCGCCCATCATATAGGCGCCGGTGGGCCCCGAGACGAAGACGTGTGCGTTTCGGCGCTCGGGCGATTCCGGGTCGATGATCGTGAAGTCGGCGGGGAAATCGCAGAACCCGTTGGCGGGCTTATTCCACACGTCGCCCTCGAGGTGCTCGGTCCACTCGCCGGTCGCCGGGTCGAGAGACCAGGTGTCGTTGCGGTTGCCCAGCGTTTGGCCGTCGACGTTGCCGGCATCGTGGCCGGCAAAGAGCACGTAGCGCCCGTTGACCGGGTCGTAGCTCCAGCCCGCCCAGAATCGTCCGGCCGGCCGGTCGGTGGAGTCTGCGCCAAGCTCCTCCCATACCGGCTCGTCGCCGCCGTCGCGCCACGCCCAGGCGTCGTCGAAATATTCGACGTCGCCGGTAAACGCGCTGTCGTCGCCCCCGCCGTAGATGACGAGCTGCGACTGCTCGTCGTCCCACAGGGCCGACACCCACTGTCGCGGCTCCGGCCCATCTTGGGCGGGCGTCAATTCGGTCCAGGTGTGCGTCGACAGGTCGAGCTCCCAGACGTCGTTCGAAGGGTCGATATCGACCACCGAGCTGCCCTGATTGCCGCCAAAGACCAGCATTCTGCCCGCCGGATCGTAGACCGCCGCGTGGTTCAGGCGAGCCGGCGCAGGTCCACCGCTGGTCTCGAGCTCACTCCACTCGCCGGTCTCCATATCCAGGGCCCAGGTGTCGTCGAGCGGGCCGTTGGCGCCGAGTCCGCCGTAGACGATGACGCGGTCTCCGGCAGCGTCGTAGACGGTGGTATGGCGGGTGCGCCCCGGCGGCGTCGTGGCCGGCTCGAGCTTGCTCCACGAGTCGCAGTCGACGTCATAAGCCCAAGTCGTGGTCTCGTAGGTGCGCTCGGGAAAGTCGCAGTTCTCGGGAATCCCCAGGCTGCCGCCGAAAATGACCACCTTGCCGGCCGAGCCATCGTCCGCTGGCACGAACGCGCCCGCATGCTCGCTCAGCTGTGGCGGGCGCTCTCCCGTGGGCTCGCCGCATTGGCCCCCTCCGTCATTCGAGACATCGCCGCCGGCGTCCAACCCAACGGTGACGCTGTTTTCGCTGCCGTCACTGCTGCTGTCACCGCACGCGGCGAGGATCAGAAGGGTCGAGAGTAGGGCTAGACGAATCCGGCCTGCGGCAATTCGTGTGAGCGTCGACATCGGGCAAACCCGTGATAAAGATAGAGTTGGAGTCTCTATCGATAGTATGGATGGACGCTTCTGGTCAATGTGGTTTGGGTTGGAGACGACGGCTCCATTGGCAATCCCGTGCGTTCCCTTTAGCCTGCATTTCTCACGACACCCGCCCCGGGGTGAAGCAGAATGTGGGAGGCGAAGGGCCGAGCCGCGCAGGCGATGCGTGCATCGTCGAGCAGGTCTCGGCACGAGAATCGCGCATTCTGCGAGCCTCCGGTAGAGGTGCTCGTGAGAAATCAGGGTTAGCGCGCGAAGGCGAGCAGAGCGATGCTTTTTTGGCTCGAGTCGCCGATGGCAAGCCTCGGCGCGCTCGTCGAAGACGATGTCGAGCACGTGCGGCTTCAAATCGGGTCGAATCCGGCGGCGAATACCTAACGCCATCCCCTTGGATGACACGGCTCACGACTATGTTGTAAGAGGCTGCGTATGTGAGCGCCTCTTGTCGCCGGAGCCCGTCCCCTATGCTACCCGTCCAGATTCTCATCGTCTTTCTGCTCATCGTGTTGAACGGCTTCTTCGCGATGTCGGAGCTGGCCATTGTCTCGGCGCGCAAGGCCCTGCTGCAGGCGATGGCTGCCGAGGGCCGGAGTGGGGCCGCGCGTGCCATCGACCTCGCCGAGAATCCGGGCCGGTTCTTGTCGGCGGTGCAGATTGGGATCACGCTCATCGGCATTTTGGCCGGTGCGGTGGGCGGGAGCGCGCTGTCCGAGCCGCTGGGCGAGGTGCTCGCGCAGAGCGGGTGGTTCGACGACAGCGCCGACGAGATTGCTTTCGGTGTGGTCGTCGCCGCCATCACCTACGTCTCGCTCATCATCGGGGAGCTGTTGCCCAAGCGGCTCGCGCTCAGCCACGCGGAGTCCATCGCCGCGACCGTCGCGCGGCCGATGTCGGCGCTGGCGCGCGTGGTCAGCCCGTTGGTCTGGCTGCTCGACGTCTCGACGCGCCTCGGGATGCGCGTGCTGCGCATCAGCCCGTCGCAGGGCTTGCCGGTGACCGACGAGGAGATTCGGGTGCTTGTGCGCGAGGCCGCCCAAGCGGGCGTGGTCGAGCCGGCCGAAGAGGAGATGATCTGGGGCGTGATGAGGCTGGCCGACCGGCCGGTCGAGGCGGTGATGACCCCGCGGCCCGATATCGACTGGCTCGACGTGGCCGCCGACGACGAGAGCGTGCGCCAGCGTCTGCAGAGCACGTCGCATTCGCGCGTGGTCGTATGCGACGGCGATGTCGACGAGGTATTGGGGGTCGTGCAGGCCAAGGACCTGCTCGAGCGTAGCCTCGCGGGCAAGGAGCTGGACCTGCGTGCGACGGTCAAGGAGGCGCCGGTCATTCCCGAGACGATGAGTGCGCTGAGCGTGCTCGACTTGTTCCGCCGCTCGCCGATCCATCTGGCGGCGGTCGTCGACGAGTACGGCAGCCTGATGGGCGTGGTGACCCCCAGCGACCTGACGGGGGTGATCTTCGGCGACCTCGCCAGGTACGATGAACCGCCCGAGCAGCGCGCCGTCCAACGCCCCGACGGCTCTTGGCTACTGGACGGCAGCATGCCTGTCGACGAGGCCGGCGAGTATCTGGGGCTGGCCCGACTCGCCGGCGGTGAGGGCTATCACACGCTGGCCGGCTGGCTGATCAAGGAGTTCGGCAGGCTCCCGAAGGTCGGCGAAGCGCTCACCTGGAGCGAGTGGCGCTTCGAGATCGTCGACCTCGACGGCTATCGCATCGACAAGGTGCTCGTCATGCCGGCGCAGCAGGCAGGTTCGCACGCCGAGTCGTAGGCCTGCTTCGAGGAACCTGTGACGTTCGGGAGTTACGTTCCCCGGCGGAGCCCATATCAAGCGGCGATTCGCCGACCTCGGCGAAGGGATAGCCCACTGCGCCGGTCGAAATGGCCGGAAAGGCGGGGGTGAATCTTCTCGATGTATGGCTGGGTCGATGTCACCCCACTGGTTGATCAATTCGTGGAATCCGATAGAACGTGGCGCTCACTGCCATGACGATCGACAATGCGACAGAACCTTACTTTATCGTGGTGAAAACAATGTCCAGACATTTCGCAGACGCAGACGGCCTCCATGACCAGCGAGACCCGGAGACCGAGGGGTACGTATTCAACCAGACGATGCTGCGCATCAAGTCCCCGAAGGCCTCGCTGGGCTTCTACACGAAGGTGCTGGGGATGACGTTGGTCAAAAAGCTCGACTTCCCGGACATGGAGTTCAGCCTGTACTTCCTGGCCATGGTCGACGACGACGGCCAGTGGTCGGCCGACGAAGACGAGCGGCTCGTACAGACCTTCTCACGGCCGGCACTCCTCGAGTTGACCTACAACTGGGGCGACGAGGACGATGACGGCGTCGAGTACCACAGCGGTAACGAGGAGCCCAAAGGCTTTGGCCACATCGGTTTTGCCGTGCCCGACCTCGACGCCGCCTGCGAGCGCTTCGACACGCTGGGCGTCGACTTCGTCAAGCGTCCCGAGGGCGGCAGCATGAAGGACATCGCCTTTATCCGGGACCCGGACGGCTACTGGATCGAGATCTTCGAGCCGGGGCGCCTGCCGGATGCCCTGGAGTCGCATCTGGGCTGAGCGGAGTTCGCCAGCCGGAGGGGTTGCCGTGGACGGCGTGTCTTCAATCGAACGTCAACGCACCGTCAGCGATGGGCGAGAATCGGTACAGGAAGCTGTCTAAAAAGTAATTTTGATACAGCCGCCACGGCAGCCGCTCACCCTGGTTGGGTAGCTCGTCGAGCGCGCGCAACACGTAGCCGGAGTTGAAGTCGATGAGCGGCACTTCGGTGTTTTCTTCGGCGGGCGGCCGAGGCACGCAGACGCTGTGGTCATGGGCGTCCATATACTCGAGGAGCCGGCACGTCCACTGGCTGATGAGCTCGCACTTGAGCGTCCAGGAGGCGTTGGTGTAGCCGAGCGACATCACCGCGTTGGGCACGTTGCTGAGCATCGCCCCCTTGTACATGGTCTCTTGGCCGGGGTCGACGACCTGTCCGTCGACCTCGATGGTCGCGCCGCCGGCGACGACCAGTTCGAGGCCGGTGGCGCTGACGACGATGTCGGCGTCGAGGTGGTCTCCCGAGCGTAGCGCGATGCCCGTCTCGTCGAAATTCTCGATGTGGTCGGTGACGACGGAGGCGTTGCCGTCGCGCAGCGCGTCGAATAAGTCGTCGTCGGGCACGAAGCACAGGCGCTGGTCCCAGGGGTCGTAGCTCGGGTTGAAGTGGGTGTCGACGTCGACCACGTCGCCGACCGCCTCGCGCACCAAGTCGGTGATGTAGTTGCGGGCGCTCTTCGGCATCCGTCGCGAGTATTGGTAGAAGAGCATCAGGCGCAGGATATTCTTCCAGCGGGTCAACGCGGCGCCGATCTTGTCGCCGAAGATACGCGTCGCCCACTCGGAGATGACGTCATCTTCGGGCACCGACATCACGTAGCTCGGCGAGCGTTGGAGCATGGTGACATGCGCCGCGCTCTCGGCCATCGCCGGCACCAGCGTGACCGCGGTCGCGCCGCTTCCGATGACGACGACCTTCTTGTCCTCGTAATCGATGTCTTCGTTCCACAATTGCGGGTGGATCAGCTCGCCTTCGAAGCGGTCGGCGCCGGCAAATTCGGGCATGTGGCCGCGGTCGTAGTGGTAATAGCCGGTGCAGAACCACAGCAGATCGCAGGTATAAATATGCTCTTCGCCGGTGTCCGGCCGGCGAGTGACGACCGTCCAGCGCACCTCGTCGGACGACCAACTGACTCTTTCGACCTGACGGTTGTAGCGGATATGTTGGTCGAGGCCGGTCTCCTCGGCGGTGTCGTGCAGGTACTCCAGGATCGACGGCCCGTCGGCGATGGCCTGCGGGTCGGGCCAGGGCCGAAACGAAAACCCCAGCGTGTGCATGTCCGAGTCGGAGCGAATCCCCGGATACTGGAACAGGTCCCAGGTGCCCCCGAGCGCCTCGCGCCCCTCCAAGATGGCGAACGACTTGCCAGGGCATTCGGTCTGGACGTAGTGCCCCGCACAGATGCCCGACAGGCCGGCGCCGATGATCAGGATGTCGAGGTGTGGTTGCTCCATTTTCGTTGTTCCTCTCGATGGTGTCCGGCGACTCGTCCGTCGGGCAAACATAGCCCACGCCCACGTTATGCCAAAGCAACAAAGGGGGCCTGGCACGTATCGGGGCGCGTATTCGAACGTCGGTTGCCACAGGAGGCGGGCAGCGCCGCGGCCTACCCCTGGCGGCGCTTTCTTTCGGCCTGCTTCCTCGCCTCCCACTTGGCGATGCGCCGCTCCTCGAAGAGGGTGCCGAAGCCGACATACAGACAGGCGGCAGTCAGGCCGATGACGCCCAAGGGTACCATGAGCCCGATGTCGCGGTGGACCAGGACGCGCTTGGGATCGTCGGGGTCGTAGTAGACCTGGACGAAGCGCTTCTTGTCCTTCCAGCGAATGAGTTGGTTGAGCTTCTCGTAGCTGTCATCGAATTGGGTCAGATGGTTGTCGCCGCGGTAGGTGCGCCCGTCGACGGTATAGTCGAACTCGAGGACCTCGGTCGACGGCCCCTTGCCGTGGCTCTTTGTGTGCAGGCTGAGCACGAGGGCGGTCGTCGACTCGAAGCGGTCGGCCTCCCAGGCGACCTGGAGCGTCTCGACCTGGGGCGGGACGGCCAAGAGAGCCAGGCACAGGCCGACGAAGATGAAACCGAGGGGGAGCATTTTCTTCATGGATACGTCCTTGCGGCGCCGGCGGTTACGAGCATGACGAGCGCGGCTGCTGCTCGTCGAACGGCCGGCAAACTAGCACGTATTCCATGCGGGGACGAAGTGGTCGCGAGAAACCGGTGCCGGGCTCCCTACGAGCCCCCTCCGTGGGTCCGAAACTCGCCGCGCCCTTTAGGCAAAGACGACGAGCGTCTGGAACACCCCTACACCCAGACCGAGCACCGCCCCGACCAGGAGGAGCTTCCACTCGTCTTCCTGGAAAATCGGCCTCAACAGGCCGGTGAACTGCTCGGGAGGCAGGCTGCGAAGACGGCTGCGCAGGGTGTTTTCGAGATCCAGGGCCTCGTCGGCGTATGCTTGGACATCGTAGAGAGGTCCGTTGGGTACGGCCTCGACGATGGCGCGGGCGATCTTGTCTTTGAGGTCGTCGTAGTCGTCGTTGCCCAGCAGGAAGTCGGTCACCGGTCGCGGGACGGCCTCGTAGCGATCGGCGGCCTCGAGCACGTGGCGCTCGATGATCTCGAGCAGCTTCTCGGCCCCCGGCCCCTCGAACATGGCCTTGAGGATATTCTGGGTGTTGACGATATTCTGGGAGACCAGCCGCGCGTACGCCTCGCTGACCTCGTCTTGGCGCTTCAAAAAGGAGCCCTGCCAGGTCAGGCCGAGCACCTTCTTGGGCTGAGTCGGCTCGAAGATCATCTTGAGGGCGGCGAAGTTGGTCAGATAGCCGATGAAGAAGCCGGCCACCGGCATCAGCCAGGCCGCGTCGACGAAGAAGCGGGCGACCATCAAGGCGAGTCCGAACAGAAATCCGAAGTACAGCCCCGAGCGCTCGATGAACTTGAACTCCTGCTCGCCGCATTCGAGGAAAATCCTGTTGAGAAACGCGCGATCTTCGAGCAGCGCCGAGACGGCCATCTCCTCGAGGTCGAGCACCTCGTCGACCTCGAGCTTCAGGTCGATCAGAGATTGGCGAATCACCTCGTCGGCATCGGCCGCGGCGCGGCGGTAGATCTCGTCGCGCGCCGGCTCGGGCATCACCTCCCACAGCTTCGGATGGCGCTCCGACATCGCCTCGTCGATGGCCTCGCACAGCAGCCGCTCGACGCCGGGCGACAGCTCCTCGACGACGCGGTCGGGCTCGAGCCGATCGACGACCTCCTGCACGCCCACCAGCCGCGTGGTCATCAGGTTGACGGTGCGCCGGGCCATCGACTCGGCCTTGGCCGGAATGATCCCCTGCCAGCCCAGGTAAGGTCGCACACCCAAAAACTCGAGCGGGTAAAAGGTCATCTTCAAGGCGAGCACATTGGTGCCCCAGCCCACCAGCGCGCTGAGCAACGGAATGCTCAGAAAGCGCAACACATCAGTTGGAAGGACATCGAACATCGTCGAGCTCTACGGCATGGGCGTCATTTGCCCGCCATACAACCGCAACGGGCGGTCGAACGCAACCTTAGAGGCCGTACGTATCCGGGGGGCAACGTGCGCGCCGACCTGCTTTCGGAGCTCGCCTGACTACGGGTCATTCCTCGGGGCCGCCTCCGACGGCCCGCCGCGGGTCGTCCTCGGGGTTGACGTACTCGATGTCGAAGGCTCCATCCAGCACGATCTCCAGGACGGTCTCTTCTCCTTCCGCGGTCCACACAAAGTGCGGCTGCCTCACAGGTGCCCGGAAATAGGAGAAGGTATCCATCTTCGTGGTCGCTTCCTTGTCGAACTCTGCTTCGTTCGCGAAGTGCACGGTGCCCGAGAGGACGGTGACGCGCTCGTCGGTCGACGAGTGGGTGTGCGGCGGTACGACGTAGTCACCAGGGAATCGCAGCCGCACGATGGCGATATCGTCGTCGCTCAGATCACCTTCGATGACAGCGAGTTCGGCGCCTTCGGGCAGCACCTTACCGGCGTCTGCCCACTCGACATCCTCGGCCTTTACGAGATTCTTCGCCGTGTCGTCCTCTTGGGACGAATGCTGTTCGGCGAATGTCTGGGTGACGAGCAACGTCGCGGCTGCGACGAGCACGAAGGTCACGAGCGCAATGAGTGTCTTCTTCATGACTTCCTCCGTTGAGTACGCTGAGCCGACAGTGTGTCGGCAACTCCTTGGTATTAAGAAGGAATTTAAACATGTGGCGAGGACGCCAAATGACGCTGCGGCCCCTTGGGGGGCGTGGGGCGCCGCCGGGCTTGTCATGGCTGCCCTCGGCCACGATACTCTCCGGGCGGGAGAGTATTCGATGGCGACGACAGGAGCGGGTCATGATGGCAGGCAGTGATATCGAGCGGGTGCTGGTGATTGGCGCGGGAACGATGGGACAGCAGATCGCGCTGCAGTGCGCGATGCATGGCTACGACGTCCACCTATACGACGTCGCCGAGGCGTCGCTCGAGGCGGCGAATAAGCAGATCTCGCAGTATATCGCTCAGCTGCGCTTCGGCGAGCGGCTATCGCGTGAGGAGGCGGTCGCTTCGCGCGAGCGCATCGCGACCTTTTCCGACGCCGCCGAGGCGGCGGCCGGGGTCGACCTGATCAGTGAGTCGATCCCCGAGGAGCCCGAGCTCAAAGGCGAAGTCTTCGGCCAATTCGACACCCTATGCGCGCCGCACACCCTCTTTACGACCAATACCTCGACGCTGGCGCCGTCTGAATTCGCCGAGGCGACCGGCCGGCCCGCGCGCTTCGCGGCGCTGCATTTTCACCCGCCGGTCTGGTACGCCAATGTGGTCGACGTGATGCCGCATCCGGAGACTGCACCGGAGACGATGCGACGCCTCGAGGCATTCGCCCGCAGTATCGGTCAGATACCGCTGGTCCTCGAAAAGGAGAGTCCGGGCTACGTCTTCAACGCCATGCTCCAGCCGATCCTCGACACCGCGCTGCGCTTGGCCGCCGACGAGGTCGCCCCCCTCGAGGACATCGACCGTGCCTGGATGGGGATTACCAAGATGCCGGTGGGGCCGTTCGGGATGATGGATCGCATCGGTATTGACCTCGTCCACCACATCACCGAACGCAACCTGGGTCCCATGGCCAAATTCCCCCAGGGGCGTAAGACGCTCGATTTTCTGCAGGCGTACGTCGACCGCGGCGAACTGGGCGTCAAGACCGGCCGAGGCTTCTACGACTACCCGCGCGCCGCCTACCAGCAGAGCGACTTCGTCGACGGCGGCGACCAAGAGTAAAGAGTAGGGACAGACAGTCGCCGACAGCTCGTCGACGCGCTCGGCCCACTGCCGGCGCATCTGAGGCTCGAGAGCACACAAAAATGTGTCGTCCCAGATCTGGCACCGGTAGATTCTCCCAAAGTTCAGCGGCCGCAACAAAAGGGTTGCCGAGTCCCGGCGCCCTCCGTCGATCACCGCGGCGGAGACATCACTTCGAAGAACTCGGTCCCAGACGGTGCCCGCAGGTCGCGCGTTCGGGGCGCGTCGGCGAGCGCAGCCTCAAGAAAATCGAATAGGTCGGTCCAGTACTTGCGGGCGTTGTCGCGCCACATCAGCGCGTGAAAGGTGTGGAGTTCGCCCTCGTAGTAGCGGTCGTCGCACCAGCCGCCCAGGCGGTTGGCCGCGTGCGCCAGCCGGCGCGTGTCATCGAGCAGCGGGTCTCGGGTGCCGACCGCGGCAAAGATGGGGGGCAGGGGGCGGTCGGTGCGCTCGATGCGCTCGAGCACCCGCAAAGGATCGGCCATCAGCGGCGTCGAAGCCGGTGTAAGGTCGGCGTTGGGCAGGTAGGCGTCGGCCGCCTCGAGCAGCCGGTCGCGCACGAATTTCGAGATGGTCTTATTCTTGCGACGCTCGATGCGAAGCGGGTCGGAGACCTGCAAAATGCCGCAGGTCGGCACCGAAGCGGCCGGCACCACGCCGCGCTCGAAGACCTCGCGCGCCCAGGGCTCGGCGCGTTCGATGGTGGCCGCCACCGTCAGCGCCGTGATCAGGTTTGCGCCGGCCGACTCGCCGGCGACCACCGCCTTGGTGGCGTCAGCGCCATACTGAACGGCGTGGTCGAGCATCCACAGGTAGGCCGCGGCGGTGTCTTCGGCGGCGGCCGGATACTTGTGCTGGGGGGCGAGGCGGTAGTCGATATTGAAGACCACATGGCCTTGGCGGGCCAGCGTCTTCGCCATCATCCAGTGGGTATCCTTCGACAGGATGCGAAATCCTCCGCCGTGAACGTATAGCACGGCCGGGTAGGAGCGGCCGTCGTCAGGACGGTAGACGTCGAGTCGGTGCTGCTCGTCCCCTGAGTCGGTGTAGGCGATGTCGCGGCGCACCACCACGTCGTGGTCGGCGTAGCCCTCGGGCGGCTCGAGCATGCCCACGCTCTTCATGCCCTGGAATGCACTTCGCACCGCAAAGTCGCTGATGGCGCGCTCGAATCTCTCGGGCACGAGCGAGTTCTGACCTGCAGTGAGCTTCAACATCGTTTCCCTACCTTCTGAGGTTCGCCTGCCGTTTATGCCCACGGGGGGCGCCTCGAAATAGCCGCTGTGGACGACTCGTTAGGTCCTTTGCCAATCGAACCGGCAAAAGTAAGATGCAAATTAGCCCCTCATCGTAACATTCCCAGGGTGTTTTCGTTGGCCGATAGTAACGTAGACCAAGTTGAAGTGTCGTATCCGGCGTCGATCTGCGCCGAGGATTCGATCCCGAAGGCGGCGATCAAGGCGCTCGATTACGTGCTCGAGTATTTCGACGTCACCGTCGAAGGGGCCGAGCGTATCCCCGAGGGCGGCTCGCTGCTGGTCGGGAACCACTCACATTTCGGCGTCGACAGCCTGGCGTTTTTCCCGGCAGTGTACGGCGCCACCGGGCGGATCCCGCGCGGCATGGCCCTGCGCTCGCTATTCGGCGTGCCCGGCCTGAAGTGGCTGCTGCACCGGCTCGGCGCCGTCGAGGGTTCGCGAAGCTCGTGCATCGACCTGCTTCGCGGTGACGAGATGGTGGTGACCTATCCAGGCGGGGCCAAGGACTCGATCAAGGGGCGGGACGACCGCTACACCCTCAAGTGGGGAGCGCGCGAGGGTTTCGCCGACGTCGCCATCCGCGCCGGCAAACCGATCGTGCCATTTGCCGCCATCGGGCCCGACGAGGTCTTTCCGGTGCTCAACAACCGCGGGCTCGTCTCGGCGCCGTTTTTGGGGGACCGCTCCTACAAGATCCCGCTGCTCATCCCGATCGCTCGACGGGTGCCGTTTCAATTCTACGTCGGTGAGCCGATCGACTCGCCCGACGTCAGCCGGATAGATGACGTCGCAGAACTGGCGACGATTCGTCGCCAGTTCGCCGAGACGGTCCGCCAGGCCCTCGAAGCGCTCATCGAGGAGGGGCTGCGCCAGAGCCGACGGCACAAGCGATGCGAGCGCCAGCGTCGAGACGACAAGAAACGCGGCGGGCTGATCCGCGAGGCGATCGCGACGCTGCTGCGTTGATATGAAAACCTCGGTCGACTCTCAGCTCGAGCACGTCCGAGAGAAACAGGGCCCTGGCTTTCTGGTGGTCGCCAACGCTTCGTCAAGCTCTGCCCTCGAGCATGCCGTGCCAGTACATCTTGGGCAGCCCGTAGGCCTTCATCGCGTACATCGAGTAGCGCTCGCGAGCCTGATCGAAGGGGAAGGACTCGGCGGGGTTGCCGTCGTAGTCGAACTCGGCCAAGATCAGCCGCCCGTAGCCGGTCACCAGCGGACAAGAGGCGTAGCCGTCGTAGGCGGCCTCGAGTGGCTGGTCGTTTCGAAGAGCCAACAGATTGGCCGTGGTCACCGGCGCCTCCTTGCGCACCGCCGCTCCGGTCTTGGACGTCGGCAAGCTGGAGGCGTCGCCGAGCGAAAAGACGTTCGGGTAGCGCACGTGTTGGGTGGTGTACTTGTCGACCTCGACCCACCCGTCGTCGTTTGCCAGCGGGCTCTGCTTGATAAAGTCGGGCGCCGACTGTGGCGGGGTCACATGGAGCATGTCGTAGCCGACCTCGCTGGTCTCTCCGCTGTCGAGGTCTTCGAAGACGGCGACCTTCTCTTCGGGGCGCACCGCGACCAGGTTGGAGCGAAAGACGGTCTTTACGTCGCGCTCGTCGACCAACTCCTCGAGGGCATCGCGGTACTTCTGGACGCCGAAGATCGCTGCTCCCGGCGCGTGATAGACGACCTCAGAGTTGTCGCGCACGCCGCTTCGATTCAGGTAGTGCTCGGCCAACCACATGATCTTTTGGGGCGCGCCGGCACATTTGATGGGCGTGTTCGGAAACGTGAAAATCGCCCTTCCTCCCGAGAAGTTGCGCAAGGTCTGCCAGGTCGACTCGACGGTGTCCCACGAGTAATTGCTGCAGATGCCGTTGTCGCCAACATGGCCGTCGAGTCCGTCGACGGCATCCCAGTCCAGCTGGATGCCGGGGGCGACGATCAACTGCTCGTAGCTCACCGTGTCTCCCGAAGCCAGTGTGAGTTGATCGTCGTCGGGCTGGAAGGTGGCCGCGCGGTCGTGAATCCAGGCCGCTGCGCGCGGGATGACCTGCTTCATCGAGCGCGCTGACTCCTCGCGCTCGAACACGCCTCCGCCGACCAGCGTCCATAGCGGCTGGTAATAATGGGTCTCGGACGGCTCGATAATGGCGACGTCGAGCGAGGGCTCCCGTTTGAGTAGCTGAGAGGCGACGGTGATTCCGGCAGTACCGCCGCCGACGATGACAATCTGGTGTTCGTGTGTCTTGGACATCATGATCTCCTCAGACGCAGTATTTGAAATGGAGGCGTTTGAAAGTGATGCGCTCAGGCGGGCAAGCGACGTCGTAACAGCTCGCCGAAGCGCCGCGCGAAGCCCAGTCCGAAGCCGACCGCGCGCTGGACGGGCGCCTCGCGCATCGCGCCGAGCACGCCGAAGAATCCGTGCTCGCGCACGTCGGCGTTGAACGCCTCGGTCATCGCTTCACCCACCCCGGCGATGACCTGGACGGTCTGCGGGGCGAACACGCCCGATTCGACCAGCGCCTGGTACTCGCGGCTCTGGACGAACTCGGCGAAGCGAACCGCCGCCTGGGAGAAGCGCTCGGTGAGCTCGACGGGATCGATCCCCTGGGCCTGGAGGCGGCCGACGGTGTCATCGAAGATATCCGTGGCCATGGCGAGCGCGTCGGGCAGCTTATCGAGCAGCTCGAGGCCGGCGGCCAACTGCTCACGCCGCTCGACGACGGATTCGACCAGCGCGAGCGTCTCGGGCTCGGTCAGCCGCTCGAGCAGGCGCGCGACACGCCGAGCCCGTGCGTCGACGTCGACGCCGCGCTCGGCAGCGCGCATCGCCCAGTCGTCGAAGATATCAGCCACCATCCCGACGCCGTCAGGGATGTGTTGGGCGGGCTCGGCCGCCGCCTCGATGGCCACGAGGCGCTCCTCGATACGTCGAAGCGACTGCAGCACCTCGCCATCCGAGCCTGCACGCGCACTGCGGTTTGCAGCCGATGAAGTAGTCATCATGTGATCTCCCTGGTTTAGTGTGTCGAATCGCTCAGCGACGGTCGCTTCGCACGATCCGTGGGTCTTCGGAGGGGTTTATTGCAATTATCGGACCACCGGGAGACGCCCCCTTATCGCGTCGGACTACGCGTTGACGTCGATTCCGAGCAACGGGAGCGTTCCCAGCGGGGGTGATGTTTCAAGTTGTTGCAATATGTTGGGGGAGTTTGGAACGGCAGCCAGCACTAGCCTTTTCATTGCAGCGTCTGCTCGCTATCCTCCTTGCACTTCGAATGGTTTGTCTTGGGGAGGTTTGGTTATGATTGTCTCTTTGTTTGGAATCCGGGGCTGGCGAGTAGCGGCCTTTTGTCTGTGCGCGGGAGTGTTCTCACTCGCTGCGCTCTCATGTGATGGAGACCAGGGGCGCGACGGTGGTCTCGACTCCGCCAGCGTGGATGCGTCGGACGAGGTTGGTGATACCGGGTGCGATACAGCCGGATGTGGGCACGACACCACCGACGCCACCGATACCACCGATACCACCGATGCCTCCGATGTCAGCGACGACGGAGCCGTCCGCGACGATAGTGACACGACCATCTGCACCGAGGGTCAGACCCGCTGCGACGGGCAGACGGCTCAGACCTGTCAGGATAACGCCTGGGCCGACTCCGTCGATTGTAGCGCATCCGACCAGGTCTGCTCCGACGGCGCCTGTGTCGACACTCCCCCTGACTGCCGGGAGATGCGGGTCTACGACTGGACGGATCTGGACGACGGCGTGGTCGAGGAGGGGTATTTTTCCGAGCATCACTGGGGGACGAATCTCGAGCACGATCCCGAGTCGCTCTCCGTGGTGAGCTCGAGCGAGCACCTGCGTGAGCCGGGCACCAAGAGCCTGCGGTTTTATCTCGATCCCCGAAACCCGCCTCCCGGAGACTCGACCTCCCACGCAGGGAACCTGCGCGCCGAGATCTACGAGTCCTACGAATTCCACACGGGAGACACCGTCTCCTGGGCGCCGGACAAGCCGCTAAAAAGCGAGGAGTGGATCAGTTGGTCATATTATTATCCGCCCGATTTCGTCGCCGGCGAGACGGCCAGCACCAAATTTTTGCAAGCTCACGTCGGCCACGGCGCAGCCCCCATCGATCTGAGGCTTTGGAACCCGACCGATTACCCCGATTATCCTGCGGGACGATGTGCCGGGGGAGACTGCGACGAATTTGTCCTGCATCGATACTATCCCGACGACGGCATGGACGGAGACGTGGCCATCACCGACGTCAAACCCGAGGCCGGACAGTGGTATGACTTCGTGCTTCACACCGTTTGGGACACCGAGAGCGGCGGCGAGGGCCTGACCGAGTTCTGGATCAACGGCACCAAGTACTACAGCAGCGCCGGCGGAAACACCTTCGAGAATCCGGAGAACAAGGACCACCCCTACGGCGCGATGATCAAATTGGGGATGTACCACGGCACGTGGCGCTACGAAGAGGATATCCAGGAGTCGCTCGACGAGGGCGTCGACCACCTGGAGGTCTTCATGGGGCCTGTGCGAATTCTGTCGCGCCTCGAAGGCGACCACATCGGAGCGGACGGACTCGAATGTGTCTCTCCGTCGACCCCGCGCCCGTAAGGGCTGGCCCGGTATGTCCGGACACTTTCCTCCAGAGTAGGAGTCGAGGTCATGAGCCTCCAACATGTACTGCGAGCACAAAAGCTGGGTTGTTGTTTCGAAGATGAGGAGAGCCTTGCGCGCCTCGATGACCACCCGCTCGGTGAGGTGCGCGATGTCGACACCGGCTGCGACATGCTGATGGTCTACCTGCTCAATCGCTTGGGGCGCATCTACGAGTCGGGCACCACCGACGAGCTGGAGTACTCCGAGGAGTTCCACATGCGCGTCGTTCGCGCTTATCTCGAGGCCGGCTGCGACCCCGACGAGGAGCTGCCGGCGCGCGCCATCAACGCGCATACCCCGCTGTCGTTCCGCATGGCCTTTGACGAGGTCATAGAGAAGAGATTTGCTCACGAGCCCATGACGTCGACGAGCTTCGTGGAAATGGTTCTCGATGACTACCACCCAGACATGAATCCGGCGATTCACTCCCAGCTCGAGCGGTTGGCTTCGCTGCTCGGTGCGGAGGCCTGACCCGGAGCGACGAGGAAGCCACCGCCCGTGTCACGGAGGCGCTCCTCTCGATGAAGAAGCTCGACATCGATGCATCGAAGGCCGCCTACGAAGGCTGAATGGGCCGCCGACGACGAGGCCGCTTTCCACAGCGAGGGAGAGTCCGTGCATGCGCTGGTAGAGCCCGGGCGGCGGCCGTGGCTAATATGGCCTTTTACTTTTGCGCTCGACCTCCCTTCTTAATCTCGATTTTCGTCACGTAGAATGGACCGGCGCGCTGGCCTTGGGGCTTGTTGAAATCGTGGTCGCGGGTGAGGGCGAGCACCAGTCTGGTCCCGGAACGGGCGGTTGGGTTGATCAATCGTACCTCGTAAGTCGACTTGCCGACGCCGCTCGCCAGCCAGGCGTCGAGTACATTCATATTGTTCCACTCCGAGAACTCGGATTTGCGCAGGCCGTGTTTGCGCACAAGTCCAGCTAATTTGGCGGCCGCTGCCTCCCCGAAATCTTCTCGGTGAGCGCGCGGGAAGAGAGCGCGAACCGCGGCGTATTCGCCTTCGAGCAGGTGTCGGCGCAATTTGGCTCCAGCGGCCGCCGCTGCTTGCATGTCGAGCTTCGGCTGTTTGTACTTCTTCCAACCGGTGACGACACGCTCGTCCTTGTCTTGATACCCTTTCGGAGGGGGATCTCCCCAGGCCTTGCGGTAGGCGACGTGCGCACGCACGCAGTCGACATGAAACACTTCGAAGCCTCCAGGCGCATCGCTCGACGATGTCTTCTCGATGACCTTGACGGGGCAGCGAATCACGTCGCGTTCGCGGTCCATTCTGTATTCGAAGTGCACGATTTGATAGGATTCGGACTCCCCGTTTCGGCGACGTATGTCGTTCTCGACAGCGATGAAATGCCGCGGCTTGACCTCCCCGAATTTGCGGACGTCGCTCGCCCAAGACTCGACTTCTTCCAATGTCGTCGCCTCCCGGAATTTCTTGGTGGTCAGGCCATATGCCTCCCGATTTTGGCCTTCCTCTAAGTGCTCCAGGAACTCGACTGCCACCTGCCGAGCCTCTTCGTCTTTCTCAACCTGGTCGGCAACCTTTGAGACGGTATCTCCAACTCCAATTCCCACCATGGCCACGAACGCTGCCACCACTGCGAGGAGCAGAAAAGTTACACACCCGCACCCTCCGAGTACGTATTTGAGCCAATTGTTTTTCGGCGAAGATACAACAGCCGGCGCGACAGAATTCGATGGGTCAGACATACGCATTCCTCCAAGTCCGATGTGTAGAATCGAGCAAAGCCTCTATTATGGTTTTCGGCAGAGGAGGCGATATCGTTGCGTACTTTTTTGAGAAAATGTCTCTAAACGGGGCGTGGCGGCCATGAGAGCAGGGCAGGGAGGGTGGTTGCTCTGTTGTCCGCGCGCGACCCGTCTGTTTTTTGAACCTACGACAAACAGTCTGTGCGCGATCTGGCAGGGAGTTCCTCTTTTTGCGCCAAGGGGAGGTGGTGAGCGCGCTGGGAGCGTAGCGACCGAGTAGCCTTGGGCTGCTGTACGCGAACCGGAGGGGGCTCCTCGACAATCATTGAGCTTCAAAGTTGAACCGTGACCCCCGGCCTAGAACCCCTCGCACCGATACAACTCCCAAGAAACGAAATATGCGTCTATGACTGGGCAGTTGAATCGGGGGCTTTCGAGCCGTCGAGGGACGAGCAGGAGTCGTCGTGGCTTGTAGGATGCTTGGGGCTTGTAGGGTGCTTGGTACTTTTTTTGGGGGCGCAAATACCGCACATGTGGCGCACCGGTGTCAGCTTTGCCCCAAGCTGCCAAGGCTGCACGGGCATCAGCGCGAAGCGGGGGCGACTTGACAATGCACATCGTCTGCATAGCCATTGCTTCGCGCTGGAGGCGGCCGGCCATCGGGCCGGGCGCTGCAGAGCCACGTGTGGCGTGTGACACGCCCTCTGGAGGATAGTTGGTTGTACTGTTTTGAGTAGGAGTATTTTCGATGAAGTGGAGAAGTAGAAGTGCGGTAGTCGTATCACTGGTCGCTGCCTTTTCGTTGGGGATGTCGGCGTGTACCGGCGAGCAAGGGCCTGCGGGACCGCAAGGCGAGCAGGGCGAGCAAGGCGAGCAAGGCGAGCAAGGTGAGCAAGGTGAGCAAGGTGAGCAAGGTGAGCAAGGTGAGCAAGGCGAGCAAGGTGAGCAGGGTGAGCAGGGTGAGCAGGGTGAGCAGGGTGAGCAGGGCGAGCCCGGGGCGACCTCGCTAGTTGAAACCGAAGAGGTTCCGCCCGGCTCGGAGTGTGAATTCGGCGGCACGCGCATCAACACCGGTGTGGACACCGACGGCGACGGGCAATTGTCGCAGTCCGAGATCGACGCCGGCTCGAGCTCGCTGGTGTGCAGCCAGGCCGGGTGCTCCGACACGGTCGAGATCAACGACATCACCGGCACCGATCAGCTCTACATCGAGACGGTCGAAAGCGATCCGATTACCATCGATTACACCTCGTCGGCCGAGGTCGATTTCGAGTTCGTCAACGCCGCCTTCGACTACACCATGACCGGCAACGACGGCGAGTTCACCGTGACGCCGAGGAGGGAGGGAGGCCCCTTCGAAGTCGCCGTCATCGCCTCCAGCGAGTGTGCTCTGGACGTGTCCAAGTTCAGCATCGAGCAGGTCAGGCCGCCGGTGGTCCAGGTGCGCTTGGTCAACACCTATCCCGATCACACCCAGGTCGATATCGCCCCCACCGGCACCACCACGCCGCTGGTCAGCTTCGGCTACGGTGAGGCCGACCAGACGCTCGACCTCGCCCCGGGCAGCCGGGAGTTCGACGTCATCCAGCAAGACGCGGTGCTCACCACCACGGCCGCGATGAATTTCGACCTCGGCAAGAGCTACACCTTGGTGCTCGTCGAGAACACCAACGGCGATCTGGAGGTCATCCAATTGGAGGACGACGACGCCTCGCCGAGCCCCGATGCGCGGTTGAAGGTATTCAACGCCAACGCGGCCCATGGCAGCGTCGACGTGCTCGCGGTGGACAGCAGCGGGTCGACCAGCCCGCTGGTCAGCGGTGTAGGTTTCGGTCAGGCCTCCGCCCCCACCACTGTGACGCCGCCGTTGGACGGGGTGGCCTTCGACACCGACACTGACGGAACCGCCGACCTGACCTTCGATCTGCCCGACGGTCTTTTGGCCAGCGGTGACATCGCCAATATGTATCTGGCGCCGGTCAGCGGCTCGTCCACGCTGCTATTGCAGATGGTCGACGCCCAGGGCAGCTACCAATTGCTGTACACGGACGGCAAGCTGGAGCAGTTCCCGATCCTGTTCGAGGACGCCAATCTCCCCTCCAGCGTGAGTACCGGCGGCGACGCCAGTTGGACCATCGACCCCTCCGAAGCCAGCCAGGGCGCCTCGTCGGCGGTCAGCGGCGACATCGGCGACGAGCAGAACACCTGGCTGGAGTTGACCTTCGACGCCCCCGTCGATGGCACGCTTCACTTCGATTGGATGGTCTCCTCGGAGCCGTGCTGCGACAATATTGTCTACTGTCTCGACGTGTCGGGTACGTGCGATGTGTATAACGATGAAGCCCAACTCGCAGGCAGCCACGACTGGGCTGGCGTCCAGGTCCCGGTCACGGCAGGCACCCACACCATCCGCTGGGCCTTCGACAAAGATGGCAGCGTGTCCGAAGGGTTCGACAAGGGATGGGTCGACAACGTGCGCTTCGAGCCGTCGCTGTAGACCTCGAACGTTGTCAGATAGCCCGACGAAGGGGCGGCCGGGATGGCGCGGCCGCCCTTTCTGCTCGTCCCAAGAGTTGCACGTCATCTCGTCGACCGCTTTGTGGCGATCCGAAATGGCCGGGTCAGCTCAGTATGGACAGCATGTTCCCCGACGAACCCCACGATACCAATGGCATCTGAGGTGCCAGCACTGGTTGTTGATTCACACGGGCCAAGGCGAGATCTACGCCAACAACGGCGAGCTCGAGGAGAGCCATCTTCACGAAGGCGCCCACACGTCGTTAGACCCTCATCACTATTTCCCCAACGAGCCCCGGGGGTTAACCATCGTCGTCCGGTAAGATCTTCTCGGACAACCGCTCCGCCCATCGGTCGTAATCGTCGTAGACGTCCGCGATCGTCTCGCCGTTCATCTCCTCGAATACGTCTCGCATGGCCAACGGCGCGGGATTCTTGGAGTTCATCTGGAGCTTAATCGTCCCGTCGTCTCTGAGCGACAGCGCGTAGTGGTGTCCGAAGCTTGTGGCGGCAGTGACGTACGAAGGACGACTCGTTCCGACCTGGAGGCATCGCATGTCGGCCGCCGACGAGCCGCCGCATACTATCCGGGAATGATCGTTCCATTTGCGTGGCCCACAGTAGTCGTTGACGTAGCCGATATGAGCCGTCGTGAGCAGCATGACCGGGCTGGAGTTTGGCCAGGAACTCTTCATCGGTTCGGGCGTCGTCCCGTACCCGCCGCACGATTGCGCCACGTTGTACATCACCGGAACGACGAAAATGTCGCCGTCGGATTCCGAGCGCACGAGGACATAGTAGGACGATGACGTATATTGCCACTCGCCATCCGCTCCCGGACATTTTGTGCTGGTGCGTCCCGCCGTGACGCGCTTGGTGCTCCACGGCTTGTCCTTAGAAGTTTTCCAAGAGCCGCTCGAAATCTTGTAGTCGTCGGGAAGCTCTCCTCCCTGCCGGGCCACGGACCGGCTTCGAATCCAGGAGACCGCCTTGTCGTCGGAGTCGAATGGCCCCTCCTTGCTGGCTTTGCCCGGCAGGTAGTTCCGAAGGTACTCGGCCATGGCCTTGCGTTTCATCACGTCGCGCTCGAGCAAGCGGCGAGCACTCGCCTCGGTCGGATGTTTGAGGAACGAGCTTCGCAGCCAGGCCTCGACGAGCTTCTCCAGTACCTCCTTCTTCTTGGCGGATTTCGCTTCGGAGTTTTTCGAGCCGGCGTCCTTCGCGGAAGCAGAGGACTGGTCGCCGGAGGCTGCCTCTGCTTCGCCGTCGTCGCCCTCGTTGTCATGGCTCGCCCATGCCCTCGCCTTGGCCGCGATGAAGGTCTGCGGGGCACGGCAGCAGCGAGAGTTGTCGTCGAGGCATTCGAGCGCGAGATGTTTCCGGTGAAATGCCGCGAACTCATCGGGCTCCATTTGTTGGGCGATGAGTGCCAATTCGAACAGCGCCATGCCACGGCGCACGTCGTCGATGGCGTACTCGGTGCTGGTCATTACGCACTCGGCAGCCAAATCGAGGTCACCTTGCCCGCGTGCCAGCACCGTCAGCGCCCCAAAGAGCCGAAAGCGTCGCCTTACTTCACTTTTATCGACCCTCCACCGTCCCTCAATGGCGACATCACACCACTGCTCTCCGAGCTTGGACCGCGCCACCTTGGCTGCGTCGTCGAGTTTGTCGGCGTGAATGAGCGGCAGCAATTCACGACGTATCTCGTCTGCTTCTTCACCGGAGAGCGCCGTCGCGTGCGACGGCATGTCGAGCGGCGGGTCGGCCGCCGCCATCCCCGCCCACAGACAGATCAGTGTCGAGACGATCAGACTGGCCGTAGATTTCAAAATGCATTTCATCGGTCGCTCCGAAAAATCGTGCCAAGCACGATGTGAGGGGAGAGATTCTTCGCGCCTTTATGCGGCGACCCCGGCCACTTTAGGGGGCACCAACGTAAGGGGAATGCATTTCCCGACGCAACGTGACGCTGCGGACTGACCTCACCGCATGGATGCAGCGGGGCAGGGAGGGTGGTCGCTCTGTGATTGCATGCGACCGCTAACGGATGACCTGCTGGTTTGTTAGACTCCGATAGCCTGTAACGGCATTCTCTACAACGGCGCGTGATGGTCTTCGGTGAGCGGAAGCAACCATGATGCCCCTTCGGGTTCATCGCTGGTAGAGCCCGGGCGGTGGCGCAACGGAACGTAACTGATCGAATTTTCGCGACCTCGCGTCGGTTTTATCTTGGACCTTCCGGAGATCCCCATGAGCGAACCCACAGAGAAGCAAGCCCATGAACGTGCGCTCGCCCGGGCGACACGGGAGGGAGCCGCGGCCGAGCGGCGACGCAGCAGGCGATGGATGGTCGGCGTGCTCGGCGCGGCGCTCGTCCTCCTCGGTGGTACCGTCGGCCTGGGATGGTGGCTCGCCAGCCGCGCCCAGGCTGCGGCGCCCAGTGTGATCGAGGAGATCGCCGCGGAGCGCCGCACCACGTTCGAATCACGGTTCTCGGATCGCTCACGGGAAGCACAGGCCCTCGCCGGCGATATATTCGAGTTCCTCCAGCGGGTCTGGCAGGAAAACGAGGCGCTTCATCGCGCCCGAACAAACGCGCGCGCCGCCACCACTCAGGTCGGGCTGCTCACCGACGAGATGAACGCCGCGATCGATTCACCGACCGCAAACCTCAGAATCTTCCTTGAAAACGGGCCCACGCGGACCCGCGCGGTGGTCGACCACGTCGTGATCGTCACCGGGGAGCTCCGACGCGCCGTCCCGCTGGCGGTCGGAGCTCTGGAGCAGGCGAAGGTCGCGTTCGACGACGAGACAACGGCCACCTTCCAAGCACTGCTCAACTCGCTGGACGCGCTACTCGACCCCTTCATCGGGACCAACGCCGGCCTCCATGCGCAGTGGCAGACGCTGCGCTCTGACCTGACCGCATGGATGCAGCGCGTCGAGGACGATCTCGAACACGCGCGCAAGGAGATGTCCGGTGACGAGTTGAGCGACGAGTTCATGCGACGCCTGCGGGACCGGGTGTTCTGAGGCGAGCGGTAAGTCACACCCTCGACCACCCTGAACGCTCGCCTCGAGTCGTTCGAAACCAGCGCTCACCGGTCACACACCACCTGACGAAAAGGCGCTGCTGCACAACAAGGGGCGAGTGGCGCTTCGAGATCGTCGACCTCGACGGCTACCGCATCGACAGGGTGCTCGCCATACCGCCGGAGCAGGCGGAGTCGCTCGCCGAGTCCTAAGCCTGCTTCGAGGAACCCAAAGTCGGTCGGCGGCGTGGTCGGTTGTCGCTCGCGTTCTGCGTCTGCTCGGTTGTCATCGATTTGGCCGTGGGTAGTTTACGGCATACCCAAATCCTTGAAGACCATGCCGGTTTCTGGAGTGACTGATGCGGGAGCGCAACAGCCCCATCATATGGAGCGTTGCATGCTCGGTGCTCGTGGCGGGTGCTCTGGTGCTCTGGAGTTTGCCGGTGTGTGCTGGAGGCGAGCCTTCCTCCGCTGAGCCGGAACGAGAGCGCTCTGAAACCGAGGAGTCGCTCGAGAACGACTTTGTTCCCGTGAGCGACAACTTCTCTGTAGCCGAGCTCTCGCTGATCGGAGCGTCGACCCTCGCCGCCATGGCTGTAGGGTATTGGGGAGAACACATCTTCGAGGTTTCCGGCGAGAGCTTTCCACCTCCGGCGCGAGACAGCGTGGACTGGAAGGTGACCGTCAACGTCAACCCCGACCCCGACCTGACCGACCTCGGGTGGTGGCGAGTCGCAGACCACCTCGGCGACCCGCTGCTGGTCGCCGGCGCCGGCGCCTACTACGGGTTCGGCGCGGTGGGCACTTGGCTGTTGGACGCCGACTGGGTGTGGGACACGCGCCACGAATTCTTCGCCTTCGCCGGCGCGCTCTCCACGATCCAGATCGTCATTCAGTCCTCCAAATTGGCCTTCGGACGACAGCGCCCCCGTATAGTTCGCCGTTGTAATCCTCCCTCAGACCCTTGTGGCGAATTTGACATCCCGCCGGAGAAAAATGTCGAACTCGACCGGCAGGATGTGTATTCATTTCCCGGTGGCCACACCGGCTCGGCGGCGGCCGCCATGAGTTTCATCTACCTGGATCTCACCGACTACCTTGTCCACGACGTCCTCGCTGAGTCCTCACGCGCGACGCGGTTCTGGCTCGGCCGAATTCTTCCCATCATTCCGACCTACGGCTTCGTGGCGCTCAGCTTCTACGAGCGGCTGTACAGCCAGGAGCACTGGCTGTCAGACCAGGTGATTGGCACGGTATTGGGTCTTGGGGCCGGCAACGCATTTTACCTGATCCACTTCGACCCCACGGGCAAGCCTCGCCGCGATCGGCGCCCATCCGGCGACGTCGCCGACCCGTCAGCGGCCGACGAAGCGCAGAGCTACCTTCTTCCCGTCGTATTGACAGGAGGAGAGATCGGAATGGGTTGGCGGCTCGAGTGGTGAGGTCGTCAGCGGCAAGAGGGCCGACGGCTCGGTGCGCGGCAATATCTACCGCACCTTCACCCTCGAGTAGGACTCGTGGTTGCCGACGCGCCTCACTTCTCCAGCTCGGCGGCACGCATCTCGTTGGAGGTCTCATACCAGACCTTGTCTGCGTGGGCGCGCATCTCTTCGCTGGCCCCGTCGAAGCTCGAGGTGTCTTTCAACTCACCGGCCACCTGTTCCTCATCGGGGGTGGTGAGGGCCGTCTGGCCGCGCAATACCCACTTTTCGCCATTCTCGGTCATCAGGACTTTGTGGGTGATCGAGCTCATGTCTGAGCGGCAGCCGGCCGACCAGGCGAAGGTGGCCTCCTTGATCTGGTCTTCGTCGATGTCGGTCAGCGACCAGTCGCTCACATATGGCGTGATGCCCGAGTCATAGGGGCATTCGGAGACGAGTTCCTTGAAGGCGCGCACCTTCGCCCATTCGCCGTCGGCCGGCTTTTGCCAGTGGGTCGCGGTGAGAAGGACAGTCGTCAGCGCGGGCCTGCGGCCCTCCTGTTTCTTGTCGCTCGTCTTTCGGGTGAAGACCAACAGGTTCTCGCCGGTCTTGTCGCTCCAGGCCAGCCCTTGGTCGAGAGGGTCGTCGGCCTCGACCGCCTCGGGTAGGTTCGACGGGTCGTAGGCGGTCTGGCTAGGGACGTCTTTTGAGGCCGCGCCTTGTTCGGAAGGCTTCTGCTCAGTCGGCTCGGTCGGCTCAGTCGGCTCAGTCGGCTCGTCGTCGGCCGCGGGGGCCGGCTTTTCGGCGGCTTCACCGTCGGCAGACGCGGAAGTTGCCGTCTCGTCGGGCGCCGATTCGGACGGCTCCTTCTCGCAGGCGATCGACATGGTCGCGACGAGCAGCATGGCCAGCAGGGTCTTGTACGGCATGGGGTTACCTCGGGTCGAGCAGTTGGTGACAACGTCAAAGGGCAGTTCGCGGAGGTTATCTAGCAGCTCGACACCTGGCAAATGCCCGGCAACGAGCCTCGAATATGTCTCTCCAACAACCGCGCGCCCGCAGGAGTTAGCGTCGCCTCCAGCGCCCCAACCATTCTTTACCCTCGCGGCCCTCGTGGCTCGCCGCGGCCGGCTCCAGATAGAACGGCTCGAAGCGCGGCTCGAGCAAGTCCCGGACCAGATCGGGGGTGAGCGGGTAGGGCGGGCCATCGAGCGGGTCTCGGTTGTCCGCCGGGTCGAAGACCGGGAAGATCAGCGTGACGAGTTCACCGCCTGTCGCCAACAACTCGTCGACACGTTCGGCCCACGGCTGGCGCATCTCGGGCTCGATCGCACACAAGAATGTATAGTCCCAGATGACGTCGAAGGGCTCGTCGGGCTGCCAGTCGAAGAAGTCGGCGACGACCACCTCCGCCCACTCTTTCGGGATGGCTTGTTGTCGACGAAGTGATTCGAACCGCTCCCTGGCGCCGTCGGCCAGGTCGAGGCCGACGGCGTGGCGATCGGGCGACGCCAGCGCGAGCACATCGTAGCCGGAGCCTGCGCCGGGAACGAGCGCACGACCGGTGGGAAGCTCTTCTTCCTCGACCAACTCCACCAAACTCGGCGCCGCCCGGCCGGCGTCCCACGGGGTGCGTCCTTCTCGCCATGCTTCTTGCCACGTCATGATGATTCTCCACTATAGATGATCAGATGTCGTCGCCGGGATACGGCCAGCGACAAATTTATGCAAGCCGACGCTCGATGGGGGCATATTGGCTGGTCTCCTCGGTCAGCCCGGGGCGGGCAGCGCGGTGGATGGCCCCGGCCACACCACCGCCGAATTCGAAAAATGGGTCCGCTGGAACTACCCACTGCCGGAACGACCAACCTCGGGTTGATCCTTGTTCGGGCTTGTAACATATTCGCATGCGTTACCACTCATAGTGAAAGAGGGCCCCGCAAGACGGGGACCGGAGAGCGTCGATGTTGAGCTTTGTGGATCCGGCACACATCAGGCATCTGATCCAGCAGTCGGCGTTTCCGACCGAGCGAAAGCAACAGCTCTTGAATCAGCTGTCGGTCGCAGCTGTCGATGACCGCGTCTCGATCATTCGCAGCCTCGAACAGAGGCATCCCGGCCTCGAGCGTCGACTTCGCTTGTTGTGGCCGCATCGCAGCCGCGCTGCCCAATTTGTCTGGAATGTCCCAGCACTGGCGGCGACTCCAACAAATGAGATCTTCGAGCAGTTGTCGAGCCAGCTCGAAGACGACATCTGCGTCGGCGCCGAATGTGTGAAGGAGTATGAGAGGGAGCCGTCTCCGGGACCCCATATACGGCGTGTGACTGTGGAGCACGACCAACTGCACGTGCTCGTTCACCTGGTGGACTTCTACGAAAAGGAGTTCTTTGAACTCGAGTATCGGTATCCGCGTGTAAGCAGGGTGTTGCTGAACGTGCCTCTCTCAGATGGCGAAGTTCGAGCCCACGCTGGCGCACAGGAGCCTGCGGTCGCCAGAGTAGAGACCTACGCTGGTTATCGGAAATCGCTCGAGGCGCTCGAGGGCCTCCTGCTCGAGGGGCTGGGCTTTGCCGGGGATGATTTAACTGCCTACGCGTCTACCATCCCTATGAGCGAGTCTGCTTTCAAGGAGTTTGCCCGGCGCAATAAGTTCGAGTGGATCCGGGTCAAGGGTCGTGACCCGACCAACCGGGTCGGTGAGATTGCATTGGCCGGCCATCAAGGTGACGATGGCCGTATGGCGCTCGACTCATCTGTCACGATGGTCTCGCGCCAAGACGTCTCCGAGAACCGGGAGCGCGATTACGCTTTCGACTTTGCGCACGAGGATGGCTTTCAAGAATGGGTCGAGTTTCGGGTATACTTTCATCGGAACCCGCATCTACTCTTTTTGCGCAAGACGAGTTTGGCAGCCAAGCAACACCTCGCAGAGCTGATCTTTGAGGAGTGGCGTCAGTGATGGAGCGCATTTCGGACATAGCTGAGGGAATCAAGGCGGCGATGGAGAAGGCGTATCGCTCGGAGCAGCGTCGTCTATTTTATCCGAGTCAGTTCGCCCAGTCGACCTCCGGCGATATCGACGAGGTCTTGCGCGCGCTTCGAGAGCTGCTCGCCCACGGCTATATTACGTGCGAGGCCGAGTTTGTGTGTCCGCGAAGTCACGACTTCAAGCGCCTGGACAATTGTGGCCCGACCTTCGACCCGGGCGCGCATTTTTCTGCCGGAACGATCGAGTGTCCGTATTGCGGCCGTGAGTATCGGCCTCGAGACATTCAGGTGAAGCTGATCTTCGTCATTAGTCCGGCCTGGGAAGAGCCGCTGCAGCCGAAAAAAAAAAGAGTCGGGCGGCGGCCACTCCCGTAGATACCGCTGCTCGCAATGAGGGTGTGCCTCTAAATCTATTTCTCAATGTGTTCGGGGATTACGTGGCGAACAAACAAGAAGGCGACAACATCATCGGTGACAACAACCAATTGGCTGGAGTCGCCGTGGGGCCGGGGAGTTCGGCGTCGACGGGCAGCGTCACGCAGTCGGCGACTCCGCTCGCTCCCGAGGACAGTGTCGACGCAGCTCAGTTCAGGGAGGACGTCACCCAGATCCTCGAGGCGCTGATAAACGCCAAGGAAGACCTCGAAGCCGAGCACGTCGAACTCACCACTGCGTTCATGGAAATCAAAAGGCAGGCCGACCGGTTCGACGGCAAGGCGATGCAGGATGTGGCTGAGTTGCTCGAGGATTTGTGGGTGGAGAAGACCTCCGAGGAGTTCGGGACGACCCTGGGCAAGCTCGATGGTACCGCCATCCTCGAGGCCATCCTCAGCAGCCCCGTGCTCGCCGCAATGGCCTCTTGAGCACACGCGTTTCACGCGCACCCAGCTTCAGCAAGTCCAGAACGCTTCTTGCCGCCTGGGCTGGCCGGGGGAACCGCGCTGGGTGGGGGCGGTCTTTCGAGGCGTTCGGATTGTTGCGGCGCCCCTCCGCCTCGCGCTGTACGACGCGCTACGGCACCTCCCCATCGCGCAAACCACGCGCGATAAGGAGGAACTCACAGCCGATCGGCGGCCTGGCAGCTTTGCGCTCGAATCGCGACTCATTCGCTTTCTGAGGCCACGAAAAGCAGCCCCTGCGCGATCCGGCGCAGAGTTCCTCCCCTTGGCGCGTTTTTTTGCGCCAAGGGGAGGTGCCGAGCGTGCTTTACAGCGCGAGGCGGAGGGGCTTCTCAGCAATCACTAAAGTCTCATTTCGAACCATTTCCCAAGTGCTAAAAGCCCTCGCACCGGCCCCCCCCAAGAAACGACAAAACTCGTTAAGCCTCTACGGCCCAACGGGTTTGCTGTAGTCGGAGCGCCCGGGGTCCATCAGCACGATTTCAACCCCCGATGTGGCAAACAGGCTAGACGTTCGCTAGGGTAGGGCATCGACCTTCGTCAACATGGGGCGGTCCTAATCTGAAAGGCCGGTACACCTGTGAAGACAGGCAACAATGCGCCAGGCAAATCACCAGAAACAATGAACGATGAATTGAGAGTGTGCGTTGATGAGTTGTACCGTGTGTTCGATCACTATCGGCAAACACCGATGGACGACTACTGCCCGTGCTGTGTCGACGAGCAGGAGTACGCTCGGCTCGTCGAGCCCAAGCTCGAAGACGTCGGGCATGAGGCTATCGACCACTACCTGTTTAATGCGATTTGCACTTGGGGCGACATCAATGGCTTCAAGCGGTTCCTGCCGCGTATCTATGAAGCGCTGGCCTTTGAACGTCATGAATGTTTCTGGTCTGTCGGTATGTGGCTCCCCATAACAAAACTTGCCTACGGGAATTGGCAGGAGTGGCCCAGATACGAGCGCCGGTCCATTGAGCGCTACTTAGTCGCATTGTGGTCGCATGTTTTGGACGGCGGGCCTTCCCATCCCGATGGCGGACTGGCCGATGACGCCGATGACGTCATCGAAGGTCTTGCGACTATCTACTGCGATATTCAACCTTTCCTCGATGTATGGACAGCGAAGGTCCATAAGAGCCTCGGCGCTGCCGAGCGGCTCGCACAGTTCCTACGGTTTAACAGCGGGTTCTTTCGGAAACACGAGTCACTCGGAATCGAAGACTGGACTGCGGGCGCAGAGGCTCAGGTTCGGGAGTGGCTGCGCGATCCTTTGTTGATAGGAGCGCTAGCGACGTGGCTCGAAGAGTGTGAAGACGAGGCGGTCTGCCGGAGCCTTCTTGAGGCGATGGAGTTACTCGAACTGTATCAGGAGAATCAGTGACCGAATCGACCGACACCGAACATGTATGGATTTTCAACGGAGCGGGTGCTCGCTTTCCCTGCGCCGCATTTCGCACACGCGAACAGGCCGAAGAACAGATCCGTAGGCACCAGATGAGCGGGATGCTCACGAAGTATCCCCTTGGTACGACCGTCTATGACTGGGCAGTTGAATCGGGGGCTTTCGAGGCGTCGAGGGACGAGCAGAAGTCGCCCGAGTATATTCAGCGGTTTTCCTCGGCTCATCTCGAACACTATCATTATGAGGATGGGGAATCCTGAGTCTTTAGTGCCCAGGCCATTCGCTAAACCTCCAGCGACGATTTAGAGCGGGTGGAAGCGAGACGATCTTCGAGAGGTTCAATGCTGGACCCGTCTTGTCGAAGTCAATCGAAAGGAAAGCGAAGTTCAACCAACGGATCAACTGTGGCAGATGATCACATTTTTTGGTCCGAGCGGTACCAACGGCGTCTCGATCTCTGGGAGACCGAGTATGGTCGCAATACTGACTGGCTGCTCGAATATGAAGGGAGAGTCCTAGCACGGCTGACGGATTCTCGATGCGAGGAAATGTTCTGGTACAGTTATGAGATGGCGATATCAACCGAAGACGAGGAATGGCGTCAGCGCCTGCTCGACGCAGAGTGGTGGGAGCAGGGACCTGCTGAGGTAACCTTCTATAATCCGACCTTCGATGCGAGCTGTAACAGTGCATTTGCGGCAGGGCTCGGAGAGGACGGTCGGCCAATCCTGAGGGCGCTGAGCGTGAAAGGCCCAAGCCCAATGCCGTGGGACCAGTTAGTCTTGTGGTGGCGGCGTCGCAAGTAGAGCTCTCACTCACCTCCTGCAGCTCGTGGCTAGCTCCTGCTGAACCATCTCTAACAAGCAGCTCCCGAAGTGTCTTCAGTCGTGGTCGACTTCGTGGTTCCGCCTTGATCGATGTTCCGGGGGACTATTGCGGGGCCGGCTGAAACCATTCAGCATATCCGGCATAGCTTTCGAGTACGGTCTCAATCTGACCGCGAACCTCGTCCGGATCACCGTAGATACCTTCCAGGGCAAGATCTAACCCGTCCCAGAAGCTCCAGAATTCACTGGGGTACTCATCTCCGAAGGGCTCGTATTTCAAGTGGAACAGTATTCGAGCCGCTTCATTGAGGGGAAACGCATCGGCCTGATACAAGCGGGCGATAACTCCGACCAGAGCCGTGCGTGCAGTGCTAGAGTCTGGAGCCGCCAGTCCTCCTAGCGCTCGCCGAACTTCGTCGGACACTGGCCAGTCTGGCACCGATAGGCTCGCCAGTGCGCTGAGATCATCGGGCTCGAAATCGTCTGCTGCGAGACGTTGGTCGGCCCATGCTGATATATCGGCTCGACTCACAATGCCTGAGTTCCATGCGTGCAGCAGAACTCGGGCCTCGAAGTCGAGGTTGCCGCTCATTGCGAGGCTCAGATTGGCGTCTCGTGACTTCTTTGATGGTTGATCGCTCATATGCCCGGACTCTCTTCTCTTCGACCCTAGGCCGCTAGAATGGCAGTCTAGATATCGCTCCGAAACGAAGAGGCGACAACTATCCTGACACCTGGGGGGAT
>CAYLTX010000067.1:21695-33760 GCA_964386725.1 uncultured Bradymonadales bacterium | reverse complement strand
TTTTTGTGGGGGTCAGGACGTGAGGCTCTGGTGGGTCTGGCGGTGCCGGAAGTCGAACATCTGCTCGAGCATGCGTCGTGTGGGCCAGCCGCCAAAGAGGTGGCCAACCGGGCCCAGGGGCAGCCGGTAGTCGATGTGGTCGTGCAGGATGCTGGTGCGCGCGTCGATGGGCTCGAATCGGTGCGTGTGCACCCAACCGGCGAACGGGCCGCGCACCTGCTCGTCGATGAATTGACGGCCCTCGATGAAGCCCCGGTGCAGCGCCACCCAGCGTACGCCGACCGGCCCCATATAAACCTTCATGACCAGCTTGGCGCCTTCCTCGAGACGCGGTGGGCGCTCGATCACCCGGATCTTCTGGTCCGGCGGCACCAACTCGTCGAAGGCGCCCGGTTGCATATGCCAGCGGTACAGCTCTTCGGCCGACACCGGCATCTGGCTCTTCTTATCGAATGTCGCCACGGTCGTACTCCTCAAAAGTCGACGCCCTTGCCCGAATCACGCATTTGAATGAGCTCGCGGGGGTAAGGCTCGAGGATGCTCTGGTCGGCGAAATAGCGGTACTCGAAGCGCGAGCACCACGCCCGCACCACCGCCAGGAGCGCATGCAGCGGCAGGCGGTGGTCGCGGTAATCCTCGAGCGTGGCCAAAAACTCCTCGGTCTCGGCCGGCGAGAGCTTCTCTTTGAAGTGTCCGTACATGTGGGTCAGGCTGTTGATATACGACTGGTGGGCGGGCATCTTGGCCAGCGCTCGCCGGAAGACCGCCGCATATGTGTCGTAGAGTTCCCGCGGGGTTTGGCCCCTCGAGTTGGCCGCGATTGCGCCGAGCTCGCGCATCTTGTGCTGGTCGTAGGTCATCAGTAGATGCTTGTGACGACGCTGAAAATCGGCCATATCGCCCACCGTCGGGTCGGGACCCAGATGCCGCAGCTCGGCGAAGGCATAGATCTGCGTCAAGAAGTGGTGGCGAATCGGGTAATTTCGAAGCCGGCCGTCGGTCTCCACGGCCAGATCGTCGTGGTGCTCGAGCACATGGCCGGCGAAGATGCCCGGCTCGCTGCGTGACCACTGGGAGCCTCGCTCCGCGGAGTTGTAGACCTTGACGCCGTCGAGTCCACAACTCGGGGAACCCGATTTGAGCACGAAGCCGTCGACCGGGCCGAGGCTCTCCAAAAAGCGCTCCGAAAAGCCGTGCATATCGTCGGTGAGATCTTTGTGTGTCGTCGGTTGAACGAGTCGGGTTCGCTCGCCGTCAGCGACCAGACGGATATAATCTCGGGGCACTCCCAGACCGATCTCGACCTCAGGGCAAATCGGGACCACCTCGATATGCTCCATCAATAGTCGGATGAACGAATCGGAGATGCGCTGTCCATCGTGGCGGCACGCCTCGAGCTCCAGGCAGGCGCTCAGGACAACGCGAGGTTTGGCGAAGCTTCGTTCGACGAAGCGTTGTCGGCGTGCAGTAGTCATCGTGCGGCCTCGGCTTGCTGGCCCGGAGTCAGAGCACTCTCCTTCTAAGATGCTCACGAGACCGCCGATGTTACGAAAAAACCGCCATTATTCGCGCGGCAAGGGCCTGCGGCCGCGCACCGGGAAGACCTCCTGGTCGGGAATCCGGCGGCCGGCGTGGGTGCCGGGAGGGGCGAGCTCGTCGATGGCCGCTTCGAGGTCGGCGTCGAAGTCGACGTCGAGAGAGCACAGCGCGTCGGTGGCTTGCTCGAAGGTGCGCGGGCCGATGATCACCGAGTCGATCAGGGCGTTGTTCAGCGTCCAGGCGGTGGCGAGTTGGCTCAACGGGATGTCGCGCGCCTGGGCCAGCGGGCGCAGCTCCTCGACGATGTGGAGGCTCTCCTCGCGCCACTCGGCCTGCTGGAGTCGCTTGTCGCCGCGACCGAGGCGCGAGTCCTCGGGCGGCTTTTTGCCCCATTTATACTTGCCGGTGAGCACCCCACGCGCCAGCGACGAGTAGGTGACCACGCCCAGCCCGTAGTGCTGCGCCATGGGGATGAGCTCGCGCTCGATGTCGCGGTTGAGGATATTATAAAGCGGCTGGACCACGTCGGCGGGCTGCCAGCCATATTGGCGCGCCAAGCCGATGCGGTCGGCGACCTGCCATGCCTGGTGGTTGGACACCCCCACGTAGCGCACCTTGCCCGAGCGCACCAGATCTTCCATGGCCCGCAACGTCTCCTCGGGGCGGGTCGCCGCGTCGGTGAAGTGCATATAATAGACGTCGAGATAGTCGGTGTTCAGCCGCCGCAGCGACGCCTCACAACCAGCGATCATGTGGCGCGCCGACAGCCCGCGGTCGTTGGGTCGCTCGCTCATCGGCCGGCACACCTTCGAGGCCAACACGATGTCTTGGCGCCTGCCCTCCATGAGCTGGCCGACGACCTCCTCGGAGGCGCCCTGGCCGTACATATCGGCGGTGTCCCAGAAGAAGACACCGCGGTCCATGCAGGCGTCGGCGATGCGGCGCGACTCCTCGAGGTCGGTCTGCGTGCCGAACATCATCGTGCCCAAGCAGAGCCGCGAGACGCGAAGGCCGGTCTGGCCGAGTTGGCGTAGGTTTTTCATGGTACTCTCTGTATCTGCAGTTATGTGAATGCACGGTAACTCTTTACGAATCCCCCGTGTGGTAACTCTTTATCCCCAAGTCCCAAGTCCCAAGTCCCAAGTCCCAAGCCCCAAGCCTCAAGCCCCGAGTCTGCCTTTAGGTTGGAAATTCGTCGCGAACACTGTGGCGCATCAGCCGCTCGAAGACGGACGGGACGAGGCGCTGGGCCCACCAGGCCGCCTTGGCGGTGGCGCCGATGAGCACCATGCGCCGGCGCGCCTCGACGGCATCGGCGATCGTCTCGGCGGCTTCATCGACGTCGAGCTCTTTGGCCCCGTCGGCGGCGTCTTTGCGAAAGCCGGTGTTGAGATATTGCGGGCATACCAGGCTTATCGAGACATTGTCGGCCAGGACCTCGCTCTGCAGCGAGCCGAAGAAGCCGTGCAGCGCGTGTTTGCTCGCCGCGTAGGCGGTTCGCCCGGTCAGCGGCGCAAATCCGGCGACGCTCGAGATCACCGCGATGCGCCCGCTGCGGCGCCGCAGCTGGGGCAGGGCGGCCTCGGTCATGCGGACCGCCCCCAGAAAGTTGACCTCGAGGACGCGCTGGACCTCGTCGGTATCGCTGTCCTCGAAGAAGGAGCGAAGCGGGATGGCCGCGTTATTATAGAGCACGTCGACGCCGCCGAAGGCTCGTTTGGCGGCGTCGACGGCCCGGCGGCAGTCGTCCGTCGAGCAGACGTCGCCTTTGATGCGCAACGCCTCGCTGCCGCGGGCACGGACCATCATATAGGTTCGCTCGAGGGCCACCGGGTCTCTGTCGAAGAGCACCATATCGTGGCCGCGGTCTGCGTGGGCACGGGCCAGGGCGCGGCCGAGGCCGCCGCCGGCGCCGGTCAGCAGCACCACGCGGTCGTCTGGGCTGGTGGCCTGGGCTTTTCGGTAGCGCTCGAAAGCCTCCTCGGTGGTGTCGCGCGGCGCGTAGCCGAAGTCCTCGACCAGCTTAGTGTTGTCGAGCACCGGCCGGTGCTTCAAAAATAGTATTTGCTCGGGCCCATAGGGGCTCGCGCCCAGCGTCGAAAGGCCGGCCAGGGCGCCGCGGACGGCGAACTCGGGCAGCGCCAGGTAGCGCGCGTCCATGCGCTCGGCGATCTCCTCGAGGGTCAGTACGCCGTCGCCGGTCAGGTTGTAGATGCCCGATTTGCCGGTCTCGATGCCGTGGAGCAGCGCGCCGACGACATCGTTGTCCGAGATGATGCAAAACGGGGAGTTGGCGCCGCGGATGCCGGTGACCACCGGCTGCTCGAAGAGGCTCGTGATCTGATTGTCGGTGCTCGGGCCGAGCACCGTCGAGACGCGAAAGATGAGCTGGTCGAGCTGTGGATGCTGCCGGCGTGCGGCGGCGAGGTCTTGCTCGACGATGCGCTTGTGATGGGCGTAGGCGAAGACCTCGTTTCCGCGCAGCGGGTCGTCCTCACGGAGCGGGACCGGGTTATCGGGATGGTAGCCGTAGGTGGCTCCGCTCGAGGTGTATACGAATTGCTCGGTGCCTGCGGCCAAGCAGCCGGCGATGACGTTGCGTGTGCCCAGTACGTCGACCTCGTATTGCAGGTCGCGATGGTCGCCCGGCGGCGGGGTGACCATCGCCGCGAGATGGACGACGGCGGACGGCGCGAACTCCTCGAAGAGGGCGACGACGGCCGCTTCATCTCGAATGTCCGCGCGTCGAAATTCAACGGATGCGTGCTCGGCGATGTCTGCCGGCAGGGCGCGGATGTCGGTGGCCACGATCGGCGAGATGTCATGGGAGGTGTCGGCGCCGTCGATCAGCGCGCGAAGCAACTGCGAGCCGAGAAAGCCGGCCGCGCCGGTCACCAGAAGTCTCTTTTGTGGGGCCATCGTCACTCTCCTTGTTGGGCGGACGCTACTGCAGAATCGGCCGAGGCGGGCGCGTCCAGGCCGAAGAAGCGGCTCCAGACGCCGGCCATGAACAATCCCGCGATGATATGCCAGATGCCCCACCAGCCTGCGATGACCGCCATGCCCCCCAGGCCGTCGAAGAAGGCGAAGACCAGCACCAGGCCGAGCCCGGAGTTCTGGATAGCTACCTCGATAGCCACCGCACGGGTGTCCTCGGTGGACAATCGGGCAATTCGGCCGGCCGAGTAGCCGACCACCCAGGCCAGCGCGTTATGCAGCGCGACCGGCAAAAAGATGATGCCGATCACCGCGATAAACGCCTCGAAATTCTTGCCGAACGCGATCACCACCAGCGCCACGAATAATACAATCGACAATACCTTGAAGGGCTTGATCGCCTTCGCGGCGAGCTTCGGAAATTGGGCGGCCAGGGTCATCCCGAGCGCCAGCGGCACCGCCAACACCACGAGCACGTTGGCCAGCATCGCAAGCGGGCTGATGTGAAATTCGGTCAAGATGGCGCGGGTCCCGGGCGATACCGAGCCCCAAAAGGCGACGTTGAGCGGGGTCATGAACATCGCCAGCGTCGTCGAGATGGCCGTGATCGACACCGATAGCGCGGTGTTGGCTCGGCTCAGGTGGGCGATGAAATTCGAGACATTTCCGCCCGGGCACGACGATACCAAGATCATCCCCAGCGAGACGCTCGCCGGAAGGTCGAGCAGCCGGGTGAGCGCCCAGGTCGCGGCCGGCAGCAGCAAGAATTGGGCGATCAAACCGACCAGCGGAGCCCGCGGCTTATTCGCCACCGCCTTGAAATCCGACACGCTCAATGACAGAGCAATGCCGAACATGATCAGCCCCAAGATCACATTCAGAGCCAATAAACTGCCCGGCTCGAAGTTCAGCGCTATCGCATCGATAGATCCAGTCATGTGCTCATGGTCATTTTGTGGGGAGCCGGGATCATAGTGATACGAGCCTTCTCTAAAATGAGAATTGTGGCAAGGTGGTTGACGTTTTTGACCGATCGGTTAATGTCTAGCTTATAAATACATATATCGTCAAACGGAGCATATTCATGAGCAAGCCCGCCGGACAGAGAGCAGGTGCCGAAGCAGCGCTAGATACGTCTGAAGCCGTACCCAGAGGCGCGCCAGACACCGTCGTCGATCGCAGCGAGCGCGTCTGCATCATCGGCGCGGGGCCCGCAGGGCTGTCGACGGCGCGGGCGCTGGCCCGAAACGGCGTCCTCTACGATCAATTCGAGCGCCACACCGACGTCGGGGGCGTGTGGGACATCGACTCGCCGTATAGCAATATGTACGAGTCGGCTCATCTGATCTCGTCGAAGAAGTCGACCGAATTTCACGACTTCCCGCTGCCCGACGAGGCCGCCGACTATCCGTGCCACCGCACCATCGATCGGTATTTCAAGGACTTCGCGCGCGAGTTCGGCCTCTACGAGCGCATTCGCTTCGGGGTGAGCGTCGAGCAGGTCGAGCGGGACGGAGAGACGTGGACCGTCGAGTTGAACACCGGCGAGATGTACCGATACGACGCCGTCTGCATCGCCAACGGCCACCTCAACGACCCCAATTGGCCGGACTTTCCGGGTGAGTTCGACGGCGAGATTTTTCACTCTTGCGACTACCGCACCTCGGACGTCTTCGACGACAAGCGCGTGCTGATCATTGGCGCCGGCAATAGCGGCTGCGACTTGGCCGTCGACGCGGTCCACCGGGCGCAGTCGGTCGATCTGTCGATGCGCCGCGGCTACCACATCGTGCCCAAATATATCTTCGGTGTGCCCGCGGCCGACTTCGGCGCCGGCGCCGGAAAGCTCTCCTTGCCGATGTGGCTCAAGCAGCGAATCGACACCAAGCTATTGCGCACGATCGCCCCGGATCCACGCAAATACGGCGTGCCCGAGCCCGACCACCGGCTGTACGAGTCGCACCCGATCGTCAACTCGCAGTTGGTCTACCACCTGGGCCACGGCGATATCGAAGTGCGCAAGAATGTCGAGCGCTTCGACGGATCGACGGTTCACTTCACCGACGGCACCAGCGGCGAGTACGACGTCGTAGTCATGGCCACCGGCTACGAGTTGACCTTCCCGTTCATCGACCGCTCGCACTTCGAGTGGGCCGGAAGCAAGGCGCCCGAGCTGTACCTGAACATCTTCCACCCCGACTACGACGACCTCTTCGTGATGGGCCTGATCGAGTCGGACGGCGGCGGCTGGCAGATCCGCGATTGGCAGGGCGAGGCGGTCGCCCGCTTCTTGGTCGCCCAGAAAGACGCGCCCGAGCAGGCCGACCGATTTCGCAAGCTCAAGCGCGGGCCTCTTCCGGATTCGAGCGGCGGGGTCGATTTCTCCAAATTCGACCGCATGGCCTATTACGTGCGAAACGCCGTGTACAAAGAGCAGATGCAGGAGCTGCTCGACTGGTTCGAGCGGGACTAATGGCCGGCTCAGTCGATGCCTTCGTTGTCGACCAACACCGAGTTGCTGCTAGGGACGGTGACGTTGTTGCCGGTGAAGTTGTTGCGCAAGAGCGTGACGGCGTTGCCGCTGATGTCGGCGCTGTCGACCTGTGAGAAGGCCAGCGAGAAGCCGTTCGCGGAGCTGGTCACCTCGCCGGCGATGTCGACGCCTCGGATTCGTCCGTTGCCGCCGAATAGCGTGACGTCGCCGTCGATGGTCGAGCGCGGCCCGTCGTCGGCCGACCAGGAGCCGAAGATCAACACCCCCTCGGCGCGAATCTCGACGGGGCCCGGATAGACCCCCTCTTCGAGCACGATGATGGCGTTGTCTTCCTCGGCGGCTTGTTCGATATCGCCGCCTTCCTCCAAAAAGATGATCTCGCCGCCAATGGGATAGCGAACCGGCGCAAAGACATGCTCGACGCCGTCTTCTCGCACGGCGACGACCACATCATAGAGCTCCTTTTCCTGCTGGACGTCGACCTCGACCGTTCCCGGCTCGAATTCGAAGGGGACCGTGCCGGTGGGAATGTCGCGTACGACCGCCAGGCCGGTGGCGTCAGTGGATACGGGGTCGAGGTCGCCGACGGTGAACTCGACGCCGTCGCGTTGCGAGCCCATCTCCACGGTCGTGCTCGAGCCCTCATTGATGACCGGGTTGACGATGACCACCGTGCTGGTCTCCTCGCCAAATCCACCGGGTGTACCGTTGTTGAGACCACCGTTATTGGCTGCGTCGTCATCATCTCCACAGCCAACAGCCATCACGAGGGCACTGAAAGCGAGTACGAGCACGAGCCGAGCATAAGCTTTATTCATCATCAGACCTCATCGAGAAAAATATGGGAAGCTATTCTGAACCCATCATCCCATTATCTCGACCGCATTGAAACACTGTGGGCCTTCCGGGGCAGGTTCGAGAAAGCCCTCCCGACGATGAGGAGGACGATCATATTGCCGGGGTTTGTTGAACCGTGCGTGCTATTGCTTAATAATCTCGAACACCTCGTTCAATATGGAATCGCGGGGCGTGGCTGGTTCCAGCCATCGGAGGTTTCGCGCGGGGGATAAACGCGTGACGAGACCTGAGTGACGAGTGTTGAAATTACTTCTTGTGAGGCATGGATATGAGATTGAAGATGATGACGGCGGTGTTTCTTGTGGCTTTGATGGGCGTCTTCGGATGTGGAGACGACGACTCGAACGGCGGTAATAACGGTGCCAATAACGGCGAACAGGACGCCGGTACCGAAGATGCGGCCGATCCGGATGATGCCGACGAGGTGGCCGAGTGCGCTCCCGTCGACGAGCTGGGGCGGCTGACCAGCGATATCACCGAGGATACGGTCATCTCGCTCGACAGTGGCTGTCGGGTGGTCGAAGGCCACATCGAGGTCAGCGCGAATCTGACCTTGGAGGAGGGCGTCACCCTTTATTTCGAGGAGAACGCCGGCCTCAATATCCGCGGCGGGACGCTCACTGCGCGCGGCACCGCCGACAACCCGGTCCTCTTGACCTCGACCGATCCGACACCGGGCATCTGGAGCGGCATTCAATTTATCGACACCCGGAGTACGCAAAACGTGCTCGAGCACGTCGTCATCGACTATGCCGGCGGCCAAGCCTTCGACGGTGCTGCCGAGGCCGGGCTGGTGCTCAACTCCACCGGCATCACCGGCGACCCTGTCCGGGTGGCCGTCGACAACGTCACCGTTCGCAATAGCGATGCGCTGGGCATGTACGTCGAGAAGAAGACCGAATTCGAATCGTTTAGCAACAACACCTTCACCGAAAACGGAAGCGCTCCGATTCGCATCGCGCCGACGCTGTTGGGTGTGCTCGACTCGGAGTCCTCATTTGTCGGAAATGCCAATGATTTTGTGTTGGTGCAGTCCCCCTCCAACGGCGAGGTTGTATCCGGCGACCACTCTTGGGCGGCATTGGATGTGCCCTACCGGGTCGGAGTGGACCTCGAGATTCTCACTGACGCCCATATCGACATCGAGCCCGGCGCCATCATCGAATTCGAGGAGGGCCTGGGTATCAACATCGAGGGCGGGACGCTCAGCGCCGTGGGCACCGCCGAGGAGCCGGTCACCTTCCGTGGCGCCGAACAGATCGATACGTTCTGGCAGGGAATCCAATACATCGGTACGCGCAGCGCCGACAACCGCCTCGAGCAGGTGGTCATCTCGCACGCGAGCAATGGGTCGTTCTCCGGAGCTGGTGCGGGATCGCTGGTGCTCAACTCCTCCGGTATCACCGGGGACCCGGTCGATGTCGCCCTGGAGTCGGTGACCATCGACGGCTTCGGCGACGAAGCCGCCGTCTACGTGGAGCCGGACACCACGCTGACCTCCTGCTCGGATCTCAGCGGATTCACCGCGGCTGACGTCGCAGGTGACGGCGCCGACGATTTCATCACCGAATGTGGGCTGTGAGCGAAGAATCCGGCTTCGCGCCGAACCTTATTGCTCATCTGCCAGAGCGCGTAGCGCACCGGCGAGCGGGCCGGGCACTTCTTCTTGGAGGAAGTGCCCGGCCTTTGTTTTGCGCACCGGGGCGTCGGGGCGAAGCTTGCGCACCCAGCCCAACACGCCGCCCAGGATGGGGTCGTTGGTGCCCCATACGACGCGAATGGGGACGTCGACGTCGGTGAGAAACTCTCGGACGCCCACAAGCGGGGCGATCGACGGGTGCTCCATGCTGTCGGGCACCATGCGCGCCAGCGCCAGGGGCGCGGCTCGGTCCCGAATCGACCGCAGCGGCCAGCGATAGGCACGAGCCACCTCGCCCGAGATGCTCTTCGAGTCGCCCTGGGCGATGCCGAGCGCGATCTGAGGGAATCCGACCACCCGAAACGCGAAGTCGCTGACCACCGGCATCTGCGAGAAGCGGTGGAACGCCGTCGGCTTAAAGTCGGCGCGCGGCTCGGAGACGGCGGTGTTGCCGAGCATGATGCCCGATAAGCGCTCGCGGCGGGTGGACATCGCCAGCATACCGATAGGCCCGCCCCAATCCTGGACGGCCAGGAGGAGGTCGTCCAGATCGAGCGCGTCGACGAGTTCGCCGAGCCAGCTTGCGTGGTTTTCGAGGGTGTGGGTCTGCAGATCGCGCGGCTTGTCGGACAGCCCGAGGCCAATCAGGTCGGGCATGATGCAGCGAAACCGCCCGGGGTCGAGCCGCTGAGCGACCTTGCGCCACAAAAAGCCCCAGGAGGGGTTGCCGTGGACCATCAACACCGGCTGGCCGCGCCCGTGCTCCATGACGTGCATCTTACGGCCGCCGACGCGCACGGCGTAGCGGCGAAACGGGACCATCTCGTCGAGCCAGTCGGGTAGGGCGGGAGCGTCGAGCGTTTCCATAAGATCTCCGGCGTCTGGTTCGGCAACCAATAGCTGAGCTCATTCGGGGTGAAAGAGCGGCTCGCGATCGTCGACGAAGCTCTGCAAGCGATCGTGGTCGTCGTCGTCGAGGTCGACAAACCTCGCGCCGAAGCCGGGCAGGACGCCGTTTCGGCGATCGGAGACGGTGCGATGCCAGCAAATCTCGGCCTTGACCTCAAATGGCTCGTCCTCGTCGGGCAGACGAAACTCCAGGTCGATCGTGTCCCCGATGGGCAGCAGCTCGTGGGTGGCCACAAAGAGCCCGCCTTCGCTGACGTTGTCGGCAAAGCCGACGTAGAAATTCGAATCGGAGGTCATCGTCACGGCCAAGTTCACCGCGACACGCGGCTGCTCACGGCGCTCGATGCTGACCTGGTCGGTCTCCATCTCTTCGGTGGAATCAGACGATTTGGACATAGGCTCTCCAGAGTGTTGCAGGCGTAGTCGGACGGCTGTCGTTTGCGCCGTGATGCCCACGGAGATGATCCCCCCGGGGCGAAGCTCTTCTCCCTTTAAATTGCACTGTTCGCGCGTCGGCTGCAAGCAGAGAAGACCTCACCTGTCACCGTATTCTCCGGCGGCGCAAAATATGCGGCTGGTAGGAGGGGCGCGGTGCTTATCTTGTTGGGTTTGCGAGGGTATGCGCGGGTCGGTGTTGTATTCGTAGGTCACGCAGGATGTGCTCACATCGAAAGTGAAAGTGAAGTTGTCGTATGAGGTATGTTCCGTTCGTGAGATATATTCGGAAGAAATCGATGTGGCTCACCAGCCAACGCCGAGCGAACCATCCGCATGCACCCCTCCGGCGCCTGCTCCGCCGAGGCTGTACCCGGCGTTCGCGTTCAGCCAGATCTCGAACGCATCGAAGGCATACCCGACTCCGATATCGCCGCCAGGGCGGACTCTCCAGCCCCCGATGCCCGAGAATTCAACGGCTGAATCGGTAAATAGACCGGCGTGGAGTCTCAGACGCGACCATCTCCACACACCGCGCGCGCGGACTGATCCCCAGGCGCCCACGCCGACCGCACCGCGAAACGCCATTCTGGGGCCTGCCTCGGCCTGCAGATGAAATTCGTAGAGCTCGCCGATCACGGGCCGATGATTGACCCCGACATAGATCCGCGCGTCCAAGGATCGGCCTTCGAGTCGAGCCCCCAGCAGGTAGATAAGCGCGTCGTCGTTTCGGATCACGGCGGCTTCTGCGCCTGCCCAAGTCGCCTCTACGGTGAGCCCGTCGTCGAGCACCGGGCTATCGAGTGCGTCGGCCGACGGGGCGAGGAGCATCCCCACTATCGCTGCGAAGGGGGTAAAAGCCGCGTTAATCTTCATAGGGGGACACTCCCTCGGGCCAAAGCGTCGGATCGCGCCAGAAGTCATCGTCGCCGGTCGAGAAGCTCACGAGCATCTCGTCGATCATCTGCAGCACGCGGCGGCGCGCCGGGCCTGTATCGATGGTGGCGCGTTCGTCGCCGTCGCGCTGCGAGGCGGTCGCGCCATCGACGAATTGAAAGTGGTTCATCCCTGCGACGACTGCGATCGTGGTGGGGACCTCGAAGCGGCGTGCGCCTTCGGCGACCCTGGCGGGCTCGATGAGCCCGTCTCGTTCACCGGTCAGCGAGAGGACGAAGGCGTCGGCTTCGTCGCGGCGTTGCACCTCGTCCGCCCCACTGGGCTCGCTGGCCAATAAGACGAGGTGGGAGATATCCG
>CAYLTX010000067.1:19227-21685 GCA_964386725.1 uncultured Bradymonadales bacterium | reverse complement strand
CCGACGGAGCGTCTAGCCACGCTCGGGCGGCGACCACGCCACCCAGGCTGTGGCCGACGGCCACCCCCGGTCCCGGATCGACCCGCTCGTATAGTAGGTCGCCGCGGCGTTGTGAGGCATGTCTGACGGCCTCGAGCACATCGAGCGCGTTGCCCTGCTCGAAGATCGCCAGGTCCAGAGCGTGATGGGGCGCGAGCACGACGTAGCCGCGCGAGGCCATATGCACATTGAGCCATCGGTACTGCTCCGATGACACCAGCCCTCCGTGCATGCTCAAAACTATCGGTGATGCCTGTTCGGCGGGGTGGCGCTGCGCGGGCTCGAGGGGCAGGTAGATATCGGTGGTGGCTATTTCGTCGACGCGCACCCGAAAGTCGCGCTCGATAAACCCGACCCCGTACGGTCCTTCGTCGGCCCGGGAGGGCTCCGAGACGCGCAGGACCTGGAGTTCGGGCTCGGCGCAGGCGCCGGCGATCAGGCCGAGCGTGATGATGACCGTGCCGAAGAGCGCTCGTCTGGCACCGCGAGCCCAGCGGGATCGAGCTATGAGGAGGGATGAGTTCATCGAGTCGTGTGGCCGTTCTCGAAATAAAAGCGCTGGCCATCTCAAAGTGCAACTTTGGTCCGGTCTTCGCAAGCGGAGCATGAGCCGTCAGCACGAGGTATTCGAGAGTCATCGTTCGCCGGCTGTTGGGGGTTCGAGTCGCATCTGTGGGGCAAATCCGCTAAGCTGCCTCGCATAACCCAAAATAGGAGATGCCATGCTCGATAGAATGCGATGCAATTGTGTCTTATTTGCCATGCTGGGACTGCTCGCCGCCTGCGGGTCGGATCAATCGCAGGCGTCGGATCGTAGCGAATCGGATGTGGCCGATGTCGCCCACGACGGCGGTGATGCGGTCGATGTGACCGACGACGACGGAGACGTCGCGACAGGCCGAGACGGTGGGGACGCTGGTCGAGATATCGGTCGAGACGCCGGTGGGGGCGAAGATACCGGCCAAGCCGGCGATGATATCTACCTCGGCTCGGCAGATCCCTACGGGCGAGGCTCGCTGGGCGTGGCGACGACGAATATCGGGGAGGGTCAGGCCGGCGCGCCGGTCGCCATGCAGGTCTACGAGCCCGAGGAGCCGGGGCGCTACGCCGTCGTCGTCTTCCAGCACGGCTTTATGATGCAAAATACGTATTATTCGACCATTCTGGAGCACCTGGCCAGCCACGGATTCGTCGTGGTCGCCCCCCAGATGACCGGCGGGTCGTTTTTCGATGCGCCCAGCGCCCGGGAGGAGGCCGACGAGGCCAAAGAGCTCTATGATTGGCTCGAAGCGGGGCTCGCCGAGCGAATCTCGGTGACTCCCAGCTTCGAGCAGGTCGGGCTCACCGGCCACTCCCGCGGAGCCAAGGTCATTTGGTTGGTGATGAGCGATGACGCGAGCTACGCCGACGCGTTGGCCGGGATCGACCCGGTCGATGGCACGGGCGGGCCGCTCGGCGGAGAAGAGCGGGTCATCGACGGCGAATTTGGGTTTTCGCTCCCGGTGTTCATTATGGGCACCGGTCTGGGGCCCGAGCCGGTATTCGGTCAAGCGTGCGCACCCGAAGGTGATAACCACGAGCAATTCTACGCCGCCAGCCCCAGCCCGGCCTGGCACGTCGTGGCTACCGAGCATGGTCATGTAGATATGCTCGATGATGAAACTCCTGATTGTGGCGAGCCCTGTGATATTTGTCCCAGCAGCGACGATAAGGCTGCGATGCGCGAGTTGACCGCCGGTACTTTGGTCGCCTTTTTCCGCGGGGCGTTACAGGACGACGACGCGGCCTACGCGTTGCTCACCGACGCCGATGAGGCGCCCACGGCCGTCGAGGTCGAACAGAAGTAATGTAATGGTCGCTTAGCCCACATTCGGCGCGGAGAGTTGCTCGTCGTCTTCGCAGGCTTCGCAATAGATCTCGTCGGCGATGACGTCGGCGAAGAGTTCGTGGACGAACAGGTGGATGATGACCATCTGGTCGTAGGCCCACCTCTGGCCGAGCTTGCCGGCCACCCACACCAGCGCCGATAAAACGAGGCATCCCGCGCTCAACACGAGACCGCTGGGTGGCTGGTCGATCTGGAGTTGGCTGGTCGCGGCGATCAATCCCACCACTCCGACCAAACCGAGCACGGCGTAGGCGGCGACGAACATCGTCCAGACGTTGATGTTGGGGCCGAATTTGCCGCGCAAGACGGTGTGGCCCCGGTCGGTTTCCAGAAGCACGTTCAAATAGGGCGACCAGAAATGTTGCTCGGCCGTTCGCACGGTCATCTCGACCTGCCGGTCCAATACGGAGACGTCGCAGGGGTGCGCGGTGGACTCGGCGCTGTGTCGAAACCGCTCCAAGACCTGGTCGGGAGATAGGCTGACGCGCAGGCCAAACCGCGGTCGCAGTCGCAATTCCACTATCGGGCTCA
>CAYLTX010000067.1:0-19217 GCA_964386725.1 uncultured Bradymonadales bacterium | reverse complement strand
GGCTCATCATCGTTGAGAGTTATGTGGGCTCACCACCAATTGTGGGTTTTGTGGTGGTTGGTGTCCAGTCCGAACGCCAAATTACGGGGGGCGGCATTGTGGAGTGATGAACGGCCAAATAAACACTGACACCACCATCAGCGGGGTATTGAACACCGGTGGAGCGCCCGTACATTTCACCGGACGACGAGGAGTCGGTCTGAGAACGTCTTGTCCCAACCGGGAGATGCGATGGACGCCAAAGCGAAGGTGATCGATGAAGCTGGCCAGGTCGGCCGGCTGATGACCCAGGTGTCGAGAAGTGGGCAGAATGGCACCGTCACGATTGCGTTGGATGAGCGTCGACAGGTCGTCGTGCCCACCGAACGTCTGTCTCAGGACGGCGATGGCACGGCTAGATTCGACGGTCGCTTCGATGAATTCGACATCATCACAGACGACGGATCTGCACGCGAGACACCGTCGCAGCAGACACCGGCGCCGAATGACGGCAACGGCGAGCAGATCCGAGTGCCGGTGGCTCGCGAGCGGATGTCGGTGCGCCGGGAGCGCCGTCCGGTCGGTCGAGTGCGCATTCACAAGCGTATCGAGGAGGAAGAGGTCCCCATCGAGGAGCATCTCGACTTCGACGAAGCCGATATCGAGCGCGTCCGTGTCGAGCAGGTCGTCGACCAAGCGCCCACGATTCGCCGTGAGGGTGATACCGTGGTCATTCCGCTGGTCGAGGAGCGCCTCGTCAAGCAGTTGGTCGTGGTTGAAGAGGTGCGAATCAAGCGGCGGCATCGCACCGAGGAGATCGACGAGTCCGTCATATTGCGCCGCGAAAAGGTGGACATCGAGCGAGACCGATTAGATTCAAAGTCCGAGCCTCGCAAGCACCGTCCCTCCTAATGATTTATTGCGGTGCTGGTGACCTTCGAAGCCCGCTGCAGTTCCCTGTCTGAATACTAATTTTGACAACGCTCGAAACACTACGCCGACCGCGGCGCCACGGCGCGCTATGTCGGCTTAGCATAGACGAAACGCCACTCACTCACTTGCGCCTCGGCTGGTTCATTTCCATGCCGAGCGCATCCAGGAGGAATCTCGTTATGGCAAGATCAACTATCGTAGGACTCTTCGACGATGAAAAGAGCGTTCACAATATCGAGAAAGGCCTTAAGAAGCGCGGAATCAAACGAGGTGAGTTCCAGACGTTGAATTGGAAGGACGTCTCCAAGGGCAAGGACCCCTGGGGGATCGGCAAGGGAAAAAAGAAGGACGAAGACGCCGGCGACCGGCTCATCGACGAGCTGAAGTCGCGCGGGGTTCCCGACGACGACGCGCGCTATTTCGCCAAGGCGGTTCGTGACGGTGGCAACCTGCTGGTGACCGAACTCGAAGACGACACCAAGACCAACGAGGTCGCGCGTTTTCTCGACGAAAACGGTGCGGTCGACATTGATGACCGTCGACGCGGCCAGGCGACGACGATCGGCGAAGGCCGCGAATACGAACGCGAGTTGTCCAGCGGCGAAGAGGCTCGCCTCCAAGAGGCGCGCGAAGAGCTCCACGTGGGCAAACGCGACGTCGAAAAGGGCCGCGTTCGGGTCCACAAGCGCGTCGAGGAGAAGCCGGTCGAAGAAGACATAAACCTGCGTGAAGAGCACGCGGAAGTCGAGCGGCACAAGGTCGATAAGTCGGTCTCCGGAGGGGACCCCTTCAAAGAGGAGACCTTCGAGGTCACCGAGCATGCCGAGGAGCCGGTGGTCGAGAAGGAGACGCGCATCGAGGAAGAGGTGAGCGTGGGCAAGCGCGCCGAGGAGCACACCGAGACGGTGCGCGACACCGTGCGTGAGACGCATATCGACATCGACGAGCTATCCTCGGACATACCCGAGGAGCACGGCTTTAGGGCCGCCGAGCCGGAGTATCGCGAGCACTATCAGTCGAGCTATGCCGAGTCGAGCGGAGACTACGCCGATTACGAGCCCGGCTATCGCTTCGGGCATACCGTCGGCTCCAGCGAGCGATTCAGTGGGCAGGACTATAGCGAGCTCGAGCCCAATATCCGCAAGGCCTACGAACGCGAATATGGCGAGGGTTCCTACGAGCGTTATCACGACGCGGTCCGCCACGGCTTCAATAAGGCTCGCGACCGTCGACGCTCATAACGGTGGGCCCGAAGCCGCCGAACGATACATCTCATTCAAAGGAGGAAACGCCATGGCACGTATCAATGTGGAGAAGAAACAGGACAACACCGCCCGAATTTGGGGCATGATTCTGGCGGCGGTCATTTTGATCGCCGCCATCTGGCTTCTGGTCACGGTGCTCTAGACGCCTGGCTCTGCTCAGCCGATGTCGCATTACGAGATTGTGCAACCAATAGCGGGAGGACGTTATGGCACTCAAAAAGCTCTCTAAGCTCGAAGATTGGAAGGTCAGCGACCAGGACCAGGATATTCGCGGCAGTCAGTTGCGCGACCCCGATCGCAACGCCCTGGGCACCATCGACGACTTGGTCGTCGATACCGACAAGGAGTATGTCACGGAGCTGATCCTCGACAACGGCGAGCAGATCTCCGCCGACCACATCGATATCAGGGACGATGGGGTGTTTCTGACACAAGGCCACACCGCCGCCTCCAGCGGGCGCCCCTCCAGGGTGCGTATCTACGGCAGAAGCGGCGGCCGCACCTCGACACGGCCGTCGCCGTAGCGCCGAGGCTCAACGAAGGAGTCGACGAGCCTCGACTCGTTCCTCGATAAGCCGGCGAAGGCGCTCGAGTTCCAGGGGCTTGTCGAGGCACGGGTTGGTCGTGTGCTCGAGAAATTCGAGCGCGCGGGGAGTGAACGCGCCTCCGGTGATGAAGACGATGGACTCGGCCAGCCCGGGAAATCGATCGTCGACGTGCGCGTAAAAGTCCATGCCGGTGAGATCGGGCATCATCAAGTCGCACAGGATGAGATCGAATGACTCGTGCTCGAGCTGCTCGAGAGCCTGATGGGCGCTCGAAAGCGACGTAACTTCATGGGCGTCTGCGAGGGCGCGAGATACCGCCCGCCCGATCATCGGCTCGTCGTCGATGATCAAAACTCGGCCGCACTTCGCGGCTGGTTCGGCTTCCGGTTTACCATTAGGCCCGCCTGGGTCTTCCTGCCCCACGCGAGGCAGCCGGAGCCGCACCACCGTGCCTTCTCCGCGTTGGCTCTCCACCTCGATGCGTCCACCGTGGGATTCGACAATGCGTTGGCAGATGTACAGGCCCAGGCCCGTGCCTTGGCCGACGCGCTTGGTGGTAAAGAAGGGGTCGAAGATCCGCGGAAGCTCCTCGTCGGGGATGCCCGCGCCGGAGTCGGTGACCTCGATGATGACCCATGAGTCGGCCGCTTGGGTGCGGATGTGGATCTCATTGTCATCGCGGGCGCCTTCCTCGATGGCATGTGCAGCGTTAATCAGCAGGTTGACGAAGACCTGGCCAAGCTTGTTCTTGTTACCCCGAACGCGCGGCTCGTCGTCGAGGTCCATGACGAGCTTGGCGCGGTGTCGAATCTCGTTGGAGACCATCCCGAGCACAGATTCGATGACCGGTCGAATAGCCAATGTGGTGCGCTCGCTCTCTTCGCCCGGCGAGAAGGTGCGCAGCTGGCCGACGATATCGCGAATACGACCGCTGCCCTCGCGGGCGTCGCTGAGCGCCTCGTACATGCTGCCGAGCTCGCCGAGCATGGTCGAGTGTTGCGAGGCGTCGAGGACCGCCTCGACGCGCTGCTCGAATCGTGCGAGCCGCTCCAGGCTGAACTCGATGTTGGAGGTCACGTAGGTCAGAGGATTATTGATCTCGTGGCCCACCCCGGCGGCGAGCGTGCCGGCAGCGATCATGCGGTCCATCTGCATCAACTGGGCGGTCATCTTTTTGCGCTCGGTGATATCTCTGGCGATGCTGACGATGGCCGGCTCGCCGTCGAAGATCACGCGTCTGGCCGTCAGATCGGCCGTCCACTCCGAGCCATCGCTTCGCAACAGCCGCGTCTCGCGTACGGGGATCTTCTCGGCATCGGTCAACATGCGTCGCACGCGGTCTTGGAGAGCGGGGCGATCTTCGACATGGACGAATTCGTAGACCCATGTGCCGATGAGTTCGTCGGGTTGTTCGATGCCCACGAGTTGCAGGAACGCGGGGTTGGCGTACAAAAACTTGTTGTCGCGGTGGACGGCGATGCCGTCGGGCGAGTGTTCGATGACCTGACGAAAGCCGCGTTCGGTGAGTTGGGCACGCCTGCGCAACTCTTCCTGCTCGGTGACGTCTTCGACGAATAGGAGCAGCGCAGCCTCGCCGCGCTGGAGCGACGCATCCGAGGCCGACTCCTCGAAGAGCGACAGTGTGAAGTCGAGGTGGCGTAGTGCGTCGTCTCGCTTCCAATGGCAGCGCAAATCGCGGACGGGCTGTCTGGACGCCAAGACCTCGAGCGCCTGCTCTCGAAGTCCGTCGACGGGGATGACCTCACAGACGCTGCGCCCCGTGATGCCACAGGGATCGAGGCCGAAAATCCCACCGAACGCCGGGTTGGACCGCAAGATCCGAAGCTCAGCGGAGAGCACTAATAGGCCCGAGGGCATGCGGGAGAAGAGGTGGTCGGCCAAACCTTGTGCCGAAGTTGTACTCACGAAGCGTGCCTCTACCTTGAATATCTGACGCTGCGGACCGCCCACAGGAGGACCGGGATTCTATCAAACCCGTGGACGCAGGGCCAAGATGAAACCGGGGATCGGGCAGTGGTCGTACAGCGCAACGCACTGTTGCCAGATCTCGGGGCCTGCTACCATCGGCCAGGGGCAGAGTCGTCATCAGAATCACCACCAAGCAGCGTCAAATATGGCATCGTTGGGTCCGTTCGAGTTGGGTGAAGTCATTGGCCTCGGGGGCATGAGTGTCGTGTATCGGGGGCACCATCGGCGTAGCGGGCAACCGGCCGCGGTCAAGGTGCTCACCCGTGAGCAGGCTCGCCAAACGCATTATCGCCGGGCGCTGCGCAAGGAGGTGCTGGCGTTGGCCAAGCTGCATCATCCCCAGATCATTCGAATCTACGATCTGGGCGAGGTGAGCGCCGAGCAGGCGGAGATGTCCGAGGAACTCGCCGCCGGTAGTCCGTGGCTGGCCATGGAGCTCGTCGAGGGGAATACGCTGCGGAATTGGTCGGCAAAGGCAGGGTGGGATGAGGTGCGCTCGGTCGCGCTCGACCTGCTCGATGCGCTGGCCCACGCTCACGCACACCAGGTGCTGCATCGCGACCTGAAGCCGAGCAATATCTTGGTGAGCCCCGGCGCCGACGGCACCCACGAGGTGAAGTTGATCGACTTCGGTCTCACGCGGCTGTTGGGGGACCCTGGCGATCAGGACGGTGAGTTTCGGCAATCCGTACCGGTGATCGGCACGCCCAATTATATGGCCCCCGAACAGGTGCTCGCCCAATGGCGAGAGCAGGGCCCGTGGACCGATTTATATGCGCTGGGATGCGTCATCTGGCGCATGATCACCGGGCGCGCACCGATGGATGCCCAGGACCACGTCGACATCCTCAATCGCCAAATCGACCAGGACCCACCCGCGCTCCGCCCCCGATTCGACGTGCCCGCCGGCACGGAGAGTTGGCTGCGTAGGATGTTGCGCAAGTCTCCGCTCGAGCGCTTTCGACGAGCCGCTGACGCAAGCTTCGCGCTGATGGGGTTGGAGCCTCCCAAACCGGAGGGCTCGAGCGAGGAGCCCTGGAGCCGCGAGGAGCGCACGACCAATCTGGTGGCCCAGCCCGAGCGGAGCCTTCCGCAAGAGGCCTGGGATGTGGACCAGGCGATGATGGGGCAGGGCGCTGCCGGCCTTCAAAATCCGCTGGCGCCGTTTCCCGCTCATTGGCGCGCCACACAGGACGTGGCCACGGGCGCGGCGACCGGCCCTGCCGGACTGGGGCTGTTCGGGGTGCGGGAGTATCCCCTGACCGGTCGCCTCGACGAGCGGGATCGCTTGTGGCGCAACCTCGAGCGTGTGCGCCAGGAGCAGACATCGCGAGCCGTCGTGCTGCGCGGGCCCAGCGGTTACGGAAAGAGCCGGCTGGCTCGTTGGCTGGCCCAGCGTGCCCACGAATTCGGCGGGGCTACCATCTTGCGAGCCGACCACGGCCCCCTGGGCGGGCCCGGCGACGGGATGGGTGCAATGTTGCGGCGGTTCTTCCAATGCACCGGCCTGAGCTTCGAGCAGACGGTGCAGCGTATGAGCGACATTTGTCGGGAACGCTTCGGCTTCGATGAGGCGGTTTGTCGCACCGATGCCATCGGCCTGGCCGGCATGATCACCGGCCAGACCGGAAGCGGTGGCGCCGGCCGGCTTGCGAGCCCGCGCGAGCGCCATATGACCGTGGCGCGTCTGGTCACCGGGCTCGCCCGCACCAGACCGGTCGTGCTGTGGCTCGACGAGCTCCATTGGGGCACCGAGAGCATCGACTTCGTGCTCCATCTATTGGGTGACGAAGAGCTCGAGGCTCCCGTGCTGGTGGTCGCCACGGTCTGCTCCGAGACGCTCGACGCGGCTCCCCAACAGCGCGAGCTTCTGGGAAAGCTCACCGCGACGCCGCGCGCTGAATGCATGGACGTGGGTCCTTTGCCGCGCGACAGCCAGCGTGAACTCGTCGAGCATATGCTCGAGATCGACGACGACCTCATCGAGGATGTCGTCGAGCACGCCCAGGGAAGTCCGCTCTTTGCCGTACAATTGGTCAGCTTCTGGAGCGACCGCGGATGGTTGGAGGAGGGCGACGGTGGGTTTGTGCTTGCCTCAGAAGGCGAGACTCCGGGCGATCTGGACTCGCTGTGGCGTCACTCGCTCGAGGCCGTCTGTGAGGCGGTCCCCGGTATGGAGGCCGACCAGGTGCGCGAGAGCCTCCAACTCGCCGCGGCGCTGGGTCCGCTGGTGGAGATGCGCGAGTGGGAGGTGGCCTGCGAACTCAGCGAAGTCGAGCTGTCGAGTTCGTTGGTCGAGGTCCTGGCCAAGCGGGGCATCGCGTTGATCGAGGATGAACAGTGGCATTTTGCGTTTACGACCTTTCAGGACAGTTTGTCCGGCCTGGCGCGCGAGGCCGGAGATAGGAAGCGCCAGCACCGGATATGTGCCCGCGTGCTTGCGCGGATCTATCCCGAGTGCACCACCGGATTGGCGCGGCGGCGAGCTTATCACCTGATCGAGGCCGGCGAGTATGTCGTGGCGCTCGAGCCTCTGCTCGATGCCGCCGACCAGGCCTACGATGCCGGTAAATTAGCCGCTACCCGCGAGCACCTAGACCGTCGCGGTGGACTCCTCGACGAGCTCGGCCGATCCCCCGACGCCGCCGCGCGCGGCCAGCAGTTGTGGCGGGAGGCTCGGCTGGAATTCGCCCGTGGCCGCGCTCGACAGGCCCACGGGTTACTCGCCGAGAGCATTCGCATCCTGCGCACGGCGGAGCTGCCGTCGGAGCTGGGTCGCGCAGGCGTCTTGCGCGGCAGAATGCTGCGCGACGACGGCCAACTCGATGAGGCCAGGCGCTGCTTCGAAGAGGCCAGTCGTGTCTTTGCCCGGATCGGCGACGAGAACGGCCTCGCCAATAGCGAATTGAGTCTGGGATATGTCGATCTGATGCAGGGCAAGAGCGTGGCGGCGAGGCGGCGCTTCGAGGGGGCGTTGGAGGTCTTCGACAGCCTCGACGACACGTTGATGCGTGGAAGAGGACATACGATCATCGCGTATTCTTGGATGACCGAGGAGCAATTCGACACCAGCGAATCTCATTTCGCCAAGGCGCTCGAGCTGGTGCGCCGCGCCGGCGACCGCCCCACCGAGGCCGAGGTGTTGAGGTCGCAGGCCGAATTGGCGCGTCTGAGACAAGATTGGGAGCAGGCGCGCCGTTGCACCGCCGCCGCGCTCCAGCTGCACGAGCTGTGCGGCACCCGAAATGTCCACATCACCCGCTTCGAGCTCGCGCTCGTCGAGCTCGGCCTCGACGATTTCAGCGCGGCCGCTGCGTTGCTCGAGGACCTCGATACCTGCTTGGCCGAGGCCGGTTATAAGGCGCGCCTACCGTTCGTCTACGCGGCGCAACTCGCCTGCTGCGCCGGCCAGTCCGGCTGGGATCGATGGGACGATCTACTGCACAAGTTGCAGGTGGCGATCGAGGCTCACGGCACCGCCCACGCCGACATCGTATGGGCGGTGCAGAAGGCCGCCGAGCTGGCACGAGATGCGGGCCGGGAGCAAGCCGCCGACGCCGCCGACGAGGTCGCCGGGCAACAGCGGAGAGTCCTCGAGTAGCGCCTCGCCTCGTTCCGGTAGCCGATCTGTGGGGGGAAGTTTTGGAGGCAGCCGACAGATTGGGGTGGGGCGGAGGGGCTACTCGACGCCGAGCTCATCGATCGGTATTTGCCCGAAGACGACAAGTCACGCCGATACTACGTCTGCGGCCCGGGGCCGATGATGGACGTCGTGGAGACGGCGCTTGTCGGCCATGAAATCGATCGTCGGCGCATCATGTCGGAGCGCTTCGACATTGCATAGGAGTCATCATGATACACGTCTTCATCAAATGGCTCGCCTGGGGCTTGGCCGGGATATTCGTGGTCGCCATCGCCGCCTTCGCGCTGACGATGAGCACGTAAAGGCCAATTGTGTCACTCCGTTTATCTTTATCTTCTTATCTCCGTATCGCCTTGCCTCCGGGCGCCTTGCCCAAAGCCGGCGCATGGGACAAGCTGAGGTGAATGTGACTGCAGCCCGAATGGGTTGCGCTCATTGCCTCAGGAGGAGCCGTGCCCAAGTCTGCCCGCTGGACGATTTACGTCGCCATCATGATCGGCGTCATCGGTTTTGGCTATTATATCACCATGACCCGACCCGCACCCGACCACATCGCGGTGCCGGGCGCTCCTGCGTCGTCAAATGTGCAGGAGGAGGCCGACGCCGGCGAGGGCGTCGAAGATACGGCTTCGGGACAAGTGCCGCTGGATTGAGCAGCCGGGCGGGGCTAAGCTGGTCTGGTTCTCCTACGAGTCTGGTTTTCCAACAATAAGACCGGAAGCCTCCATGAAGTACAGCATATGCCAGACGATTGGTGTCGTTGTCTGTGCGGCCCTCATCGGTGCCTGCCTGCCCTCGGACGACGACGGCGAGCTTCCTAGACGCGACGCCGCGTCGACGCCGGACGTCGGCAGTGCCGATGCCGATGCCGCTGAGGCCGACACCTCGCCTGGTGATGTCGCCCCACCGGCGGTGGCTTCGGTCACCATCTCCCCACAGAACCCGACCATCGATCAATTTGTCGTGATCAAGCTCGAGGCGACTGCCTTCGACGCCGATGGCGAAGAGTTGGCCGACCGGGAGGTCAGCTGGACCAGCTCGCACCCGGACATCGCATCGGTAGACGAGCACTCCAACGTTCGCGGCATGGAATATGGCACAGCGACAATCACCGCGACCATCGATGGGGTCTCCGGAACGACCCTCGTGACGGTCGCGGGCAACCCGGTCGATACCGTCGATGTTGTGCCAAGCCAGCCGACCCTGAGGGTAGACGAGCAGCTCGAGTTGAGCGTGCTGCTCACGGACGCCGAAGGAGGGCTCATCGAGGACGAACGCGCCATCGAGTTTTCCTCCTCCTCTCCGGATGTCGCCACTGTGTCGAGCGACGGTGTGGTCACAGCCGAGAGCGAGGGCAGCGCGACGGTCACCGCCACCGTCGAAGGGCAGAGCGGCACCTCGGAGGTCACCGTGGCCGACGTCGAAATCGGGCGCGTCGTTGTCACGCCCGTGAGCGTTCAGCTCATTCGAGGGGAGACAACTCAACTGCAGGCGACGGTCTATGATGTCGAAGACAATGAGGTGACCGATCCGCTTCTGACCTGGGAGAGCTCGGCGGACAGCGTCGCCACCGTGGACGCCGCCGGCCTGGTCGAGGCGGTCGGCGAGGGCAGCGCGACCATCACCGCGACCATCGGCGGGAAGAGCGACACGACTCATATCGATTCGACGTTCTCGCTCGGGGCGCTCGATCGCGGCGGACGCCACGGCTGTGGACTCATCCGGGGAGTGGCATATTGCTGGGGCGACAACGGGCGGGGCCAGCTCGGTCGCGGCAACACCGCGGCGGACGCAACGGTGGATCGCGTCGGTGGCGGCCTCAGCTTTGTCGAGCTCGCGCTGGGCGAGGCCCACAGCTGCGCGCTCACCTCGTCTGGAGAGGCGTATTGTTGGGGGGCCAACGGGCAGGGCCAACTCGGTGACGGAACGACCGTCGACCGGACCACGCCGGTCCAGGTCCAGGCAGGCCACGTATTCTCCACCTTGGCGGCGGGCGCGCAACACACCTGTGGTGTCGACTCGCAAGGGGCGAGCTGGTGTTGGGGCGCCAACGGCTCCGGCCAACTCGGAGACGGGTCGACGGCGGGCTCGAATGTGCCGGTGCAGGTCTCCGGTTCCGGATTCACCAGCCTCTTCGCCGGCGACTCGCATACCTGTGGCATCACCGCCTCGAAGGTGGCGTCTTGCTGGGGCGAAAACGGTCGAGGCCAGCTGGGGGTCAACGATACGAACGACCGCCACACTCCGGCCGGGGTCAGCGGCGGGTACGACTTTGCATCGCTGACGCTGGGCCAGGCTCACACCTGCGGCATCACCACCGGCGGAAGCACGGCCTGCTGGGGGGCCAACGACGTCAGTCAGCTCGGCGACGGCACGACTAACGACCGACAGACCCCCATCTTGGTCTCCTCATGGGTCTCCTTCTCACGGATCAGCGCGGGAAGTGAACACACCTGCGCGCTCGCCGCCGGCGGCCAGATCTACTGTTGGGGCGCCAACGAGCAGGGCCAGCTCGGCGTTGGATCGACTACTAGCCAGTCAGAGCCGACAGAAGTTTCATCGACGGCGTCCTTCAACGACGTCAATGCCGGAGGCGACGGCACCTGCGGGCTCGATGGTGCCGGCCAACCCCATTGTTGGGGCGCGCCGAGCGGGCACCAATCGCCGATGCCCCCGGACGGCTTCTGAAGCTTGGCCGCGGCAAATCTTGGCTCCCGAGTCGACAATTTTGCGCGCGTCGTCTAAATGTGATGCGTTCGTTTCCGAGTCCGACCTCGTCTGATCCTTGCATTGATTTATGAACATGACCCGCCAAGCAGTTGCTGATTTCTACGTGAGGTTCCGGCCGTTGATCTTGGCCGTGGCCATCGCGCTGACCGGACTCGGAGCATGGTCGGCGAGTGGGTTGACCGTCGACAGTGAGCTGCACAGGCTACTGCCCGAGTCGGCGGAGTCGGTGCAGGGCCTCGAGCGGCTCGAGACGGCCTACGCCCGCGAGATCGGCCGACTGGCGATTTTGCTGGAGGGGCCCGACCCCGAGGCGAATATCGAGGCGGTCGACGGACTGGCCGCTGCGCTCGCCGACAACGAGGCCGTCAGGGGCGTCGAGGCGACCCGGCCGGTCGACTTCTTCGAGGACCGTCGCCTTCTTTATCTGGAGCTCGACGACGCCCGTGAGGTCAGCAAGCGCATCAATAAGCGCATCAAGTGGGAGAAGGCGCGCGCCAACCCCATGTTTGCGAGCCTCGGCGACAGCGACCCACCGGAGGTCGACCTGTCCGACATCGAGGACAAATACGACGGGCACTTCAACGGGCAGCGTTATTTGACCGACGAGGAGCAAGAGCGCTTCGTCATCTATATCGACCCCACATACCCGAATACCGAATTTGCCAAGACCGGCCGACTCCTCGAGGAAATCAGAGAAGTCTTCGAGGCTGAAGTTGCCCCGGACAACCCGGAGATGAGCATCGCGTTCAGCGGGCGCTACGCGAAGTTCTTCGAGACCCAGCAGGCGATCCAAAAGGACCTGGCGCTGGGCACTGGTCTGGCGTTGGCGGGCATTTTGCTCTTTCTGATCGCCTATTTTCGAAGCTGGATCTACCCGGTGACGATCGCCGTGCCGCTGCTGATGAGCACGGTGTGGACGTTCGGGCTGGCCGAGTTGGTCTTCGACAGCCTCAATATTCTGACCGGCTTTTTGGGGGCCGTGTTGATGGGCCTGGGCATCGACTACGGCATTCATATCGTGTCGGCCTTTCAGGAGGCGCGCGCCGAGGAGTCGCCCCGCGAAGCGCTCGTCACGGCGTTAGAGACGGCCGGCAGGCCCAGCCTATACGCCGGTTTGACCACGTTGGTGGCCCTGGCCAGCCTGATCTATTCGTCCTTCCAGGCCTTCTTCGAGTTCGGGGTGTTGTCGCTGGGCGGGCTGTCGCTGATCTTGCTGTCCTACGCGCTGGTCCTGCCGTGTCTGCTTTTGCTCATCGCGGGCACACGCTTCGAGCCCGCTCCGCGCATGCCCGACGAAGAGCGTCACCAGCCGGTGACCGGCGAACAAAAGCGGATGTGGGCGCGCCTGGCGGTCGTGTTTCTGGTCGCCTCTATCGCCTTGGCCGGCTTTGGGTTGCGCGGTGTGAGCTTCGAGTTCAATTTTCGCAAGCTCATGCCCGTCGATTTGACCTCCTTCGCGGTCGAAGACGAGGTCGACGATGTCGTCGACATGGCCCAGCCGCCGGCGATCGTGCTCGTCGATGACCGCGAGCATGCCCTCGCCGTGCAGTCGGAGGTCGAGCGACGCATGGAGGAAGAGCCACGCGCAGAGATTATCGACGGCGTCTATACCGTCTACGACCTCATCCCGAGCGACCAGGACAAGAAGCTGGCCATCTGGACCGAGCTTCTGGACGACCTGGGGGATGTCTCGAAGAGTCGGCGGGACAAGAATGAGGAGCTCAGCTCGCTATACGAGGAGCTGCAACTTTTGGAGGAATCCGGCGCGATCGGCATCGAGGACCTGCCCGACAACGTCCGAGAGCCGTTCGCGCGCGCCGACGATCCGGAGAAGACGGTCGTGCTCATTTTGCCGTCGCGCTACGTACACGACGCGCGTGACGCGGTGGAGTACGTCGCGGTGACCGCCGATTTACCCGGCCCGGACGGCCAGGGCACCATCGACCCGATCAGCCAGGAGGCGATCCTCGCCGATATCCTCGGACATCTCGAGTCAGACACCATCTGGCTGGTGCTCATCGCCGTCTTCGGGTTGTTGTTGGTCGCCTGGATCGCGTTTCGCGACGTCAAGCGTCTGGCCCTGACGGTGGCTACCGTGGCCGTGGGCATCTTCGTTGGGACGGGATTGATCGGATTATTCGGGGTGTCGTTCAACTTTATGAATATGGTGATCTGGCCTATTTGGCTGGGGCTGGGTGTCGACGCGGTTTTCCATCTGTCGTCGCGCATCATGCGCTCATCCACTGATTGGAGCGGATTTCGCCACACCTCCGGGGCCGTCTTCGCCGCGTTTGCCACCTCGATGATCGGCTTTGGCGCGCTGATGATCTCGGGCCACCGCGGGCTTAACTCGCTGGGTCAGGTCGCCATCATCGGCTTGAGCAGCATTTTGCTCGTCTCTTTGGCGATTCACGTCTTTTTCCTCGTGCCCGACGACCGCTCGTCAGACGAGCAGTAGGTATCAAGTCACAGGCAGTATCATGTCCGACCTCAATATCGTTCGCTACGGCACCGGCCCCAAAAAAATCATCGGCTACCACGGATGGGGCGCTGACCACCGCAAGAGCTTCAAGGCGGTCATCGAGAAGCTGCCGGCCTATTGTTCTTTCTGGGGCGTGGACTTGCCCGGATGCGGCCGCAGCCCGCGCCCGGACATCTTCACCTACGATGAGGTCTCGAGTCAGCTGGCCCGTTCGGTCGACGATATCGTCGCTGACGGCGAGACGGCCACGATCTTGGGGGCGTGCAGCGGGGCGTATCACGGCCTGGAGATGGCGCGCCATCGGCCCGACAAGGTCGACCGGCTGGTCATGGTCGACCCCATGGCGTATTTCCCGTGGTTTCTAGATCTTCTGCTCCTGCCCGGCGTCGGAAAGCTGCTCTTCGAGGGCGTGCTCGGCTCCAAGATGGGCCACAGGGTTATCCAGCGCGTTCTCGAGCAGACCGGTGTGGCCAACGCCTTCGACGTCATGGAGTCGTTCGCGCGCATCGACCTGGGCGCCGCCTATCGGTATCTGCAATTCTTCGACGAGCTCGGCGAGGTCGAACAATATGTCACCATCGAGACGCCGACGGTGATGTTGTGGGGGACCAATACCTGGAAGGTCGTCCACGAATCGGTGCCGATGTGGGAGCGCACCTTGCCCGATATCGAGACCATCGAGGTCGGCGGAGTCGGCCACCTTATCAATCAGGAAAAGCCCGACGTGGTTATCGACGCGCTCCTCGATGGTGTCGAGGTCGAGGCGGCCGAAGCCGCCGTGGCCGAGCCCGCCTGAGCTTCCCCCTCGAGCTGAATCTGGCCGTTGTCCAGCGCGCACTCCGCGCCCAGAAATCCCCTAACCGGTCGTCACACACAGACCCGGTAACCACACAAGATAACGATGGACGATCTTTTAGAACGTATCGAAGCCGCCGCCGAACTCCTCGAAGAGATTCACGAGGATCGCTCGCTTCTGGTCGACGTGGACAAGCCTCTGCGCAATCGGCTGCTCATCGCGGCCGGCAGGGTCTCGCGGCCCGGCAAGCGCGAGCGCAAAGCACTTGCTCGGGCGCGACGCAAAAAAGACAAGCAGGAGCAGCGCGAGGAGGACGAGGCGCTCATGGATCAGTCGGGCATTCGCAAGCTGCGTGAGAGCCCGATTTTCCAGACTCCCAAGCGCCGGCTCGAATACGGAGAGGAGGACGTCGAGGAGATCGAAGAGGTGCCCGAGACCGACGAGGGCCCCTCCGAGCCCATCGGCCAGACCCACGAGGAGCGCACCTGCTACGTCTGCCAGGAGTCGTTTACCGACGTGCACTTCTTCTACGATCAGATGTGCATCTCCTGTGGTGATTTTAACTTCGCCAAGCGCACGCCCACCGCCGACCTGAGCGGGCGCGTGGCGCTGGTAACCGGGGCGCGCGTCAAGATCGGCTTCCAGGCGGCGATTATGCTGCTTCGAGCCGGCGCGTCGGTCATCGCCCTGACCCGATTCCCCGCCGACGCCGCCAAGCGCTACGCCGCCGAGGACGACTTCGACGACTGGGGTGACAGGCTCCGGATCTACGGCCTCGACCTGCGCCACACGCCCAGCGTCGAGCAATTCTGCAGCCACCTCAACGCCACGCTCGACCGCCTGGACTTCATCATCAACAACGCCTGTCAGACGGTGCGGCGTCCCTCCGGGTTCTACGATCATCTGATGGAGGCCGAGCTCGACTCCGACCAATTGACCAGCGAGGAGCGCTCGCTGATGCGGAAGGTGGGCGTCCAACATGTCGACGGGGAGGCCATGGCGCAGCTGGCTGGCGAGGAAGGCGAGGGCGCCATGAGCACCACGCCGCCCCCGTCGGCCTTGCTCAGCCAGGTCGAGCTGCTCGACGAGGACAGCGAGCGCGGCAATCACCTCTTCCCCAAGGGCCAGCTCGACGCCGACCTGCAGCAGGTCGATCTGCGCAAGGTCAATAGCTGGCGGCTGAAGCTGGCCGACGTCTCCGCCATCGAGCTGCTCGAGGTCCACCTGGTCAACGCCGTGGCCCCGTTCATCCTCAACGCCCGGCTCAAGCCGTTGATGGCCGCGGTGCCCACCGACGACAAGCATATCGTCAACGTCTCGGCGATGGAGGGCCAATTCTACCGGACCTTCAAGACCGACCGGCACCCGCACACCAATATGGCCAAGGCCGCGCTCAATATGATGACGCGCACCTCGGCGGCCGACTACATCGACGACGGTATCCACATGAATAGCGTGGACACCGGGTGGGTCACCGACGAGGATCCCGCCCACCACGCCGAGCAAAAGCGCGAGGTCCACAACTTTCACCCCCCGTTGGACATCGTCGACGGCGCCGCCCGCATCGTCGACCCGATCTTCTCGGGCATCAACACCGGCGAGCACGTCTGGGGACAATTCTTGAAGGATTATCAGGTCACGGATTGGTGAGTGAGGCTGCGGTGGTGTCCGACCCTATGGACCACGGCGATATAATGGCGCGCGGACAGCTTGTCCGCATTCGTGCGACGAGTGCGGGTGCGCTTTTCGCCCGCCGAGGCGTACGGAAAACAGCGCAGACACCCCGGCTGCGAGAATCTTACAGCGACCGAGCATCCTCTATTTGGGGCGACGTTGAACGGCAACGTCGGAAACTGCGATTTGAGTTAGGCGTTAGAACCTTCAGAGGTTGCTCGAGGGTTCAAAACGGCACCACAACAGGCCGAAACGCCTCTATGGCCTAACGTGAATTGTAGTTCGCGCCGTCGTTCAGGCGCCTCAAATAGAGAATCTTACAGCGACCGAGCATCCTCTCGGTGTCGGGGTCGTACAGCCCGCCCGCGAAGCCGAACGGTTGAAAGCCGGGGTTGGTATCGCTGAGCTCCCGGCCAAACGGCGAGTAGTCGATGCGCTGGACGAACTGGGCTTCGTCGGTGTCGTAAACGCCGCGGATGCTGCCGCGCCAGTCGGTGATGAAGCGGTACCACCGCCGGTCGCCCGACTTCTTCGCAATTTGCACCCGGCGGGCCCAGCGATGCATCCCATGTGTAGGGCAGCGTCGACTCCGAACATCCATCCAGCCGCAGGGTACTCATATGGCAAGCCTTCTCGAGAGCCTCGAATCTCCACGTACCGCGATGATCCAGGGTGCCAGCCGCGGGATTGGGCTGGAAATCACCCGCCAACTCCTCGACGAGCGCGGCTTTGACACGGTGGTCGCGACGTCGCGCTATCCGGAGAAGAGCCGAGGATTGCGCGAACTCCAGCGCGACCACCCCGCGTCGCTGCATGCGGTGGCGCTGGACGTGACCGACGAGGACACGGTGCGGGGAGCGCGCGAGGAGGTCGGGGCGATCGTCGAGTCGCTCGGCCTGCTCTTCAACGTCGCTGGTGTGCTCCACGACGACACAACCGGGTTGAAGCCGGAGCGGTCCTTGCGCGATATCGATCCGTCGAACTTCGCCTACAGCTTCGCGGTCAACGCCACCGGCCCCATCCTGGTGGCCAAGCACTTCGCCGACCTCATGCCTCGTCAGGCGCCGGCGGTCTTCGCCAATATGTCCGCGCGAGTGGGCAGTATCGGCGATAATCATAAAGGCGGCTGGTACGCCTACCGGGCCTCGAAGGCGGCCCAGAACCAGCTCACGCGGACCCTGTCCATCGAGATGGCGCGTCGCCACAAGGGCACGATCTGCGTGGCGCTGCACCCGGGTACCGTCGACACGGAACTCTCAGCGCCCTTCCAGGATCGCGTGCCCGACGAGCAACTTTTCTCGGTCGAGCGGGCCGCCTCGCAGTTGCTGGACGTAATCGACGGGTTGAGCGCAGACGATACGGGCGGCTTTTTCGATTGGGCCGGCAAGCCCATCGAGTGGTGATCGAATCGGTCGAATCTCGACCATAAATGAGCGTCTAGAAGAGGGGGAGGGAATCTGGCGGTTTGTAGGCAACCTGGCACCCTTTCTTCGCACCAAAAAGCAGCCAATTCGCGACTCGCCACCCCTCCACCGCTACGCGGGGAGGTGCCGAGCAAAGCGAGGCGGAGCACGGTCAGGCCGCATAAAGGGGCCAACAGCAAGCAGCCAACTGCCTTTTCGCAACCTCAAGAAGCCAAAAAACAGCTCATTGAGGCCCCCTCCGACGGTTTATGCGGGTTGACCGTGCTTCGCTACGCTACGCCGTCACCTCCCCAGAATCTGGGGAGGGGTGGCAAGACGGAGATCTTGGGCGATCAACTAGCCCGTAGAAAAAGGTGCCAGACTCCCTACATCTCGCGAATGGTGGAGGTGAGGCTGCCGTCGTAGCTGTACTCGATGCTCGAGCGCACGCTGCCATCGGAGGTGTTGGTCGACTCGATCGTGTGCAGGCGGTTGGTTCCGTCGAGCGCGTAATCGAAGTAGGTGTAGGTTTTGTCGACGCCGGAGGCCGTCTCGGTGGAAAGTCGCCCGCTCGAGTCATATGTGCGGTCGACGACCGCGCCGCCGGGCAGCGTCATCTGGTCGAGGCGGCCGTCGAGGTCGTAGGAGTAGCCGGTGGACTCGTCGCCGCCGCTGACCGTCGGCGGGGTGTAGGTCTCCAGGCGCCCGGCGGGCGTGTAGTCCAACGCGTGTGAATCGTCGTTGGGCGTCGTCAGTGAGGCCATTTCCCCGGCACCGTCCCAAGAATAATCGATGTTGCGGGTCATGCTGTCGACGTTCGGCTCGTCGACCGACAGCAGGCGGCCGAGCCCGTCGTAGCTGAGGAAGTCGGTGACGTTTTGCTCGGCATCGGTCAATGTGTCGAGGTTTCCGGAAGCGTCGTAGACGAGGTCGGTGGTGCGCGTGAAGCTGCCCGAGACACTTCGATGGACGATGCTGTCGATCCGTCCGCCGGCGTAGGTGTACTCCCTGGAGCCGACGCCCGGGTGCTCGCTTTGAAGCAGGCGTCCCTGAGCATCGTAGAAGTAGGTTGTCGTTCGTCCCTCCGGTGTGGTCTCCTCCCACGAATAAGCGGTTCCCGTCGGGCCCGAGGCCGGGGCGGGATCGTAGGTGCGCAACCAATCGAATTGCTCGAGCGGTGTGGTCTCGTCGAAGTCGTCGTCGCGATAGGTGCTTGTAGTTTCGGTCCAGGCGGTGATCTGGGCGTTACTATCCTGGCTCGCCGAGATGGACTTGTCGACTCGCCTGATTTGCCCGCCGTCGGGAGTCGTCTCGACCGTCGATGACGGATAGCGCGCAAATTTGGCAAAATCGGCTCTGGGGTCTTCGGACCAGGTGACGTCGACAGTCGTGCCGTCGGGAAGCTCGGTCGTGTAGGTGCGATTACCGTCGGCGTCGTTGGCATATGTCTTGGTGGCCTGCGAGCCGTCGGCGAAGCTCATTTGACGCTCCAATTCGGGTGTGCTCCCTTCCGAGAAGCCATACTCCTGGACCACGCCCTCTGCGGTGGTCATCTGGACGGCATAGTCGCCAGATGCGTGCGTGCGGCTGAACTCCTTGTACTCACCGGCGGCGTTCTCGGCGCGCTTCAACTGACCGTCGATGTGGTCGGCGTCGTATTTATAATAATCGTAGTAAGACGTGTTGCCGTTGAAGTTGGTGTGGGATGAGAGGAGTCCGCTTGTTACGTAGCAGTCCCAATGGCAGCGTAAGCACCGTTCCGTTGCAAATTTCCT
>CAYLTX010000066.1:0-34153 GCA_964386725.1 uncultured Bradymonadales bacterium | reverse complement strand
TCGCGCTGCCAGGCCATGGTGGTGGGCGCCAGGCGCTGGGCCAGGCGGACCAGGTGGACCGGGCCCAGAGACGGGGCATCGCGTATAGAATCACGCGGATATGGCCGATCGTCTGGCTGATATGGCGTTGATGGCGCTCTCGGAGCACGTCGAAGTCGAGGTAGTCGTCGAGCGCGCGCCGGTCGCGACGAAAATCGCGGCGGCTCGCGCTATGCTCGCGAAGATGCTGGAGCATGACGCCGCGACGCGCCCGGCCGGTGGGCTGGTTGAAGTATTTGGTGGAAAACGCCGCGAAGTTCTCTCGGCGCGCGCGCCACTCTCCATGCAACGCCTCGAGGCACTGAGTCAGCTTCGCCCAGAGCGCGAGCTGCTCGTCGATGAAGACGTGCGCGTCGATGAATTCGTCGACGAAGCTCTCCTGTTTGACCTTGCGTGCGCCCACGCGCCGCTCGACCTCGTCGACCGAATCACCGTCGAGCCGGACGACCAGCGCCGGCAGAGCCTGGCGCAGTGTGGTCACCGCCGCTCCCTCCCCGGGTGTCCCAGCTTTGAAAATCACGTCAGTCCCGAAAGTAGCGCGGCTCGATGAGTTCCTCGAAGGTCAGCTCGGTCGGCGGAAGCTGGCCGGTATGGGCCCGATTGGCGAAGGTATACGAGGCTTGCAGCCCGAAGCTCAGCTCGAAGCGATCGTTGGATTGGAAATCGTAGAGCGACCCTTGGCCGAACGCATCCAAGCTGAGCAATTGCTCGCCCATCACCCAATAATAGAGCCGACTGGATAGCTCGAGGTCGTGGCGCAAGAAGGCATTCGCGCGCCACTGGTCGTCGACATACCAGGTAAAAGCATAGCCCAGCTCCAGGCGGGTCGTCTGAAGCATCGTCCGGCCCACCACGCGCATACGCAGCTTGTCCAGGCTCAGATCCGGGTTGAGGACGGGCTGCATATAGCCGTAGCCGATCAGGTTCAAAAACGGGCGCCACCACAACAGTGATAGGTAGTCCCAGGTCACCGAGTGAGCCTCGGCAAACGAAGAGTAGATCCACGGGGACAACCGCCCGGCGGCCCTGGCGGGAGCGTCGTCGGCCTGCAAGCGTCCCTTGGCTCGCAGATTATGGACCCACCACAGACTGTCGGCGACACCAAAGCTTCTGGCGAGCTTCAGTTCGCCGCGGCCGCTATAAAACGCCTGCCCGCTGGTCTGGGTATAGATCGACGCTTTGGGCTGGACGCGCAGCCGCCACCAATCCGGCCGCCAGTCTGCCGAAGCCCCGGCGGTCAGGACCATCGGCGTCTCGAAGTCCAGGCGCAGCCCGCCCTGGCCCCTCAACCACAGCCGCGGCTCGTCGAATGCGGCATACGCACCGCCGAGCATCTCGAGCCGAGAACCCACGTTCGACGAGGTGGGGCTCTCGCTGCTGATCTCGAAATCGCGCGCGCTCCACGCCATCGACAAAAACGGCGTGGCGGCGAAGACCTCCTCCTCGAGCAGATCCCGCCGGCCAAACCGGGCCAGATGGGGCGCACGGACCGGGTCGAGGGCGAGGTCGAGATCGAAGCCGTCATCGCCGAGCTCGGATTTGCTCGCGGGCGAGTGGCTCTCGGCTCGATCGCCCTCGTCCTCGGCCTGCTCGCCTTCGGCCGAGTCCGCGCGCGCCGCGAGGTCCGTGGCATCGTGAACGCGGGCCTGCAACCTCACCGAAGCTACACCTCCCTGCGCCTCGATCGTGATTCGATACGGGCCGGGGCGTGACAGCCACATCTCGGCTCGTCTCGCCCGAGTGAGCCCTTCGGTCACCAGGAAGGCACCAGCCTGCTTATTGTCGGAGAGTTCGACGAGCCGTTCGCTGGTCTCCCCGCTGTCCAGATGCTCAACGGTGATCTTCACGGCTTCGGCGCCGAGCGTGCTGAGACTTCGCGCGTCGAGGCGAATATAGGTCGGCCCGAGCACAACGGTCGCCGCGGGATCCGAAGGGGTAATCACTCGCACGCGTCGGGATCGCCGCGAGACGACCGGCGAGACGCGCGGCTCCGAGCCCTGGTCCGGATAGGAGACCGTCGCATAGGCGTAGGCCAGCCGGCCCGACACATCATCGGTGCGTTCGATCGAGAGACGGTACTCGACGCCCTCGCGCACCTGCCAGCGCGTGGTGGCCACTTGTTGTGAGCCGATGGCGCCTCGAGAACCCTCGGCCGCCACGGCTTGGCCGTCGTCTCGGTGGAGTTCGCCAAAGATCCGGCAGGGCTCCGCGGGGCCACTGCCCTGCAGGTCGGGGCGCAGATCGGCGCAGATTCTACGCAGCACGAGCTCCCCGGGGTGCTGCGCCTCGAAGGACAGCGACCTGCGGCTGTCCTGGTACATCTGCAGCGCGTGAGACCGGGGCCAGTTCACCCCGAGCAGCGCGTACCCGACCTGCTCGTCGATGGGGTCGTCGATGACCGCGAGGTCGAAATCGGCAGCGTTCTCGACCTCGCGCGTCGGCTCGAAGCTCGCGAACGCACTGCGAATTCCACCCGACAGGCTGGTCAGCGTCGTCCAACTGGTGTGGCCGAGCGCGTCGTACCAAACCGATCGCACCGACGAGACGGGAAAGAGCTCGGCGGCGCGGCGGGCGTGTCCGTAGGCGTCGGTGGCTGCAACCGAAGCTCGCTCGCCGCCCCCTGCGGCCTCGTCGAGAAGGCGCTCGGCGAGCAGCCTGTGGACCTGCCAGGGATTCGCGGACGAAGATGGCCAGCGCTCGAGCAGATCTTGCAGCGCCGCGATCTGCGCGTCGTTATCTCCCTCGGCCTCGGCGTCAGCGAGCGCGAAGAATAGGCGAGCGCGCCGGCACGGGCCGGTCGCGCTCGAATCCCTAGCCCATTGGGCTAGACCGCATGTCTCGAGAGCCTCGGCCTCCTCGGCCGTCGAGACAACCTGAGCAGCAAGATCCAGCGGCGCCATATTTGCTGCGTCGTCCAGCCAGTTATCTTCGAGCTCGAACCACTTGCTGCTCAACCGGCCCAGCACCGAGCGCCGAAGCAGGCGCGCCTCCTCGAAGAGCGGGTGAGTCGCAGGCACGAGCCCACTAGCCCTCTCCAGGTCGACTCGAGCGAGCCTATTTCGGGCCAGTGACATCAAGATCTTGGCCCGCTTGATCAGCAGTTCGACGCGCTCGAGGGCGCTCGCCTCGGCGAGTTGATTGGACAAGTGGCGCAGCGCGTCGAGGCGCTCCTGGTCGGCGGGGAGTTCGACGGCGACCTCGGTGCGTTGGTCCTCGGGCAACTCGGGGAGCTTTCCGGCGCGCATATCCAGGGAGACCAATAAGGACTCATCGCGCGGTCTCAGGCTCAGCTGACGCGCTGACGCCGGCACCTCGATCAGAAAACGCACGGCCCGGTCAGCCCCACCCTCGGGCGCCGGCTGCCACCGAATCGGGACCACACGCTGGCGGCCGTCGCCGAAATTGCACCGCAGCCAGTCGTCGAGCTCGCCGGTCTCCCCCGGTTGGGCTCGCACCGCCACGCGCACGAAGCGCGTCGTACCGACGCCGGGCAGCGAAAACGTCGGTGGATTGTCCGCCGTGGCCCTCCAGTAGGTCTGCTCGCGAACGACGTCGCCGACGTCGAGCGACAGCCCGTCCAGCGGAGGCTGATCGACGAAGATGGCGGTCTCTTTGAGCTCATCGTTGTGTTCATCGTTGTCTTCGTCGCGGTCCAACTCGGGCACACGAAGGATATGCGAAGTCCCGGCTTTGGCAGCAAAGGTCAACGTTTGGCGGGCGTCGAGTCGCAGCGATGTGAGTGTCTGATCGTTCCACTCGAGGCGGTCGAAGGCGGGCCCACTCTCGCCCTCCAGCGCCAGACGCACCCGGGCCAGCCGATTGGGCCTGTCGAAGGCCTGCTTGATGCGAAATTCGTAGGGCTCTCCGGGCTCGAGGCGGTACCAGACGCGGCTGAGGTCACTGACCTCGTCGACGAAGACCTCTCCGGTCTCGGCGGGAACCGCCTCGGCGAGGTCGACGCGGGGCGTCTTACCCTCGGGACGGGGCGTGAGTTCGCGCCAATAGGTCTGGCTCCACCAATATTGCTGGAGGGTCTCCTGAATTGGCTCGCTCGTGGGGCGCTCCAGCCAACTCTCATAAAGCTGCGAGACCGCCTTCCAACGCTGCCAGCGGTCTTCTCCGCCCTCCATCTCGGCGCGGGCGCGCAACAGTACGTGCTCGATGGAGTCCTCGCGCTCTTCGAATAAGCGCATCAGCTCGAGGGCCCGCCTCGGCTCGCCGCGCTCCAGGTGCAGCTCGGCGAGTGTGAAGGCAAATTGGCGGCGGAGCACCTCGGCCACCTCCGTGTTAGTGGCCATCGCGCGGGCACGCTCGGCCGACGGCAACGTCGCGGCGGCGGCGTCCGACCCGGCGCTCGCCAGACGCTGCCAGGCGAACCAGGTCCGAACACCGGGATGGTCGGCGCGGGCAAATGCCTGCCGATAGCGCCCGGTGAGCGTCCGGAGGGCTCGATGGTCTTGGACCAAGGCTGCCCGCTCGATGCGAAGCAGGCGATTGGAGACTTGATTTTGGTCGCCATTATTTTGCCCGAGCAAATCCTCGGCCTGCTCGACGTGCCAGCCGGCATCCCATCGGCGCTCGAGAGCGTCCTCGACCAACTGCTTCGGGCGATAAATCCGCCCATCGACAGCGACGCCGGCGCCGCCGACCCGAAGTTGGTAGCTGTGTTTTCCCGGAGGAACCCACCAGCGCGCCTGGCGCCGCCAGCCGAGCACACGTCCTCGCTGGTCGGTGGCAAAGACCCGCCCGTCAGCAGCTCGATCGACGCTGGGCTGCGAGTCGCCGCCGGTAGCCGTGTCGCCTGTAGCCTTATCGCCTGTAGCCTTATCGCCTGTAACTGTATCGCCGACAGGCATATCGACCTCGTATTTGGCCGCCCGACTCGAGAACTCGTCGCGATAGACGGCCTCGCCATCCTCGACGACCTCGAGGGAGTAGTCGGTGCTGGCGTCGGGTCGCGCCGTCTCCTTATAGGCGCGCAGCCCGAGGTGAACTTGGGCGGGGCCCTCGACCTCGATATCCAGCGTGTTCCGCTCACCCAAGACACCGGCCTCCCCGAGTTCACGCGTGCCGGCGCGCACCGAAACTCCGGCGAGCGGGTCGTCGTGGGCCGCAAGCAGGTCCTCGGAGGTATAATAATCCGAGGAAGGCTCGCGACGCGTTTCAAGAGCCCGAAGTAACCTGACCCGCCCCAGGTGGCGCGCGGCGCGAATCTCATCGTCGGAGCCACCCGCGGCGGCGACCAACTTGGTGAGCTCGCTGACCAATTGGGCCTCTAGAATCACCCCGCGACGACCCGGGATCGCCAAGCCCTGCGGCGGCTCTCCGCGACCGCCGGCCTCGACCCACTCGAGGAGTCTGTGCGCCCACCACACCCAATAATACCGCGTCTCGGACTGCTCGAGGCGCTGGACGGTGAATTCGAGCGGTACCTTCGCCTTCCCCGAATACGTCAACTCCACGGGGACGCGCTGGTGCATCGGCGAAAATACCAGCCAGTCGCCGTCTTGAAGCCGCAGCGGCGCGATCGGCACCCGGGCGTTCGAGCCCGGAGGAGCGTCAAATCGGCGCGACATTCCGACATAGGACGCCAGCTTCGGCTGGGCGAATTGCACCCGCAGCACTGACAGGCGCCCGGGTGGAATCTCGAGGGACTCCCCGGGTTTTAAGATGCGCTTTGCATGGTCGTCCCACAACGGCGTCCAGCCGTAGAGCTGCTCGACGGTCGGCTCCGGCCGCGGCGCCCACTTCGCCCACTGGGCGTGCGAGGCGCTCGCCGCCACCAATAGCCAGATGAGCACGGCGAGGCTGGTTGCCAGGCGAAGCCACCGGCGCCGCCCTCCACGGCGATGTTCGAGCTGGGAAGGACTACGACTCACGGGCTTGCGAAGATCCCCTGGCGGAGTTGATATAAGAGCTCGTCATCCCCGGTGAGCCGCTCCCGCAGCGCACGGCTCAACTCCAGATGTAAAAACTGTCCTCTGCCGTAGCTCTGCACCCAACGCGCTTGAGCGTTGGAGGTCGCCCCGTAATACCGAGTGTCTTCGGGGTATAGCGCGATCTCGACGCCGCCGAACTCGCCGCCGAGCGCGTCGCGCACCCGCCTGGACCACGCCGACGGCTCCTCGGTACCGTTGCTGAGCACCACGCCGATCTTATTCTTGGCCAGGGTCTCGCGCTCGAAGCCGTGAACCTGGATCAGGCGGCCTTCGCGCACTCGGCTCAAATACTCGACGCTGAATAGGTGGAAGTAGCTATCGGTCGCGTGGGCCAGGTCGGCCGGGTCGGCGCCCTTGCTCTTGGAGTTCTCCGGAAACGGCCGGTAACGGTGACAGGTATTGAAGAAGAACCCCCGAATCTTGGCGTCGTGAAACATCCGCTCGGCGATCGAGCCGGTGTGATAGTCGTGGTAGGAGTGCGGAGCCTGAATAATGAGTTCCTCGAGCACTTCCCCCGTGCGAAACACATAGGTTCCCGTGCCTCGCCAATCGCTGCCGCCCTCGGTGAGAACTAGCCAGACCTCGTCGCCGCGCCGCAACCTGTGCATGCGAAGCCCCGCCTCATTGAAGAGGCTCTTATAGGCGTCGAATCGCTCTTGGCCGTCGGCGAGGTCCCGGAAGAAAGCCGGCAGCACATGCTGCAAGCTCAACCGCTGGCGCAGGGTAGGCGGCGAATAAAAGACAGGCGCGTCCTTATGCGGTCTCGCCTGCTCGATGAGCGGACTGCGATCGAAGCTCGTCGGCGGCGGCGCCACCTCGACCTGGCTGATAGCGCCGCCCTGGCAGCCAAGGCTCGCCCCCACCAGCAAGCTCACCAGCACGACCCATACCACCGCCAACCGCGCGACCGTTCGATGGGAAATTAGTTGGCGGTGGAATTTGCGAAGCATCAGCGACTACGCTTGACAAGAAAAACAAGCACTCGAAGCCATTGTAACGCAATGGGCCAAGGCGTCCAGCTCTCACGGGCTCTCATTCCAGCTTCGCGCGCAGCGCCGGATCGGCCACCTTCGTATAAAACCGCACCCACACCTGCTGATCTCTGGCAGCCCGAAGCTCCACATCGTGCCACCCGGCCTTCCAGTCGGTGCCGGTGGGAACGGCGGCGAACCTGGGTCCGGAGAGCCGGCGCGGCGGCGAGCTGTGCAGATCGACGCTGGCGTCCGTGGGCTCGAGGGCAAGTGTTCGCTCGGCGGTGGTGATCTGGTCGACCGGACCTTCGAGGCGTAGCTGCGGTGAGCCGCCGTCGACGCGGGCGGCTAATTCGAGCGAGCCCGACTGACCCGGGGCGTAGGCGGCCAGGTAGAGGGTCGGCGCCTCGTCGGCCGTGGTCGGCAAGCGCACGCGAATGGATCGGCCGCGGCTCATACGCCAGACGCGGCGCAGCCGCACGACCCGGGCTGCGCGGGTGGCAGACGCCGGCGAGCAGTCGGCGCTCAGCGTGACACGTGTGGTGGCTGCCTCGTTGGGCGCACGAATATCGACTTGAAGCCGGCCGCTTTGGCCTCCCGCATTAGGCCTCGCATACTTGGGCCTCACATAAAGGCGGTCGCGTTGTGTACGGATCAGACGTCGCTCGACGGGCTCACCGTTCCAGAGCACCTCGAGCGTGCCGCCGAGCAGCCCAAAATCCGGGGATTGGTAGTCCAGCGCGATGCGGCCGCCGCGCTGGATCTTGCAGGGCGCCTCGACGCCGGGCTCGAGCCGCGTGCGATAGCTCGTATCCCACTGGCTCTCCAGCAGTGCCACCGCGCGGGAGTTGGTCGGCTGGACGTCGGCAGGCTCGGCGATCAGGCGCGATAGAGGCTCTCCGACCGGGGCGAGCGTGACCGCGACCGGCTCTTCGGGCTCCGGATCGGGCGGCTCGAAGCGCCGGACAAAACCGCAACGCTGTGGATCGTCGCATAACGCCTCCACGACTGCGCCGGCATCCTCGAGGGCTCCCCAGTCGGGGCGCAGCCGCACCTGCGCGCGCACTCTTCGGCGCTGACCATCGGCCTCCAATGAATCGATATTCGAGGGATGAAATGATTGCCACGGCTGGAATCGAGACGGAGCATAACGCCACGAGAGGCCGGCAGGAGTCTGGTCATAAGGCGGCCGCTTGGACGCATCCATGGCGTCCTCCGAGAAGACCAGCGACGAGACGCCGGCCAGCACCGAGCCGCCCTCGGCGTCGAGTTCGAGGCGTGTGGCTCCCTCAGGCAGCCAGAAGCGATGAGTGGTCGGCTCGGACACGAGCCTCGTCGGCGCCTCGGCCGCTTGCTCGGCCACTTGCTCGGCCATCCGCGGCTCCAGACGTTCGAAGGCCGAGAGCTCCGTCGACGGCTCGATCTTGCCGCTGCCGAGCACCTCGTCGCCGTTCATAAACCGATAGACCAACCGCGCCTCCTCGGGCGAGTCCGCCAGGCCGCGAAGGCTAATTCGAAGCGCCTGGCCGACGGTGCGCTCGTCGTCGACGATGGTGTATTTGGCGGGCTGCCCCGGGCGAAGCTCCCACTGCGAGAACGCCTTCCAATCGGGTCGAATCAACGCATCCTCGGTGCCGATCTCACGCATATCAGCCTCGCCCAACACGGCCTGCCGGCGGTCGACGAAGGCCACCGCACGAAGCGGCTCGCCGACATCGGCCAGCAGCCTCACCGAGGCGGTTCGACCGGCGGGGATCTCGGCGACGGTCTGCGCCTGCGGGGCCAGCGCCTGCAGCGTGCTCGCGCCGAAGGGCGCAGCGAGCACGGAGACCTGGCTGTCGATCGAACGGTAGGCGAGGTCCGGCTCGGACTCGGACGCCGTGGAGAGCAGCGCCGCCCGTACCTGCACCTGACGGTCCTCGGAGGTGTCCTCGCTCTGCAGCGCCACCTTCAGCCGCGCCGGGCCGCGCACGTTGTAGACCAGGTGGTGGCGTCGGCCGATGAGTTCGCCGGCCACCGGCACCAAGGTGCTGTCGTGGAGGCGAAACTCGGTCTCGTACATCGTGCGCGTGGGGACCTCGGCCAGGCTCGACAACCGCGTCCAGCCGTGGTCGAGGATCGCCCGGCGCTCGGCGTTCGATAGATCGCTCCAACCCCGCACCCGGGCGTAGCCGGCGAGCTCGGCCTTGCGCCGGCTCGACAAGGTGCGCTCGAGCCACTGCTGGCGAAAGCTATCTCGGCCGAATTGCTTGAAGACGACAAGGTTAATCTGACCGGGTTTGTCATCGGGCTGAGCGTCCTGCGGCCCCGTCGGTGAGCCAACGGCCAGAAACTCCACGGTCCGCCCTCGCCCGGCATAACTGGTCAAGTCGAGGTCCGTCAGGCGTCCATCGGCCGGCTCTCCGCTGCCCTGGCCGGCCGAATAATAGACGCTCTCGCTTCGCCAAGCGCCGCCGCTGAAGTTGGCCTTGGACTTGCGCGTCTGCGACCAGATCGTGCCCTCGGCGACCTGCTCTCCATCAGCCTCACGCACGATCCAGCGCAGACCGTAGACGTATTGTCTTTGCGGCGAGTACGTCTCCAGATCGGTGCGAACGGGCAGGTGCACATACGAGAGGACCCGAAACACATTCCTGGAGCCCTCTGCACTGGGCGGAAGCCCAAAGCGCGGGCCGGCGTCGGTATCGGCGACATAGGCGATGGTGCGTTGTTCCTTGTCGGCCTCGACGACACCCGAACCGGCCTCGCCGCCCTGCAGCGCACGCCACATCATGCCACCGAGAGCGGCGAGGCAGACCACCAACACGAGCACTCTCGCCAGCGTCTTCACCGAGCCTCCTCGGCGGACGCGGCCACCTCGACTTGCGACACCACGCGGCGCGCGACCAACAGCTCGAGCTCACTGACGGGTCCATCCCGGCCGATCTCGACCTGGCCGCGGGCGAATTCGGGAGCCTGCAGGCGCAGGCTGACCCGGCGCACGCTCTGCTTGGCAGATCGTGGCTCGGCGACTTCTCGCTCCACGCGCCCCCGAACGCTCAGCCACGCCTGTTCGCGGGCCGAGTCGACCAGCAGCGTCGGCTGCAGATCGTAGTCGGCGAGCACCTCGAAGGCCTCGCTCAGATAGATCGGGTTGACCGTCGCGGCGAAACGCTCGGTGGCATCCTGCGCCTCGTCGAGCGCGGCGCCGAAGTCGGCTGCAGAAATCGGCGCGGCCGAAGCGTCCGAGTCCGAGCGCACCGGCCGGCGCATCCACTCGACGATGGAGGCTTCCTGCCAGCTCGAGCCGCGTCGATCCATCAGCTCGACCATTCGCTGCGGCGAGGGCGACGGCGTCAGCGCGGAACGAAATGCGGCGCCCACCCAAAGTCGCAGATGTCGCCCACCGGCGACCCGGCGCGAGTAGCTCTTCGTGGCGTCGTTCAATCCGCGAAGCGGTGCATATTCACGCTGGCCCTCGTCGAGCTCCATATGTACGCCGCGCTGCTCGAACCACTCGTAGAGCGCGGCGACCTCCGCAGGAGCCCGGGCAGCCGCGACGGGCTGGTCCGGGCTCACCAGCATGTCACCGGCGAGGGGGCGCTCGTCGGCGAGTCCGCGAAGCTGGACCGCCCAGGGCGCGCCGACGTCGATATATTCGCGCTGGAAGGCCCGATGGGCGGCGGTGAACGAGGTCGTCGGGTCCAGCGGGTCCAGCGCTACTTGCCCCGGCGACAACGCCTCGGCCTCCGGGCTCAGCGAGGCGCCCGACGAGCCGCGCATCTTGCTGCCGAAGACCAGGCCCCGGACCTGCAGCTCACCTGCGATGAGCGCGGCGACGCGCCATGTCGAGAATTCGCGCCGGGGATAGGGCACCTCGAGGACCACCGGCGAGCGCGCCTCACAGCTGATCATCACCACCCCGAGGCCGCGCAGCGGGCGCCTCTTCTCGCTGAGCGTCCAATAACACTCGTCGGAATTGACGATCTCGACACGTCCGAGCTCCATACCGACGGCGGCCGCCGCCGCGCGCACGACGGCGAGGGTGCGCCGGGTGCGCACTCGGCTGTGAGGCTGGCGGCTCATCCGCACCAGGGGAGCGAATACGGCGCGATCGATAAGCTCGATATCGGCCGGTGTCGCCGCCGTGTCGAGCTCGCCGTAGCCCTGGGCGACCCGAGCCGGACTCGAAGCCGTGCCGAGCATCCAGCCCTCCAAAAAGGTCAGTAGCGAGCTGGCACGCTCGGCCTCCTCGCCGCCGGCTCGGCGAGTCGTGGCCACGCCGGCCCGCTTTGCCATCAGCTCGGCGGCGCGCTCCTGGCCTTTTCGGCCCAACACCACCGTGGTGAAGGTGGACTCGCTGGTGGCGCGCTGGCGGTCCGAATCGTCGAAGACATCCCATTGCATCGAGACCTCTCCGAGTGTGCGCCGAAGCGCGGCGACCGACAGATTCGGGTCGAGTCGATGGCCCACATAGGCTTGCGCGCCGTCGACCGACGCGTTCATGCGAAGCTGGACGACCCGACGCCCCGACAGCGCGAGGTGCATGCGATGGAACGGGGTCTGCGCTGATTCGAGCGGGCCGATCTCGCGCAGGTTGCCGGCGGTGCTCACCGAGCCGATCAATAACGCGCGCGCGTCGAGTTCGTAGGCGATCGCCATCGCCGCCAGAAGCCGCGTCGGGTCTCCGCCGACCGTGGGCACCTCGACCACCGGTCCTTTGGCCGACGGGCGAAATAAATACGCGCCCCACCCTCTACCGGCCGGGAAGACATCGGTCGACTCCGCCAGCAAAAACGCGCGGCTGCCGTCAGCCTCGCCGACCTCGAGCCACTGCAGATCGGTCTGCTCGACGGGCCCCGAAAGCCCTCGCCACTGGCTGGTATCGGCCCCGTCGAATAGGCGGTCGATGCGCCGGCCGATGGCCTCGATCTGATCGAGATCTTCAGCGCGAATCGGCGCCCCCGGCGGCCGGCTCTGGTAGAAGAGCGCGGTACGCCGCAGCAGCGCGTTAGTGGCCTCCTCGACATGCTCCGGGGCGTCTGCCTGCGCGCGAACGGCCACCGGCTCGACCCGGCCAACGCCCAGCGAGTGGATCCCGCTGGCGATGCCCGCACCGATGACGAAGCCCGCCAGGCTCACCGCAAAAGTGGGCAGGTAGCTCTGGGCGAAGCCATCTTCGAGGACCTTGAGCGTCAACAGCGAGCTGAGCAGGTAGCCGAAGCCGAAAAAGTCGATCACCTGCGCGCCGGGATCGATCTCGAGCAACACCCAGGCGCCGACATATTTGAGCAGATAGCCGATCCCGAACACCAGCGTGACCTTGCGCGGCCCCTCCAGGTTCCAGGTGCGCACCACCGGCGCCTTCATCACCAGCGTGGTCACGCCCACCAACACGATGACCTCGCCGTAGGTGATCAACGCCTTGAAGGGCTCGCTCCAGGAGACCGCCAGCAGCGCCGGGACCAGGATGCCGCCGAAGTTCCAGCCAAATCGCAGGTTGAAGCGCGTCGAGAGCACCGCCGCGACGATCAGGATGATGTAGGCGCGCGGCGACGACAAAAAGTCGACGGCGGCGTCCTCGTAGTGCAACTGGAACTCGGCCAGCCGCAGGTTGGTCAGCGGCAATACGAGCTGAGTGGTCACCGCCCAGACGACGGCCGTGGGCAGCAAAAGCTGGGTCAACCCGCGCCGAAGCCCGACCTTCCAGAACATATTGGCCGCCAGCGGCACCAGCACCAGCCCCACGGAGTTGAGCGGCCCGGGCGGGGGCAGCGCGCGGCCGGTCAACTCCAAGGTGAGATCCCAGATCGCGCTCCACAGCCACAGCTCACCGACCAGGCGCACGATCACGCTGGTGATGACGAAAGCGAAGAAGCGGTCGCGCCCGAAAAACGGCGACCAGGCCCCGGCGCGGCCCATCCCGTCGGACAGCCCACGCACCAGCGCGTAGGTGATCAGCCCCTCGATGAGCACGATCGCCGCGCTCGACGGCGCGATGATGAACACACTGGTCAAATAGCCCGGCACCACCAGGCCGACGAAGACGAAGCCGAAGGCCTCGGCCAACGCCCAAAGGCATACCAATCCCACCAGGACGATCGTGATGACCGAACTGTCAAAGCCTCCGCCCGGGAAAATCTCGAGAGGGAACAACTCAATCAATCTCGGAACCGTGCTTGGGAAGGCTGATGACGAAACGGGTGCCGCCGTCCACGGAGCTGGCGGCGTCGAAGCGGCCGCCGCCGGCCTCGACATAGCTCTTGCTGATGACCAGGCGGTTGTCGTCGCGGCTGACGTCACCGGGAGACGCTTCGAGCAGACGCTGCATGAGCGCGTTCGGCAGGCCCAACCCGGGCACGTCCAGGCTCAATGAGACCTGGCCGTCGCCGTCATCGGCGCGGATGGTGATTTTATCGGCCTGGGCGACAAACTCCAGGCTGTCGACCAAAATGAGCTTCAGGGCGCGCTGCAACGACTCGGCGTGGCCCTCGGCGGTCAACAGGTCCTCGGGCATATCCAACTCGATGTGGGGCAACTCGACGGTGTCCTCGGTGCTGCGCAGAGCCTCGCGCACCACGTGCTGCAGCGCCACCGGCAGGCGCTCGATCGCCTCCTGGTTGGGCGGGTCGAGCACGTTGGCGAAGTCGTCGAGCATATGATTCATATCGCCCAGGCTCGATTGCAGCCCGCTGACCAGCTCTCGCTCGGCCTCGCCGAGCCCGTCGCTCATCGCCAAGACCTGGCTGTAGCCTGTGACCACGCTCATCACGTCCGCCGCGCGAGTATGAATGGAGCGCACCAACCCGAGCTTCTGACGGTCTTGGGCCACCGCGCGGGTGACGTCGACGGCGGTGACGCTCATGCCGGTGACCTGGCGGTCGGCGCCGGATTGATTGGCCATCGGATCGCCGGCCTGGCGGTGGGCCAACGCCACGCGAAAATGAACCTGGCGCTCGGGCACGCCGCCGAGCCGGGCGCGAAATTCGAGCGGTTCGTCGTCGACCAGCACCTGCTGGAGGCGCTCGGTGGCCACCGCCACCGACTCCTGGCGGACCGTGGCGACCAGCTCGGCCAACGAGCCGTATTCGAGCGGCTGCCCCTGCCGGTCGACCAACAGCCCGGCGATGGTCGAATTCTCGAAGGTCACCTCGCCGAATAAATTGGTCATCATCAGCCCGACGCGGGCGTTTTCCGCCACGTCCTCGAGGGTGCGCCGGTCGAGCTCCAGGCGCTCCATCGCCGCCAGCGCCGATTCCATGACCTCATCGGCGGCCTTCATTCGCTGCTGGAGCAGCCCCGGCGCCTCGCGCTCGAGCTGGCGCCAATACATCTCCTGGGCGAGTTGAGCGGCGATACGACCGATAAGCGGGCGGTGGTGGCGCAAGAATGCGTCGGCGTCGGCGGCGAAGACAAACCAGAACCCCCGCAGTCGCCCGCCCGCATGCAGCGGCACGAGGATCGTCTCGAAGCGCTCGTCGCTCAGGTAAGTCGTGGTCGTCGACGCCCGGCCCTGCTCCAAGCCGACGCGATACGGCGCCCTGCGCACATCGCGGCGGCGCTCGTCGATATCCGCCTCGTCCATCTGGTGGAACGCGCGAAACTCGATCCACCAGCTATCGGGGGGCAGCTCCGCCAGGGCCGCCTGCTCGACCGGCAACAGCTTGCGAGTCCGGGTCAGCAGCCCCGCCCAAAAACCAGTGTCATCATCGGCGACAAAGGCGCGGCGCTGGTCAGCATGGCGCACCGCTCCCGAGAGGCGCTCGCGAATCTCATCGCGCACCTCGTCTTCAAAGACGCGGATCCCCTGCATTCCCAGAAAAGAGCTCCAGGCCCCGATGATGGCGACCAGCGTCTGCGTGCGCACTTCGAAGGAAAAAGCGAGCACCTCCAGGCCAAACCACACAAGCCCGAGCACCACGAGTGCGGGCACACCGAAGGATTTTCGCGACAGCCATGCCCCTGCGAAGACGCCTAAAATAAGCAACACATAAGCCGGCCACACCCAGGTGTCGAATTGGGCATCGTCGATCAGGGTGGCGGCGGCCTCCGCGCGCACCGCGGCGCTGGGCATCGCGCCCAGGGGCGTGTCGACCTGCGCGGTGCCGGGCAGGCTGGGGACGACCCACACGATACCGTCGCGAAATATCTCTCCGGAGAGGTCGTCGGAGACTGCGTGCGCCGCCGAGAGCCGTGGCAGGCCCTCTCCACCGACATAGTTGATCTCGAGGGGCGCAGAATCCATCGCATCAGGCCGGATACCTGCCCACGACCAGATCTTTGTGAGCAACGGGCGCTCTGCGGCCGGCAAGCTCAGGGCTCCTCCGGGCTCGAGTTCGGTCGTCTCGTGCCAGGCACATGCCGTCGGCAGATTCGACGGGCGCGGCGAGGCGCCAAAGAAGATCACTCGCCGATGAGTCGAGCAGATCGACGCCACACCGGCCGCCGGCTCGAAGACACCCGGCAGCCAGTGGACCGCCACGCCTGCGGGCTTGGCTTCGCTCAGCGATCGGGTCAGCGCCTCGAGCTGTGAATCTGCGAACGGGGGCTCTCCTACGCGATCGACATAGGATTGATCCACGGTCACCAAGATGACCCGGGCGCCGGAGTCGCGCTCGCCGCGAAGCTCGAAATACCACCGATCGAGCTGAGACTGGGCAGCGTCGAGCCCGCCGACCGCCTGCAAGACGGCCAGCGCGATCAATACGATTCCTCCCACCAGAAGCCGGGTGCGCTCGCGGCGCACGAATCGATCCGTCTTCCAGCGAATGGCGCTCCAACTCGGCAACAATCATCCACGGCTTGATTCTGAAGTATTCCTCGAGGACGCCTCGACTCGGGCGCTGGTGCAGAATCTCAGTGTCCACGCGCCGCATTATAGAAGTTAACCAAGAAAACTCAATTTTTTCACTTATATGGCTCGCTCACCGAAGCGCGTGGCGAAGCGACTTCCAGGAGGTCGCGAGGAGCGCGATGAGTCCGACCACCGGCGTGGCGAAGCTCGCCGGGGCGTCCATCGCCAACGCGGTCGCACCGCTGACCACGCACCACAGGAGCGGGACGAGCAGGAGCAACCATTGCGGGCGCCGCGCGGTGAGCAGCAGGCCAAAGGTCGCGATGATCGTCGGGTCCGGGGCGACGCCGAAGATCTCGACGCCTGTCCATTCGCGCCCCAATAGCGGCCCGAGCAGCGGGAAGATGGCCAGCGCGAAGACGGCCAGCCCGAGGCCCAGCCAGCCGGCGCGATCGAGGGCTTGTTTTGTGTCGGAGTCAGCGTCGGAGTCAGACGCGCGGTCGAGGCGGCCGAGCAGGCCCGCTCCGGCCAGAAGCGCGCCCTGGGCGATGAACGCCCACCCAAAATGCTCGGCGGCCCAGTTGAGGTTGGCGTAAAGCTCGAGGTGGAAGGTGTAGCCGACAAAGGCCCAACATGCGCCCAAGATGAGCCCGACCGAGCGGCCGCGGCCCCGCCAGGCCAGCGCGATCGCGGCAACCCCCAATAATATAACGACTATATGCGCCGGCCAGACGGCCTCATTTTGGCGCACGAAGAGCCGAAAATAGACCTCCGGACCAAACGGAAAGAAGTCCATCAGCGAATATGTGGAGAGCTCTCCCATTATAGCGACTGGACATAAGAGAGCATGCGCTTTCGCATCCGCACGTCGGGCAGCCGGCCGCGGGCTGCGCCCATATTCTCGCGCATATGCTCGACCTTGGTGGTCGCGGGGATGGCGCAGGTCACGGAGGGATGGGAGACGATGAATTTGAGCAAGAATTGCGGCCAATTTTCAGCATCGAATTCACTGGCCCATTCGGGCAGCGGCGCGCCTGCCTGGAATCGGTCGACGACGCTGCCGCCGCCGAACGGCCGATTGATGAGCACGGCGATGTCGCGCTCGCCCGCCAGCGGCAAGAGGCGGTCCTCGGCCCGGCGATTGAGGATATTGTAGGTGAATTGGACGAAGTCGAGCTCGTGGGACTCCATGATCTTCACGAAGTCGTCGTGGCGACGCCCGTGCGAGGTCGTGATCCCGACGTAGCGAATCTCGCCTTTTTCCTTCATCTCCTGGAGCGTCTCCAGATGCTCTCGCCAGGCGAGCAGGTTGTGGACCTGCATCAGATCGAAGCGGGCGATGCCCCACTCTTCTCTGGACTCGGCGACCTGCGCGCGCGTCTTGTCGCCGTCGCGCGTCCAGACCTTGTCGGCGGAGAAGACCTTGTCCTCGGCGCCGAGCTTGTCGAGCCCGTAGCCGACGACCTCCTGGGAAGAGCCGTACATCGGCGACGAATCGATCACTCGGCCGCCACCCTTGAAGAACGCCTCGAGCACCTCGGTTCGCTGGTCGCGCAGCTTCTTGTCGGCTCCGACGTTGAAGGTGCGCCAGGTGCCCATGCCGATGACCGGCAACTTCTGGCCGCTCGAGGGAATGGCTCGGGTGATCAACTCGTCGGTGCTGGCGGCAACCCCGAACGGGAAGAACGCGGCCGTCGCAAACCCTGCCCCCAGGGCCTTGAGCGCCGTGCGTCGGCTAATTCTGAGGTCGTCCATATCGTCTGGCTCGGCCGGAGGAAAACTCGATGTGGCAAGCTAAACGCCCCGCGGCTGATTTCCACGGCCGCACGCGGAAGACTATTTACCTGGTCGTCCTTAGTCTATGAATGGCGGCAGCTTTGCACAATTAAACTATCTACAATACGATGCCTTTGTATCCGCCAATTTTGATCGAGGCACTGACATGTTCTCCCGCAAATTCTCGCTCGACGCTTGCTACCGACTGCTCGCCTGTGTGGCGATCGTCGCCCTCGGCGCCTGTTCGGACACGGACGGCACTGACTCGCCGGCCAATGAAGAGGACGACTCCTACGGCGGAAAGGCCGACAATTGGGGAGACACCTCCGAGACGATCAGCTTCGAGGAGTTCCGCGACCGGGTCTATTGCGAGCCGGACACCGATATCTGCATCACCGAGGGCGACCTGCCGATTCCCGGCGGTGAAGAGGGCCTTCGCGACTTTTACGACGCACGGGTCGGCGGCGACAGTGCGCTGACCGTACGCCACGCGGAGGGCGTGGATACTCGCTGGACACGCGCGGAGCGCCTGGACCTGACTTATTGCGTCGACGACGCCTTCGGTGAGCGCAAAGGCGAGGTCATCGAGGCAATGAGCGCTGCTGCAGGGGCCTGGGAAGAGCACGGCCACCTCAAATTCCGCTACGTACCCGAGGCCGATGGCGACTGCGAGTTCGAGAGCGACGCGGTCATCTTTCCGGTCACTACCGCTCCGCAAGACGCCACGTACTTCGCCCGGGCGTTCTTCCCCGACTATGACAACCAAGATCGCCAGGTCCGCATCAACCTGCCGGCGATGGACGACTCGCTGAGCGGAAGCGGTGAGCTGGCCGAGAACCTGACGATGGAGGGCGTGTTGCGCCACGAGTTGGGCCACGTGCTCGGCTTTCGCCACGAGCACACCCGTCCGGAGACCAATTACCAGTGGTGCTTCGAGGATGAGGAGTACCGCCCGGTCACCGAATACGACTCGCGCTCGGTGATGCACTACCCGCAATGCAACGGCGACGGCGACTGGTCGCTCGAGCTGACCGAGATCGACCGCCAGGGCACCGAGTTCTTCTATCCCGACTACGAGCGCTTCCCGATGGGGCGCTGCGACGAGGAGCTCGACGAGGACGGCTACGTCCTGGCCGATTGCGCCCCGGTCGCCCATATGATCGTCGAATTCGCCAATAGCGCCTCGCGCGAAGCTCTCGACGACTGGGCGGGCCTGGACCTGCGCGCCGTCGACGACATCATGGCCACGCGTGAGCAGACCCCGTTCCACACGCTGGCCGACCTCAAAGAGATGCACTATCTCAAAGAGCACGGCGTGCGGAAGCTATACGATTATCTCTACGTCGACGGCCGCTGCCCCGAGGAGCTCGACGAAGACGGCCGCCCCCTGGCGACCTGCTGGCCGGTCGCTCTCAGCATCCTCGAGCTCGCCAACACCGCTTCGCTTGAACAGCTCGACGACGCGGTTAGCCTCGACAGCCGGGCCGCCCAGAATATCGTCGACGCTCGCCAGGAGTATCGCTTCGAGTCGCTGGCCGGCCTCTGGCTGGTCAAATACGTGAAGACGCGGGCGCTCGGGAAGATGTACGACTATTTGTACTGAACCGCCGTATTGACGCTGGGATGTGCGCGCAGGAGTTCCGTTGCAAGAGTTCGTCAAAACGATGGCGGAGCAGACCGTCGCCGCCCTCGAGGTCCTGGGCATCGTGATCATCTGCATGGTCGTGATCGTCGCGACCGTGCATGCGGTGATCAATCTCTTCCAGCGCATGGAGGGCGACGAGCTGTTTCGCCGCTACCGCCACGCGGTGATCCGCGGCGTCCTGATGGGCCTCGACTTGCTGGTCGCCTCGGACATCATCAGAACAATCGCCGTCGAGTTCACGCTGTACAGCCTAGCCACCCTGGGCATCATCGTCGCCATCCGAACGCTTCTGAGCTTCACCCTCGAGGTCGAGATGACCGGCAAATGGCCCTGGCAGAACAGCGCAGAGGAGTGAGCAGAATGGCGGTGGTCTTTCGCACTTTGCCTTTCCCCAAGCCCCAAGCCCCAAGCCCGCAGTTCCCCAAGCCCCAAGCCCGCAGTTCCCCAAGCCCGCAGTTCCCCAAGCCTCAAGCCCTCATTTCAGGCCGCGGCCCCTCAGGAGGACGCTGGGCGAGACGCAGATCCTCGACCAAATTATCGTAGATCCGATCTCGTTGCCCCGACGACGGCGAGCGAAGCGCGGCGGCCGGATGATAGGTCACCACGACCTCGACGCCCCACAGCGATTTGTGAAACTCGCCGCGGCTCTTCGAGATGGTCACCTCTTCGCCGAGCACACTGCGCGCAGCCCGGGTGCCCAACGCCACGATTCGCTGGGGCGTGACCATCTGCATCTCGGCGTCGAGCCAGGGCCGACAGGCCTCAATGTGGGCGACGCCTGGCGCCTTTGGCGAGCGAGCGCCGTCGGTCGAGCCCCACCGGATATGCTTGACGGCGTTGGTGATATAGACGTCCTCGCGGGCCAGTCCGGCGTCCTCGAGGGCCCGGTCGAGCAACCCTCCGGCGCTGCCCACAAAGGGCCGGCCCTGCTCGTCCTCGGAACGGCCGGGAGACTCCCCGACCAACATCAGCCGGGCCTCGGTCGCCCCCTCCCCGAAAACGACATGGTCGGCGTCTTCGTATAGCGGACATCCCTGGCAGCCTGCGGCGGCGTCGGCCAGGGCATCGTAGTCGAGATTGTCGGGAAGAAACGGCTTTGCGCTGGGATAATTCTTGCTGTTCATGGTGTCCTCCACGGGATCATAACGGCCAGACGGCACTCGTTGGAAATGTCGGTCGCCCAGAACATACTTCAAGGTCGGCTCGAGCCCTTGAACGTGTACGTTCACGTCTAATCATCGATCACATCTTTCGAGTTAGCTGGGTATTGGCCTTTAAGGCGCCGCTGTCTGGCGCCGTTTATGCGGGTTGACCGTGCGCCGGAGCGTTTTTTGCGACGGCCCTGCGTGCTCCGGGGGTGAGTGCTCGGAAAAAGCCCTCGCACTCGCCCCCGGCTACAGAGCCTCGACTCCGCTTCGCTTCGTCTCGGCGCGGCGCCAAACAACGGCGCCTTGAGAGGCAAAAGCGAGTCAGCTGCAGAGATGTGTGGGATCATCAGACGTGGACGTGCACGTTTTTATGCGGCTTGACCGTGCACGGGTCTTGTCTGACCTTAGCGGCCAACATCGTCCCCGGCACCAATACGAAGCGCCACCGGGAAAGTGACGTTGTAGTCTTAAGAATCACCGAAGCGGCAATCGCCCCGAGCGCACGACCTCACCGGCGGGCACCGTTAATTCTCGGTCGTGCTGGGGGCCCAGCTCAAAATGGCCGATCTCTTCGAGGAGTTGCTTCAGGCTCTCCGGCTTGCTGGCCCCCGAATTCGGCCCGCTGAGACGATCCCAAACCACCTCCGGTAACTCCGTAAGAATATTGAGTCGAAGCAAGACCTCTGTGGCCTTCGTCATCGCCGTGGGTTGCTCGCCTTTGGCCTCCCATTTGGACACGGCCACATGGGATACGTCGTGCATGTCCGCAAATTCCTGCTGAGTTTTTTCCATCCAATGGCGCACAAAACGCACCTGTCGGCCTGACAACGGTGCATCCATATGCGCCAACATCCACAGCACCACCTGCTGGAATTCGTTCAAAGGCAGGTCGGGAATCCACTCCCCACGTACGCTCTTCATCGGCACATCGACTAGCGTGATGGGAAATCCGAGGCTGGTATCGACGTAGCGTTCGGCAATTTTGCGTTCCATGGTTTCTCCACCAAGCTAATCGGCGTCGAGATCGACGACGGTGATGACAAGCATCTCTTCATTGAACGCGACGATGACGCGAAGCCTCTTTTCGTCGACCGTCTTGCCGCGAATGGCGTAATTCCAAGACTGATACGCTTCTTCGTATGAGTCTTTGCGCTTCTCGTGCCAACCGTGGCGTAGGACAAACCGAACTTCAGCTAAGTCCACGTCACGCTGGTTCATTCTCACGCGTGCGTGATGGCTCAGATCGTACGCGTCATCATCGAGATGACGCTGGATCTCGTCCATGAGATCTTCGACTTTGGGGCGGCTCATTCCGTGGCCTCTCGAGTTTAACTCAGTTACAAGATAGGCAATTCCACTCCGAATGACAATTCGTTCGCCGAAAAAGGTGTCGGCCACCCTACAGGCGCGGCCACGTCGCCGGTCAATTGGAGCGGAGCAGCGGGGACAGTGACGTTGATACGTTTCCGTGTTCCTCGGCGGGCGAACGGCTTGCCCGCGCTCGTCACACGAATGCGGCCTAGCATGCCGCGCTCCGGTCAGCTAAGCCGGAGAGCTTCGGGCTGACGGGCCTCAACCCTCCGACTCCGCAAAGCCAAACACGGTCTCCACCCCGTCGTATGGCTCGCCGGCGACCTCGACGTGCGGGTAGACGAAGTAGTTCAGGGGCCCGGCCTCGTGACCATCTCCCAGCTCGAGGTCGCGGCCGACGGTGAATTGGATGCGGTCGACGGGGTGTGCGCCGAAGAACTCGTCGCGCATCTCGGGGTGCTTTTTGGCCTCGGAGGCGTCGATGGGCGTCCAGCCCACCTCCGGCAGGTAGAATTGGACCCAGCAGTGGTACCCGCCGATGGTACCTTCGTTGCGATCGGTGGGCACGGGGAAGCCGATCTCGAAGCGGGCGGGGATGCCCTCGTGGCGCGCCAGCGAGGTAAAGAGGGCATGGAAGTCCGTGCAATTGTCGAGAACAGTTGGTTACAACTTCAGGACGAGCGCAAGAACCAAGAACCAAGAACCAAAAACCGTGGCGAATCAGGATCACGCAGCGAGTGTCTGGAACTGCTCGCAAACCCCGAGACATGCGAGACTCCACTCAACCGAGCGGCTGCACGAAGTCCATCTCGTGGCCGTCGGGATCGGTGATGGTGAACATGCGCGCGCCCCAGGGGAAGTCTTCCGGCTCGGTGGCCTCGACGACACCGTCGGCGACGGCGGCCTCGTAGATGGCGTCGACGTCGTCGACGGTGAAGCTGATCTTGATACGCGTGCGACCGGGCTCGAAGTCGGGGTCCGGGTGCAGCCCCACTGCGTCCTCGCCGACGGTGACCTCGGCGTAACCCGGCTCCTCGACGTCGTCCCAGTCCTCGACCACCTCGTTCGTGGCGTCGTCCCAGTAGCCGCTAAACCCAAAACCGAGGCGGTCGCGATAGAACTCGACGCTGCGCTTGAGGTCACTTACGTACAACATCACCTGGAGCTTTCCTTCCAACATTGCCTTCTCCCTGAGGGTCAGATTTTGTCATGTAGATGCGAAGCTCGGCGAAGCTTCACACATTCAACGCGGAGAGACAATCTGAGGGCGCAGCAGACCTTCGAGAGTCGAAGCGCCACGCCCTCAGCACGCCTCACTCGCACACGTACGACATCCCGGTGACTCGCGTGGTATTGCCGTTTGCTTCGATGACCTCGACCAACCGGTCGCCCTCGTAGACATAGTCGGTCGCGGCATCGATTGTCCCGTCACCGTCGTAATCGCGTCGCTCGCTGACCTTTCTTCCGGCGTCGTCGTATCCATAAGTGGTCCGAGAGGCCGACTCGCCGTTCTCGCTCGAGTACGTGCGGGTCTCCTCGAGGGGGCCATGCTCCCCGTGGTCGATCGTGATCTCGGTGAATTGCGTGGTGTCTCGATGCTCCTCGGCGCCGACGAACTCCACGCGGCCGCGCTCGTCGAAGCGGCGCTCGTAGCTCCCGGTGTGCGCCGGCTCCTCGAAGTCTGCTCGCAACAGGTCGGGCAGCGTCATCCGATATTGCTGGTCGTGCTCGGCGATGTGGACCCCGTGGCCGGTGACGCGGCTCTCGCGATCATAAGCCCATGTCTGGAAGGCCAACCGCCCGTCTTCTCCAAGCAACTCACGTTGCAAAATATGTCCCTCGGGGCTGCGCTCGAAGCTGAGTCTCCGCTCGTGAGTCTCCTCGACGGTTTCGACGGTGATTTGATCGTCGAGCAGGCCCGTCTCGCCAAAGCGGCGGCGTCTCTCAATGCGCGTCGGCTCCGGTACGCCCTGTTGTGAGCCGGCCTCGGCCCCGTCGGAGGCGTACGGCGCCAGGTTCAGCGTCTCGCCGACCATGCGTCCCCGGGCGTCGTATTCGAGTTGCGCTGTGAGGACGCCGTTCGCGCCGTACTGGCCTGCAGGCCACGGTGTGCCGACCCCGGCGTGTCCGTACCAGAGCGGCTCTCCATAGCCATAGGCGTAGCCGTGGCTGCCGTAGCTCGACGAGAACCGAATGCCCTCGGTGGCTTCAGCCCAACCGAGCCTGTAGGCCGGCTCGTCGTGCGGATAGCCGTGGCCGGCGCTGCTGGGGAGCGTGTAGCACTCCCGCTGAGCGTCCACCTGCGGGTTGGCGGCGCGCCAGGGACTGCGAACCTGACTGTACGGCGAGTAGAGTACGTAGGGACTTGGCGTGTGGTAGGTGTCGACCACGTCGGCCGAGGTGGCGTAGATGTCCGCGGCGCTCTCGCCGAGGCCGTGTGGGCCATACTCCACGTCGTGAGCCGCGACGACTCCGCCGTCGTGATATTGCCACTCGTGGCGCACGGTGGTCACCTCATCGAGGCTGCGTTCGACGGCGACCGGACGGCCGTCCTCGTAGGTCCAAACCGATCGCTGTGACGCCCCCGACGGCGAAGCATTCACCAGCGCCTCGGCCAACTGCCCGCGCTCGTCGTATCGCCACTCGTAGGCCTTGCGGGTGTCTCGTTCGCCGTAGGAGCGGTCCTCAGTTCGTGCGACCAGCCGCCCGTCTCGCCATGTCTGATCGATCTGATGGGCACTCTGCAATATGTCGACGCCGTCCTCTTCGAGCCACCTTTGCTTGGTATACGAAGTGAGCCGCCCTCGGCCGTCGAAGGTCCACTCTTGATCCATGTGGCCCGCGCCGTAGTACAGATTATATTGACGCTGGTGAACACGGCTCAGCTCGCCGGCCGCGTCGACCTCGAAGGTCGTCTCCTTCCAGACGCCCCCGCGGTCTTCGATCACCTGCTCGATCATATCGCCGTGGCGGGTCCACCTAGTCACTCGCTCCGACTCGCCATCACCGTCGTTGTCATAGGACTTCTGCTCGAGCGGGCAGTGGCCGTCGACCACCTCGGCGGGAAGCTCCGGGACATTATCAACACGAAGCCCGACGGCCCGCGGCGCACACGGCTCGAGTTCACTGAGCCTGGTCGGCGCCACATCTTCCTGCTCACCTACGGGCACCTCGTCGGGCTCGACGACCTGCGGGTCTGCCGCCCCGTCGCAATCGTCGCAGATACCCCAACCGTCACCGCCCCCCTCTCCTTGCGAGACACAGCCGACTCCAGCCGAGCCGATCAGAATCATTGCCATCAGCCAATATATCGCCTCATTCCAACGCATCGCGTCCTCCGGTTGCTCAGTGGTCTCTCATCAACGTGTTTTGAAGACTAACGACCGGATTGACACAAATAAATTTGAATGATCTTGATAGACTGTTCATATTTGCTTAATGATACGTGCCGTTGCCGTTGCCGTTGCCGTTGCCGTTGCCGTTACGCTTTTCCTGGACCCCCGGACCCCTGGACCCCTGAACCCCTATGTTACACGATGTGTGGAATTGGCTGCCGACGTTTCGGGCAGTCGCCGAGACCGAGCATCTGCCGACGGCCGCCGAGCGGCTGCACGTCACCCCTGCGGCGATCTCGCGCACGCTCGGGCTGCTCGAAGACCGGCTGGGTCGTTCGCTATTTAACCGGTCGGGACGGCGGCTGGTGCTCAACCAGAACGGCAAGAAGCTGCTGGATGCGGTGCGTGACGGGATGGGCGACGTCGAGCAGGGGGTCCGCGCGGTGACCGAGGATCCATTCTCCGGGCCGCTTCGGGTGTCGTCGTTGGGCGTATTGACCAATCACTACGTACTGCCGGCGATGCTCGAACTCACCCAAGAGCACCCGAAGCTCGAGCCCATCCTGCAGAATCTTCGCACCCGTGAGGCGGCCGAGGCATTGATGGGAGGCACGTTGGACGTCGCCTTCGTCTACGAGCATATGACCTTCGAGGGCCTCGAGGTGCTCAAACTCGGCGAATCTCCGGCGTCGGTCTATTGCGGGAAGGGACATCCGCTCTTCGAGGCCGGAGAGCTCGAGCTCGACGAGCTGCTCGAGCACCCGTTTTCGGTGCCGGCCATCGGCGATACCGGCGCGGTGATGGACGGTTGGCCGTCGGATATCGGTCGGAAAATCGGGATGCGCATCACCCTGCTCACCTCGAATTTGGAGGTATGCAAGAGCGGGCGCTTCGTGACCGTGCTGCCCGACGTGACCGCCCGGCCCCACGTGCAGGCGGGCAGGCTTCGCCGGTTTCGCTTCGACGTCGTCCCCCCGGCGGCCGTCTACGCCGCGCGCCGCGCCACCGACGACGAGCACGGAAGCGCCCAGGAGGCCATCGAGGCGGTGCGCGCACGCGTCGAGCAGGTCTCCGAGGAGCTAGAGCGCTAGCTTTCCCTACCTCATCCCCTTCGGAGACCCGCCCTCTCGCGCCTACTCGGCGCTGGCCAATTTGAAGTCGGGCGAGCGCTTCACCTCCTCGGGCGCCGCTCCGGCGCCTTCGCCCTCCTCGTCCAATTCGATCATCGGTGTGGGCAAATCGAGTTCGCTGGCGGCGAAGATCGCCTCGTATTTTAGCGAGCTGCCCACCGAGCGGGGCACGTGGTCGCACAACAGGCGTACGGCCCGCTCCACCGAAGTCTTGCCCAACGAGGTGACCTCGACCCCCGAGCCGGTAAAGGTGATGATCCCGCTCAGGTTGGGGTCGTCGGCCAGCAATACCTCGGCCTGGTCGCCCAGGGCGGCCTTGGCGGCCTCCAGGACACGCGAGAGCACCGTCGTCCACGCCTGCAGCTCGTCGTCGGAGGCGTGGCGATCCTCGAGGATATCCAGGCCGACCGGCAGATGCTCGAGCCGCTCGAGATACTCCCGGACGTAGTGACCGGTGATGACCCGACCGTGTTGCGGGGCGATGATCTCGGGGAAGGGATCGAGCTGGCGGATGTTGTGGATGGCGTTTTGCAGCGCCTTCTGGGTGGGCATATAGATCTGGTGGAAGGCGCGCATGCCCGTCCAATCCGAGTCGTCGGCGTATAGTCCCTTGGCGCCGCGGTCGGTCAACCCGCCGAATAAGTCGCCGCTAAAGAGTACCCGGGTGCTCGGATCGTATAGCATCACCGCGCCCACGAAGTGGCAAAACGGGCTTGGCACCGGCACGACCACGTCGTCGGTCGGAAGCCGCAAGCCCCGGGGATACTTCTCCAACGCCACGAAACGCTTGCGCGGGATATTGTAATAGTGGACCAACCGCCAGGTATCCTCGCTGCACAACACATAGGCCTTCGGGGTGTATCGGCCCATCATCAGCCCCACCGATGAGCCCACGTCGGGGTCCTGGTGGTTGATATAAATCGACGAGACCTTCTTGATGCTGCCGATCACCTGGCTGACCTTGGACTGCACGACGCTGAAGTCGGAGCTGGAGCCGGGGTCGATCAACAAGTTGAAGTCGCCCTGACCGTCGGCGCCCGGAAAATGGCGCAGATACGGGTTGGCGAAAAATATCTCGTCGTCGGGGCGCTTTCCCACCCAGTAGGTGTTCTCGGCGATTTCGACGGGGCTCACACTGAGGTTGACGCTATCGTGGGTCATGGTCGGGTCCTGCGTTCCAGGAGAAGGTTGACGTCCTGTGGAATGAAGTTCGAGGTTCTCGGCGCTGCTGAAGCCTGTCGATGATATCGGCTCTCGGGGTCGAGTCGGCTCGTCGAGCTGCGAGATGTGAGTCGCACCTCCGGCCTCCTCGAGCCACACCTCGAGCGCGTCTGCAAAGTCGGCGGCCGACTCGAAGCGCTCGTCGCGCTCACGGGCCAGCGCGCGGTCGACCATCGCGGTCAACGCGGAGCGAAGCTCGGCAGCGGCCACCGGTGAATTGGTGCGAATGGGCAACAAACCCAGCGGGGTATGCTCCCCGGAGGTGATGCGGTGCAGCACCTCCACGGGGGTCTTGCCCGGAAACGGAAAGCGGCTGGTGAGCAGAAAGTACAGGAGCACGCCGGCGGAGAAGACGTCCGCGCGCACGTCGAGCTCCTCGCTCCGCCACTGCTCGGGTGCCATATAATTGGGCGTGCCGACGACCGCGTTCTGGGCGGTCAGCCGAGTCTCCTGCTCGACGTGCAACACCAGGCCAAAGTCGGTCAACTTCGGCTCGCCATCGCCGCCCAGCAGGATGTTCTCGGCCTTGACGTCACGGTGCAAAAGCCCCTGCTGGTGGGCGTAATCCAGCCCACCGAGGATCTTGCGCACATAGTTGACCGCCCGGCGCGGCTCGAGCGGCTTGTTGTCGGCCAACTCGTCGAGGGAGACGCCGTCGACGTACTCCATGACGAGATAATAGGTGTCGCCGTCGCGGTCGGCGGTGACCACCGGGACGATGTTGGGGTGGATGAGCTGAGCGGCGTGACGCGCCTCCTGCAGGAAGCGCTCGGTAAAATACTCGTTGGAGACATACTCCGAACGCAGCACTTTGATCGCGTAGTCACGCTCGAGAATGGAATGGCGGGCGAGGAAAACCTCGCCCGCGGCCCCCTCGCCGACCTTGCGGACGAGTTCGTAAGGGCCGAGCCTTTGGGATGCGGCAGATTGGGTCATAATACGACTGCTGATTGAATTGGTGCGATTGCCTGGCCTGCCCCCCGGTCGTGTTCGTTATAAGCAAAACCCGATCCAGCCCCCGCACATCTATTCTTTCGGCCTCCAGCAGCCACCCCAGCCACGATCGCGCACTTTTTTCGCCATCGGTCCCTATATGACCTAGATCATACGGCGAAAAAAATGCGCTGGTATATTATCGCGGGAAAAAACTGCGCCCCCAAAATCAGCACCTCGAACAAATACAAAAACGCCCCGAGCTGATTGTAAATAATCAACTCGGGGCGCCGATGACCTACCGGCCAGGAGGGCCAGTCGGGCTTTGAGGCAATTGAGCTACTTACCTGGCCTCGGAGCGTACCAGCCCGAGCAGTTCGGCGACGTGGTCACCTTCGCCGTAGTCGCGCGTCTCCTCGAATTTAGTATGCAGCAGGCGCGTGAATTGCTCGAGCGCCTCGTCGTCATAGTCGAGGTGCTGCAGACACAGCGAATGTGCCTGAAGGGCGAGCTCTCGCATCGGCTCGAAGCCCCGGTCGACCCGGCCCTGGAGCACCGCTTCAAACTCCCCGAGAGCCAGGCGGAACCGCCCCTCGTTCATCATCTGCAGCCCGCGGCACATATGCGCGAAACGCTCGGGGTGGTCCCCGGCGTAGACGTTCGAGGCGAAGAGGATGAGCTGAGATGCAGCGCATTTGCTGCTCGCCGGCGGATACTTGCCCAAGAGGGCCAGCATATTGAGGCCCATCCACCGCAGCTCCTCTTCGAGCTGAGCATCCACTTTCGGGTTGTTTTCGGCGAACCCGTTCGGGCCCACATGGTCGGTGCATCCATCAAAGGTGTTCGTGTCGTTGTTCATAAGCTGCCTTTACATCGCAAGATCTCGCACGATCACAGGATATCTGAACCTGCAGATCGGCATTGTTACCCTCGTGCGCCCCAGCCGCGAAAAACACGCGACCGGGTGCCCGACGAGGGGACTGGCCGTTTGCGCACGCAGAGAGAGCTCCACGCGTCGCCTCATCCCGCCGGCTCGGCGGGCGGCGATTGCTTCGGCGCGATGTGAAAGAGTGGCTGTTTGAGCGACGACTGCGGGGTATACGCAGGTGCAGTCGACTGATGGTGTCCGAGGAAGGACGTCGCGGCCGCATGGCCCACACCACCGAGCACGGTCGTCGAACCCGTCCCTGATGGGAGCTCGGGCCCGGCCGCAGCGACCCGATTCAGGGCCATCGGCGGTGTATAATGCTCGCCGCAATCAAACCCGGCGGCGGCGGAGCCGGTCAGCGGACAACTTTGTGCGGCGGCGCTCGAGACTCCGGCGACCAAACACAAAGCACCGGCCGTGACTGCCATAAGCAGCCCCAGGTTTTTCCTCCACCTGGTTGCTCCGGTCTGTGATTGCGCCAAATTAGCCTCTGGGCTTTAGCTGGTGTTGCTGTTGTCGCGACATTAGTTCCAACAGCACCTGGCGCGAGTTCATTCCACACTATCTCAGATATCTTTGTACTATTTGGGCGGGGCCTCACGCGGTGACGAGCCTCAGCGACGAAACCCCTCGGGGAGACGATCTCTGAGCTGGTCGGGCACGAGATCCTCGATCTCGTCGGGCACGCCCTCCCGCAGGTCCTCCGGCAAGTTATCCAGCTCCCCGGGCAACTCATCGGGCAACTCATCGGGCAGCTCATCGCCGAGGACATCGGACAGGCGCTCGCCGAGCTGCTCCGGATCGAGCAGCCCCATTAATTCGCTGGCGGCCAACTCCTCGAAGAGCGACTGAATCGAGTCGGGATCGCTCAGGTCGTAGGTCCCGTCGAGGGTCACGCTCTGCTCGCCGCTTTGGAGCACCAGCGAGTCGACGGTGAGTTTGCCGTCGTCGATGAACACCCGATTGGTCTCGGGCATGCGCCAGAGGAAGCCGGGGCGGCCGAGATCGAGCATGGTCAGCCGCCAGGAATTGAAGTCCTCACCGTATGAGCCGCTGGTGCGAAGAAAGAGGGGCAGTTGTGGCAAAACTTCATGCGCGGCGCTCGCAGCGAGCCGGAAGCCTCGATCCTCGCTCAAGTCGAGGGCGACGGTGGCGCCGCTAAACTCCTGTTCCCCGAGGCCGAGCCCGCCAAAGGTGGTGTTGATCGCCCCGTTCAGCGCCGAGAGGCTGCCGCTGAGGTCGACGTCGGTGTCGATCCGGCCCGCCTCGATGCCGTTGGCGCCGAAGTCCCGGATGCCGATGGAGCCGGCTGCATCGAGCCGCTCGAGCGCCTGGCGAGCATCTTCTTCTCCCGGAACGAGCGAGCCTTCGAGATCGACATCGAAGGTGCCCGCCGAATAATCCTCGATGGTCATCCCCGAACCGGTCGCCGAGACCTCGTAGCCAACCGACTCGTCGCCCTCGTCGCCGGTGAGTACCGCGCGCCCGTCGAGTTGGTCGAAGCCAACTTGGCGTGCCTGCACGCCGCTGCCGTCGAAGCTCAGCGTGTTTTCGTCACCGTCGCCTTGCAGCGAAAAGTCCCCGCGCCCAACGGTCGCCGGTGTGTCGAGGTCGAACCAAGCCTGGACATCGAAGTCATCGAGCTGGCCGGACAACTCGTAGGTGCCCTTGTCGAGGTTTACCGAACCGTCGAAGTCCAACGGCTCGCTGCCTCGAGTCCGGGCGCGTCCGTCGATATCTACCGCTTCTAGATCGCCGCTAAAGGACGCCTCGAGGGTGACTGGCGATTTGAGCGGCACCGGCGCGAACGCCGCGGCCAGCCGCGGGGCGACGGTCAACGACTCGAAGCGTCCGGAGAACTGCTCCACGCTCGACGATCCTTCGCCTTTCTGCCCCTCGGCGGCGAATTCGCCGTCGACGGACAACTCCTGCAACTCCGAGTCCTGCTCGACGGCCAGATCCGCCACCGACAGCTCGAACGCCTCGGCGTCCTGCGTGAACTCCACCCCCGTCGCATAAAAGGGCATGCGCCGAGGCAGGGGCTCAGCCTCGAGCTCGAGGCCGACCGCCGCGATGCGCACCTTCAGCTCGTCGCCCGCGATGACCGGCATGCTCCCGGTCATCTCGACCTCGTGTGCGATGATCGGGTCGGCTTGGTCATCTGATTGGTCTTCGTAGACGAGCTCGCCATCGGTCACGCTGACCCGATAGATGTCGATCTGGCGCTCCTCACCCGGCTCGGCGTCCTCCTCTTTGGTCAACTCGGTGAGGTTATAGGTCCCGTCGGGATAGCGCGTGACATGGATCACCGCGTTATGCAGGCCGAGATGGTCGATGCGCGTCTGACCGAATAGCACGGTGATCAGCGAATAATCGGCTTCGAGCGCATCGGCCGTCAGCACCTCCCGATCTTGTTCATCGGTCACCCGAACCTCGTGCAACGTGAAGTCGGCCAGCAATGAGCCGCTCAATTGCTCGGCGCGAAACTCGCCATCGAGGGACTGATTGACCCGCTCGGAGACCTCGACGAGCACCCGCTGCTGGACCGCGGGCGCCTGCAGGGCCACCGCGCCGATCGCCACGACGGCGAAGAGGGTGAGCGCCCCCCAAAACAGAACCCGGCCGATCTTCATCGTGAGACTAGTCATAAGACTCCTCGCCGATCACGGCACCCTGGCGGCGCCATCGATGGTTCATCGCGCCCAACGCAGGCACGGCTGGCTCCAAATTTACGGCCGAGTTCGCTCGAGTCTATGGTCCAAGCTGCATCGCGTTCACAGTTATGCTACTTGTAGAGATATGACTGTCCGATTTTGCCCCAGTGAATGGAATCTCTAGCCATGAAGTGCATGAAATCGCTTCTCGATTCGGCGTGCCGCCTTCAACCGAAGCGGCCGACCCGAACGTATTTGCCCCTGTCATCACAGACCGTCCCCAGGCTCGTCGCCGTCGCGCTGGTCGCCCTCATGATCGGCGCCGCCGGACTCACCGGCTGCGCGCAGGGGGACGCGCCTGCCGACGACTCCAATAGCGTGACGGAGCCCGACGCCGACGACCAGCCCGACGCCGACCATCAGCCCGATGCTGACGACCAACCCGACGCCGACGTCGACGACCAGCCCGACACTGACGGTCCGCCCCCGCCGCAGACCTCGATTGTGGCCCCCAGCAGCGGTGGGGCACGCCTGGAGACGCCCAAGCACCAGATCCGACTCATCGTCGGCCCGCGCGGCAGCGGCGCTGCGCTCGACACACCCGATCACCGCATCCGCATGGGCGCGGGCAGCGTCCAGCACGGACAGCGCTCGGAGTGATGCCGAAGAAGCGCCTGAAACGTAGTTATTTAAATAAGAAAAATATCAGCTCGACAGAATATAGAGGAGACAGGACGATGAAAGATTCGACACGCGCCCATACTCGATACGCCCGATGGCTCGCAGCGCTTTTGACCGCCGCGGTCGCGCTCATCTCTGCGCCCGCGCTGGCCGGCACGCCTATCCAGGTGCCTGTGCAGGGGCTGCTGACCGACAGCGACGGACAGGCCATCGACGGCGAGACACAGGTGACGTTTAGGATCTACCCGGACGCCTCCTCCTCGCAGGTGGTCTGGGAGTCGGAGGTCTCGCTATCGGTCGATATGGGGCTGTTCGAGACGGCCCTTGGCGCCGCTGACGAGCTCGACTCGGACCTGTTTAGCGGCCACCCCGACGCGCATCTATCGATCAACATCGCCGGCGACGACGAGTCGGCGCGCATGCCCCTGGGCACCGTGCCAACCGCCGCGCACGCGATCACCGCCGACAACGCCGAGGAGGCGCATACCCTGCAGGGCCAGACGCCCGAAGATCTCGTCGGCGATATCAGCGCCGGCGACGTCGCCTTCGACGACAGCCAGGCACAGCTGGGCGCCGACAACTCCCAAGCGGCGCTCGAGGCGCTGCTCGCCCGCGTCGAGGCGCTCGAGCAGGACAAGCAGGATATGCAGACCCAAATCGACGACAACGAGTCGGCCGTCGCCTCGCTCGACACCCGCGTTGGCGACGTGGAGACCGACACAGGTGGCTTCCAATCGCAGATCGACGCCAACGAGACCCGCTCCCAGGATAACGAGACCGAGCTCCAGTCGCTGCAGTCGACCGTGACTTCAAATTCGAGCGACATCGCCACGTTGCAGTCTTCGGTCAGCGCCAACACCAACGATATCTCCTCGCTCCAGTCTTCGGTCGGCTCGAACTCCAGCGATATCTCCTCGCTCCAGTCGACCACCAGCGCCAACTCCAGCGATATTTCCTCGCTCCAGTCGACCACCAGCGCCAACTCCAGCGATATCTCCTCGCTCCAGTCGACCACGAGCACCAACTCCAGCGATATCTCCTCGCTGCAGACCAAGACCGCCGATATGAGCGCAACGACCATCAACGGCAAAGACGCGATCACCTTCGACGGGGTCAACGTCTACGTGCGTAACGGCTCGGGCTCGACCACCGGCACGACCGACGGCACCGGCAACTTAATCGTCGGGTATGACGAGGAGCGCTACTCCGGCAGCGACAAGAGTGGATCGCACAACCTCGTCTTGGGTCGCGAGCATAACTATACCAGCTACGGTGGCATCGTGGCCGGTGATGAAAATGACATCACGGACAGCTATGCTTCAGTCCTCGGCGGCACCCAAAATATCGCGAGCGATGCGGCGGCCGTGGTGGTTGCGGGCTACGGCAACGAAGCCTCGGGTTATCGATCTGCAGTTGTCGCGGGCTGGGCAAACACCGCCTCGGGTTCCTACTCGTCGGTGCTCGGCGGAGACGGCAATGAGACGACCGTCTCGGATTCGAGCATTGGTGGAGGCGACGGCGTGACCAATGACTCGTACGGCGAATTCTCCGCAGAGGGGACCATCACGGCGCCCTGATCCAGTCGAGCTACGAAGCAGGTCTGCCCCGGCACTCGCCCAACGGCGTGATGCTTTGCCGAGTCCGGGGTAGAGCTGCTCCACCCCTGACG